>DATGIQ010000204.1:0-13023 GCA_035295665.1 Gemmataceae bacterium | reverse complement strand
TACGAAACGGGCATCAAGGTCAGTGACGAACAGATGGCAACACTGAAATTGAAGCCCGCTGATTTTCATGGCGATTGGAACTATGTCATTACTCCCCGCAAACACTAGAAATCGACGAAGTTATTTTTTCGCGGGCCCTTAGTTCATAGTCCGCAGCCCGTAGCAGGCGACTACGGACCAGGGACTACGGACTACGGACTCATCCCCAAAATCACCGGCTTCGGCTTCGCCAAACTGCTGGACAACGACAGCAACCAAACGACAACCGGTGCCGCGATGGGAACGCCCAGCTACATGGCCCCGGAGCAAGCCCTTGGTCGGACGGACCAGGTCGGCCCGACGACGGATGTCTATGCCCTCGGAGCGGTGCTCTATGAGATGCTGACGGGCCGGCCGCCGTTCCGCGGGGAGACGCCGCAGAGTACACTCCAGAAGGTACGCACCCAGGAGCCTGTCCCGCCTAGCCGGCTTCATCCCAACGTGCCACGCGACCTGGAAACGATCTGCCTGAAATGTCTGCAGAAAGAGCCGCCCAAGCGGTACCGCACGGCCCTGGGGTCGCCTTGCAGCCTCGAGATCGATGGATGGGACAGTACGCCTGTGGCGGCTGCCACACGGTCATCTCCGGGCGGTGCTCGATGGGCACGCCAACCGATAACGAGCGTTCGCTTCCATCCGGTTCGTCGGCATGTAGCATCGCGTTCGCTTGGAATGTTGGGACGGATGCCTCCGTCGCAACCACTCAGCCACATCCGTCCGTCCAAAGCTGCGCCGAGCCGTCGCACCCCAAAATGCCGCTTAGCAGAAGGCGTTACCGGGACCATCGCGCAACAGCTCAAACCAAGCATCGACTTGAACCGCGTTTGGTACGCTCACCGGGCCCTTGCCTGGGAAATTGGCGCCGGGGCCCGGAGGCGGAGCCGGCGGCACCCTAGTCACCAGCGTCAAGCTGTTGTCTGTGAGAGCGGGCGAAAGGGTTACGCCATTGCCCAGGTTCAACCCGTTGATCGATCCAAACGATTTCACATGGCTGCCAAAAGTGAGGAGCTGGAATTGGGAGCCAGCGCTCGGGAAATAGGAATTTACCAATGCGACGCTGAGCGTGCCGCCGAGTGAAGCCGTTCCCGCGATATTGAGCTGGCCGAAGCCCGCGCCGGGACTGGTACCGCCCAGGTCGATGGCCAGGGCCCCGCCGCTCTGCATATAGTTGCTAGCCACATACAAGATCGCATCGGAATTGAGCTTGAGCGTGCCATTGACCACGGCCACATTTTGGGCGCCGACGACGCCGTTGATGATGAGGGTTCCGCCGCCGACCTGGAGCAGCCCGTCCCCGGTGAAGGACGTGCCCGGATTGGCGGTATACGTGCCGCCTGTAAAGTTAATCGTTGCACCGGCGCTGGCCGGCCCTGCGTTGAAATTACCAGTACTGCTTCCACCGATAGCCAGGTTGAGTGTCCCGGACTGTGCGCTCACTGTGCCGCCACTTTGGTTAGTGAAGATCGTCACCGAGATCGACGCCGCAAGACTCCCCTGGGACTTTTCGACGGTGCCGTTGTTGATGAAGGTGGCTGCGGGACCGCTGTTGACGAAGATGCCCGTGCTGTCGTCCTGGAAGTCGTAGGTTCCGTTGTTGACCAACGTGGCATCCCCGTTGAAACCCAAGCTACCGGGCCCGAAGCCCTGGATGATCGTGCCGTTGTTGGTCAACAGACCGCTCAGGTATTTGTTATTGGCCCCGGTCACCGTCAGCGAACCGCTGTTCGTGAGGCCTGTCGAGCCAGCACTGAGGAACCCTCCTTTCCATTCGAACAGTCCCGTCTGGAGGAAATTGAACGTAGCGCCGGCTGCCCCGACGGCCAGCGTCCCGTTGAGCAGGCGGACACGGCCATTGCCAAAGCCGTTGCCATAGTTGCCGGTCAGCGTCACAGTCGTGTTATCGGTGAGATCCAGTACCGCATCGCTCCCGGCGACGATGATCGATGTCCCGGTGCTTGTGACCGTCGCCTGGCCCAGCGCCAGGCGGCCTCTCTCTACATCGAAGGTGCCGCCGTTGTTGGTGAAGAAACTCACATGCAGGAACGAGCGGTCATCGCTGTCGGTGACGGCGGATTTCTTGAGGGTGCCGTTGTTGATGAACGTGGCTGCGGGGCCGCTGTTGATGAAGATGCCGGTACCATCGGCCTGGAAGTCGTACGTGCCGTTATTGACCAGGGTCGCATCGCCATTGAATCCCAGGCTGCCGGGACCGTAACCGTGCAGGATCGTGCCGTTGTTGGTCAAGAGCCCGCCGAGATACTTGTTGTTGGCGCCCGTCACGGTCATCGAGCCCGTGTTGGTGAGGCCAGCCAAGCCGGCACTGAGGAACCCTCCTTTCCACTGGAATAATCCGGCTTGAGGAAAACTGAACGTTGCACCGCCCGCTCCGATCGCTAGCGTGCCGTTGAGCAGCTGGATATGGCCATTGCCCGAACCGTTGCCAAAGTTGCCAGCATAGCTGACGGTGGTGTTGTCGGTCAGATCGAACACCGCATCGGTGGCCGCCACTGTAATGGTCATCCCCGTGCTGGTCACGGTCGCCTGGCCCAAGGCGAGCCGGCCCTGTTCCACATCGATGCTGCCGCCGTTGTTGTTGAACACGCTTACATGCAGGAACGAGCGATCCCCGCTGTCCGTCACGGCAGATTTTTTTAGGACGCCGTTGTTGATGAACGTGGCTGCGGGGCCGCTGTTGATGAAGATGCCGGTACCATCGGCCTGGAAGTCGTACGTGCCGTTATTGACCAGGGTCGCATCGCCATTGAATCCCAGGCTGCCTGGCCCATAACCGTGCAGGATGGTGCCGTTGTTGGTCAAGAGCCCGCCGAGATACTTGTTGTTGGCACCCGTCACGGTCATCGAGCCGGCGTTGCTGAGGCCAGCCTTGCCGGCACTCAGGAAACCGCCCTTCCACTCGAACACATCAGGCTGCGGGAAGTTGAAGGTCGCTCCGGTCAGTCCAACCGCGAGTGTTCCGTTGAGCAGGCGGATATGGCCCTCGCCAAATCCGGGGCCATAGTTGCCGGTATAGGTCACCGTCGTGTTGTCGGTCAGATCGAACACCGCGTCGGTTGCCGCCACCGTGATGGTCATTCCCGTGCTGGTCACGGCCGCCTGCCCCAACGCCAGCCGCCCCCTCTCCACGTCGATACTGCCGCCGTTGTTGGTGAAGAAACTCACATGCAGGAACGAGCGGTCATCGCTGTCGGTGATGGCGGATTTCTTGAGGGTGCCGTTGTTGATGAACGTGGCTGCGGGGCCGCTGTTGATGAAGATGCCGGTACCATCGGCCTGGAAGTCATACGTGCCGTTATTGACCAGGGTCGCATCGCCATTGAATCCCAGGCTGCCGGGACCGTAACCGTGCAGGATCGTGCCGTTGTTGGTCAAGAGCCCGCCGAGATACTTGTTGCTTGGACCGGTTACGGTCAGCGTCCCGGTGTTAACGAGGCCGGCCGTACCACCATTGATAAAGCCGCTCGCCCAGGAGCTGCTGCCCGTGATGGTCAGCGTATTCTGGATCGTGAGCGTGGCTCCCCACGTACTGTCGAGAATCACGCCGCCGATGGTTCCAGCGAACCCGGGATCAACGACCGAGTTACCGTTGTTAGCGGTGTTATTGAAAACCGCGATGTCTCCAGGCCCGGGCACCACGTTGCCGACCCAATTCTTGGCATCGCTCCAATTCAAATCGACGCCGCTGGCTCCGCTCCAGACGATTTGCGTTCCGACTGCCCCTATATTGGCCGTGCTGGAGAGCGTAGTCGACGGAGCGCTATCGTGCTGAATCGTTACCGTGATTGCAAAACTGCCCGGTTGGTTGTACGTATGGCCGCCTTTGACGGTGAATATCCCACCGGTCTGCGTGATCAACCCCTGAACAGCGCTGGTGCCGTCCCCCCAATCGATCAGAGCGGTGTAATTGCTGGTCGATTCCGCTCCACTCGGATCGGTGAAGGTAGCTACCGCGGCGTTGAAGGATGCATTGGCGCGACCGCTGACATTGACCGCCGTGCCGGTAACCGGCGGGTCCGCCAACGTCACCAACCCCTTATCCATGTAGACATAGTCGTTACCAGCACCGTCCTGAATATCGAGCACGCCGCGGGCATTGGCCTGGCTACCGTCGGCCAGGGTCAAAAAGACTTTCGGGTTGAAAACAGCGCCTTCATCGGCGTTGTAGGTATGGCTGGCGATGAGATGGAACGTCGTGCTGTTGACGCGCTGGACCGTCGTCGGGACATACACATAGGTGCCATCCCCCCAATCGACAGCCGCTGAGGAAAGTACTCCGCTGCCGGACGTATCGACAAAGGTCGCGATGGGGCCCGAGAACTGACCTTCGGCCGGGTTGCCGAGGCTACTGATGTAGAAGTTGCTTCCCGCGGCAATCGCGCTGGAGTTGCTGGCGTTGGAGAAGAGATTTTGTACCACGTAGCCGTTGAGCGTGCCCCATTCGGCATTGCATAAATCGCCGATCTCCCCGGTGTATCCGAGCGCGTCATCATACCAGCCAGGCACTCTCGATCCCCCCGGTAGGGCGTCAGTCACCGCTTCGGCCAACTCGTGGGTCGCCGTCTGCTCCAGGACTTGGACCGTATTCAAAGGAAAGAACCCGGCGTTTGGATTGCCGTCGGGATAGGGCATCACGGCATAGACAACGTCCTGGCCGCTCGTGGGATCGTGGAACCAGCTATGGAAGCCGACAAAGTTCTTGACGCTGTTCTCCGAACCGGCGGTCACCACTGTGCCGGGCGGCGTGAACACGAAGTACAACGTATTCGCATTCGGCGTGGTCAAGTTATTGCCACCGGCGTTGATTTGCGCACTAAGATCCGCGCGAATTTGGTTGTTATCAATGGCGGGATAGTTGTTGCCATTGATGCTGACGGTGGTTGTGAGGGCAGTTGGAAAGTTTGAATCATCCCCGAGGAAGCTGCCGTGGCCGATGGTTGTGCCGCCGGCACTGTAGGGAGCGAGCAGGTCCATGAAACTGCTGTTCGTGATAAAGGGGAAAAATGAATCGAGCGTGGCTCTCTGCGATTGGAGCGTGCCGCTGCTATTCCAGGGGGCGTAATAGACCGCCTCGATCTGAACATTGCCGAGGAGCGGACCGCCGTGATAAGAGAGTGCCGGGACCGCACGCTCTTCCAATTTTTCCAGGAGCAGCGAAGCCGACCTTCGTTGGCGCTGCGCGGATTTGCTGTTGCCTCTGTTCCGCCGGTACCACGATGGCAAAGACATGATGGATTTCCTCCAACAAGCAATTGCGATGGTTTTGTGCGAGGTCGATCCGTTTCGCGGCGGTTCGCACAATCACCGCGAAACGGACAATGGGCCCATCGATCCGGACAATGCAACGAGCACTTCCGGACCTTATTTCAATGTGCGGATCGCGGCTGCACACAAAGCCTGACGCGCCAGCGAAGGTCCTTCGCTAGCCTGTCAGAATTGTGTGCAGCAGAATCCTACCCGAGCATTACGCCGGGCCTCGTTTACGAAAGACGGTCACGTCAGGGGACAGCAGACAATGATCCGGTGACAAGCAGTCTGCCGATGTTGTGCCGAACTGAGTTCCGTTGCGAGCCTCCGTACTTGCCCGATTATGATCTCCCCGGCACAGGAAAGCAACCGAATTTTGCCACCAATTTCTTGAATGCATTCCTCTTCCTATCTTCTTTGGGGTCGCCCTAGAATTTCGATGCTGCCGCCGTTCTGTGAAATGGTATGAGAGACATCGTCGGTTCCTCCGAACTGGCTCCGAGCCGGTCTCCGCATGGGCACACACGAGCGCGGTGATTCTGTTGGGGGCGGCCGGATCCAGTTTTGCCACAATGTTGATTCAGACATGCACTGCCCAAGTGCCTTCATCCCTTTCATTGCCGTCTGGTGAGAAACTCGGCCACGTCGGCGAGATTTTCTTGTTGGCCGGCGCATCTGCCGCTCGCCACGATCTGAATCGAACGCTGCAACACGCGGATCCGGAGGCTTCGCATAGATCCGATCGAGACGGACCCGCGGAGTCTCGGTTTTTTCACGTTCAATTCCTTTGGCCGAGCCGAGCCCGTTGATTTTGACGCTTGGCCTTGTTACGCTACCGCTGTATCCAGCAGAGGAAGGAGCAAAAGGAAACCGGCCGTTTGCTGAGGCGCACCATGTTGGAAAGTGAGGATCGCTGGCAACGATTGATTCAGGGGCTGCGGACCGGCGATCGGCTCATCGTCCAGGAATTCTGCGAACAATACGGCGCGTTGCTCGAGCGCCTCGCGGAACGCCATCTTTCCGAAGGGCTCCGCCGCCGCGTTGGGGCGGAAGACGTGGTGCAGTCGGCTTACCGCACATTTCTGCGCCGTGCCCAGGCAGGTGAATTTCAGCTGTCCGATAGTGAGGGCCTTTGGCGATTGTTGTGTGCCATCACCCTGGCAAAGGTGCGCGAGCTAGCCCGCTATCACGGTCGCCAAAAGCGGGGCTTCGAGCAAGAGGTGCCGCTCGGGAAAAGCGATGAACCCTTCGGCCTGGTGGCGCCTGGCCCGTCTCCCGCCGAGGCGGCCGAGTTTGCCGACCAGTTTCAACAATTGATGGCGTCCCTCGATGAGGAGGAGCGCCGGTTTGTCGATCTCAAACTCCAGCAGTGCACCAACCTCGAGGTGGCCGCACGCCTGGGTTGCTCGGAACGGACGGTCCGCAGGATTTTGAAGCGGGTGCAAAGCCGCCTGGAGAGTGCCTTTCAGGTCTCGTCCCCATGACCCTGGGTTCCGCGTCCGGTGCTACGGTCGATGAAAACGCCCGCCGCCGCTTCGAGGCGGCCTGGCACGAGGATCGCCCCGAGCCGATTGAGCATTTCCTGTCGGCGGAGAAGGACGCCCATTATCTCCCCACCTTGCAAGAATTGATTCACATCGAGCTGGAGCTGGCCTGGAAACATTGGCGCGAACACCCCGCGCCGTCCCCAAGCGGAGGGACGGGGCCCACTCCCGTCGAGGGCTACCTGAAGCGATTTCCGTGTCTGAATCAGCCGGCCATTGTGCTCCAGCTGGCCGAGCAGGAGTACCGCGTCCGTCACCAATATGGGGATTTGCCCTCCTTGCGTGATTATCAAATCCGTTTTCCGGATCTCGTCCTCACCGGCGGCGAGTTCCAAGGAACGACGCCCGGTCAAGCGACCGCGGCGGAAGACGTGAGTCAGGTCCCCGGCTACCAGGTGCTCGGGTTTTTGGGCCGCGGCGGGATGGGCGTAGTGTACAAAGCCCGGCACATCCGGCTCAATCGCCTGGTGGCGCTGAAGATGATTTCCGCCGGCGCGGGAACGAACGCCAAAGAATTGGCCCGCTTCCACACGGAAGCCGAGGCGGCCGCCCGGTTGCAACATCCCAACATCGTCCAGATTTTTGAAGTCGGGGAAGCGCGGCAGCAGCCTTATCTGGCGCTCGAGTTCGTGGATGGCGGGACGTTGGCGGAGCGGTTGGCTGGGGCGCCACAGCCGGCCCGAGCTGCGGCCCAGCTACTGTTGACGTTGACTCGCGCCATGGCGGCGGCTCACGAACGAGGGATCGTGCACCGGGACCTGAAGCCGGCCAACATCCTCTTGGAGTCCGCGGTCCGTAGTCCACAGTCCGTAGCAAAAACGGCAGACTACGGACTACAGGCTATGGACTACGGACTGATTCCCAAGATCACCGACTTCGGCCTGGCCAAGCTGCTCGATAGCGAAATCGGCCAAACCTCGACCGGAGCCACGCTCGGGACACCGAGTTACATGGCTCCGGAGCAGGCCCTCGGCAAGGCGAGTGAAATCGGTCCGGCCACCGATGTCTACGCCCTCGGGGCAATCCTCTACGAGATGCTCACCGGCCGGCCACCGTTCCGCGGCGAAACCGCCCTGAGCACGATGGAGCAAGTCCGCAGCCAGGATCCCGTACCGCCAACCCGGCTGCATCCCAAGGTGCCGCGCGATCTGGAGACCATTTGCCTGAAATGTTTGCAAAAGGAACGCCGCCGCCGTTATGCCAGCGCCGCCGATTTAGCGGACGACCTGGAACGATTCTTGGCCGGGGAAGCCATTCTCGCTCGTCCCACGCCGGCATGGGAGCGTTGCCTGAAATGGGCCAAACGCCGGCCGGCCTTGGCGTCCCTACTCGGCGTCAGCGGGGTCGCTGCCCTGACTGTGCTCGGCGTTGTCGTGGCGGCCAACGCCCGGCTCCAGCAGGCCAATGCACGCCTCGAACAGGAACGTAACGACAAGGAGGCCGCGCGCGCCCAGGCCCAAGAAAACTTCCGCCAAGCGCGCAGCGCCGTGGATGAGATGTTGCGGGACGTGGGAACAAAGCAGTTAGCGAACATCCCACAGATGGAGCCGGTGCGGCGGGCCCTGCTCGAAAAAGCCCTGCGGTTTTATCAAGGATTTCTCCAGACAGAGAGCCTGGATCCGATCGTCCGGCAGGAGACTGCCCGGGCCTATGTTCAGGTCGCCGGGATTCACCGGTTGCTGGGACAGGACGCAGTAGCCGACGGCGAATACCGGGCGGCCATCGACCTTCATGAAAAGCTCGCTGCCCAGTATCCGGAGGAAAGCGCCTTTCAGGAGGACCTTGCCAACTGCTATGGGGACTGGGGAAATCTTCTTGCCGACCTGGGCCGAACCAAAGAGGCAGAGACGGCCCACCGTACGGCGCTCCGCCTCCGCACAAAACTCGTCGACGAGGTTCCGAGCGAAGCCAGGTATCGCCAGCAGGTAGCGCTTTCGTATCTCAATCTCGGCGATGTTTTATCCGACCAGGCCATGTATGCGGAAGCGCTCCGGCGCCTGGAAAAGCTGGTGGCCGACTTCCCCGACAATTCCGTATACAAGAACGATCTCGCTCGCGCTTGCGCCAACTCGGCCCAGCTCTTGCGGATTGCGGAACGATTTCCCGAGGCCGCGCGTTTGCTGCGGCAGGCGATCGATCTGAAGGATGCCCTGGTCAAGCACCATCCGGAAGTACCCAGCTTCCGTTCCGACCTGGCCAATACCTACAACAATTTGGGGCTCCTCTTCGTGGATATGGAGCAGAAATCGGATGCAGAGCGCGCGTACCAGAGCGCGATCACCCTGCAACGCAAATTGGCCGGTAATTTTCCTTCCGTGCCCGATTACCAGAGCGAGCTCGGCAGCACGCTCCACAACCTGGCCGAGCTGGAGCTGACCCGCAAGCAATGGCAGAAAGCTCGGGTGTACCTCGAAGAGGCCATCGAACGGCAAACCGTTGCCGTCCGCAGCAGCCCGCGCAACCCCACGTACCGTAAGTTTTACCACTTTCACACCGAGGCGCTCGCCGATGCCCTGGAACAACTGGGCGACGATCGGGCGCTCGCCAAGGCCGCCATCGAGCCGGTGCAGCGCCTTCCGAACGATGGCCAAGAGTATTTCCGTGCGGCCCAATTCCTCGCCCGCTGTGTGCCGCTGGCCCGGAAAGACAACCGCATGATGGAGGCCGAGCAGTATGCCGCAGACGCCGTGCAAATGCTGCGCAGGGCGATCGGGCACGGATATGGCAAGGGCAAGACTCTGCGGGAGGATGCGGTCTTCGACTCGTTGCGGCCGCGGGCCGATTTCCAGCAGCTATTGCAGGAACCGCTTCCCTGATCGCGAACGGACCTTGTCCCACAAGCGGGATGCGCCAGCGCGCGGAACAGTCTTGGCCGTCCCGCGCTGGCGCATCGGGCTCAGATTGCCCGTTATTTTGCGATCCAGTCAAGGATCTGCTTATCCCGCAGCAATCGTTCACGCAGCTTCGGGTACCTCACCTGTTGCACGGCCACGTTATCGGTGAGGGCCAGTGCTGCTGCGGTCGCCGCCGATTGCCCCAGCACCATGAACACCGGTTCCATCCGGATCGAGCCGTAGCTGATGTGCGATGCCGAGAGGCAGACCGGCACCAGGAGGTTGCTGCACTCCACTGCCCGCGGCACCAGCGCCCGGTAGGAAATAGGATACGGCGGAAATCCACCGACCTGGACATCGCCCTCGTTCCGCACGAAACCCTCGGCCGTCACGTACCGCTGCGTGTGATGGGAATCCATCGTGTAGGCCGCCAGGCCGACGGAGTCCTCGACCACGCGCTGGCCACGGCAATTGCCTTCCGTCATGATGTATTCGCCGACCATCCGCCGGGCTTCGCGGATGTACAGCTGATGCGGCCAATGATCGGTGTCGGCAAATTCATCCTGAGCGAGCCCCCAAGTCTGGAAATGCCGGCGGACGGTTTCCGGTACACGTGGGTGGTTGGCCAAGGTCCAGAGCAATCCCTGCTGATATTCGGCGTGCTCCTTCCAGATCCGTTCCCGGGTGGCGTAGTCACCATCGGGATAGGCATAATTGCTGCCGAGGTCGTCGGTGGAAAACGCGAAATTGTTGTTCGAATCAGTTTTGCGATTGGGAAGCAGGACCGGATGCCACGGCAGCCGCTGATCCCCCGCCTCAAAGTTCCGCAGCAGAAGCTCGTACTGCTGTTCGTCGTACTGAGCTGGCTTGGGCCACGGAAGACGGTTTTCTGGCCGGTCGGTGGCACAGATCCGGAAATTGAACGCCTGCACGCGCCGGTCCCCTTGGCCATCGACGCCGGCTGAGCCCGAATGCACCCGCGGCACGAGACCGCTGGACGGGTCGCCGGGCTTTCGGTAAGGATCGACGCTCTTGATGAATTGATGGTGCGTGGCGTGCTTGACCTGTACCCCGTTCAACGTCTCCCCGTAGGTCGCGTTCGCCTCCCGGCCGACATGATAGGAAACGCCAGCTTTCGCCAGCAGATCTCCTTCATAGGTTGCGTCGATGAACATTTTCCCGCGGTAGACCTGGCCCGACTCCATTGTGATGGCCACGATCCGCGTTCCTTCCTTGTGCACGCCCTTCGCCAGGTCCAAACGCTGGCCAAAGACAACCGGGACTTCGTGTTCGCGGATCAGGTCATCGTAGATTTTCCGAGCGGCATGCGGCTCGAACGTCCAGGCAGCGTCGTCCTTGGGGTCGTGGCCGGAACCCTTGAAGTCGGCGCGTTTCTCGAATGTCCAATGGGCGTCGTTTTGGTAATAGGCGCGGATACGCTGGTAAAACGTGCGCGAAATTCCGCCGATGGCCCGTTTGTTGCCGATGTCGGTCGCACCCAGGCCGCCGGTGGTCATGCCGCCTAGGTGATGGCCAGGCTCGACGAGGATGACCCTGCGGCCCATGCGCGCTGCCTGGATCGCCGCGCTAATGCCGCCCGATGTGCCGCCGTAGACGACGATTTCGTATTCGCGGTCGGCAGCCTGCGCGGGGATTGCAAAAGCGTGTGCAAGACCTAGCCAGGCTATCACGAGGAGCAAACGTCGCATGGAGAGTCCCTCATGCAATCTTCCAACTCGAATCTGATTGAAGATCCGATTGGTTGTTTCCGTTTAACGGCTTTTTGCAGAGCCGTGCGGGGCACATCAACACGCGGTTTTGCGAAATGCCGCATAGCAAGGTTGGCAGAGCGGCACTGCACCGCTGCGCTCCCATTCCCCAACCAGAACTCAACGGCCAACCACCGACTCTCCGTTCCTGATTTACCCCAAATGCGAACGATTGGCAACCAAGGCATTCTTTGCTCAACCGCGACCGCAAGTGTATCATGAAAGGAATCGAAGATCCGCGGGGGGAGTCGGAAAACTTCTCATGGCTGACGATCTCTCGTTCCAGGAGCTGTTGCAGCGCGTCCGGCAGGGCGATGAAGCCGCGGCCGTGGAACTGCTGCGCCGCTATGAGGCCCCGCTGCGCCACATCATCCACGTCCGGCTCGTGGATGCCCGGCTCCGGCGTCTGTTCGACGCTGAGGATATCTGCCAGTCGGTCTTGGCCAGTTTTTTCGTGCGTGCGGCCCTGGGACAGTACGAACTGAATCGGCCTGAGGATCTCCTGAAACTGCTGGCTGTCATGGCTCGCAACAAATTGGCCGACAAGGCGCGCCGGCCCAGCGTCGAGCGCCATGCCGACCGCCGTGTTCCCCTCGATGAATTGCCCGACCAGGCCATTGCTTCCAGAGAAGGAACGCCGAGCCAACGGGTCGCCCTCCAGGATCTGCTGTCCGAGGCCCGCCGCCGTCTCTCTCCCGACGAACGGCATCTCTTGGACCTCCGTGACCAGGGTCTGGACTGGGCTGCCATTGCTGCCCAGGTCGGTGGCAGCCCGGAAGCCCTGCGCAAACGCCTGGCCCGAGCGATCGATCTCGTCGTGGCCGAGCTGGGTCTGGAGGAAGGCAGCCATGAGTGAGCCGGAATCGGAGTCCCGGTCCACTGTCCCCGTGCGGCCTTCACAAAGCTTCTTGCTTCTGGACCAGCGCCGGCGCTGGCAAGCCGGGGACCGCATGTGGCTGGAAATCTACCTGCAAAAGTACCCATCGCTCCAGACCAAGGCCGACAACCTGCTCGAGCTGCTCTATCACGAAGTCGTGCTCCGCGAGGAGCAGGGCGAAAACCCGACCCTTGAGGAATACGAACGCCGATTTCCGGAGCATGCCGAGGCCATCCACCTCCATTTCGAAGTTCACGAGGCCCTTCGTTCCTCCGCAAGCCCCCAGCCGGATGTTGACGCGAGGGCCGACACGTTTCCGTCGGTTCACGGGTACGAGGTGTTGAGTATCCTTGGCCGCGGGGGAATGGGAGTGGTTTATAAGGCACGACAAACGGCCTTGAACCGATTGGTGGCGCTCAAAATGGTGGCGAGCGGAACCCAAACTCGGCTCGAAGAACGGCTTCGCTTCCGCCGGGAAGCGGAAGCGATCGCCAGTTTGCAACATCCACACATCGTCCAAATTTACGAAATTAGCGTGCAGGAGCCCGGTCTTTTTCTCGCGCTGGAATATGTGGATGGCGGGTCGCTGGCCGATTCCATGGACGGCACGCCCTGGCCGGCTCGACAGGCGGCCCGGCTCGTCGAACCGCTCGCCCGGGCCATGCACCATGCCCATGAGCGAGGGATCGTGCACCGCG
>DATGIQ010000203.1:0-2705 GCA_035295665.1 Gemmataceae bacterium | reverse complement strand
TAACGATGTCTTGGACGCCGGTCCCGTCCAGGTTGGCCCGTCGGATGCGGCCGCTGCAACCAGGGACCGAACATTCTGGCCAGTACATCTTCCCGGCGACGCTATCCACCGCAATCCAGCCAATTGCGGATGAGCCGGAGGTCGACATCAGGGTTTGCGAGGCAGTCCCATCCGCGTTGGCCCGCGAGACCATAGTGGTGGGGCCATTCGTGTCGATACTCGTCCAATACACTGCGAGTGGGCTGTAAGGCGCGGGTGTCGGCGTGTTGGTCGGCGGCGGAAGTGCCGTGCTGGTAGGGGTTATGCTCGGTGTGAAGGTCGGCCCCGTGCAGACGAACGTGAAGTCGCTAACGTTCGCAGTCACTGTGCCGTCGGCGTTGAGCGTAACATGGTTAACACCGTGCATGATGGTGTCGTTAGCTGGCCCCTGACCAATCATCCGCATGCTAAAGACGTTCGTGAAGGTAGATCCAAGCTGGCCATGGGCCTCAAAATGCGTCGTGCTGTTTTCTGTTACCCGGTACACAGTGCCGCTCGTGCCTGTGCCACTGACCCCCTGTGCGTTGAACTCGTCGGACTCGTGGATACCGCCATGGGCGTCGGTCGTAAAGGTGCCCACCTCATGCACATTGCCGGTGACGGTCACAGTATCACCCTGGCAGGTAAATATTTGTGATCCCGTCATTGGCGATGTGATATTGAACTTGACGACCGTGGCGGGTCCATGCGTCGGCGCGGCCGTCGGCGTCGGCGTGCTGGTCGGGGGTGGCGGCAGAGGGCCGAACGTCTCGACCCGATTATTGTTCTCGTCAGCCACGTAAATGTTCCCGGAGCCGTCCGCTGCCACCGCCGCGGGGTTGTTGAACTGCCCGGCTCCAGACCCAAAGGAGCCCCAGGCACTCAGGAAGGTCCCGCTGCTATCGAATTTCTGGATCTCGTTACCTACGGCATCAGCCACATAGACGTGGCCTGAGGCGTCTGTCCCCACACCCCATGGAAGACCGAACTGCCCATTGCCCGTGCCCTGGGAACCCCACGCCGTGACGAAGGCCCCACTGCTCGTGAATTTGTCGATACGATAGTTGTTCGAGTCTGCGACGTATACGTTGGCGGAGCCATCCACGGCGATGCCTTCAGCAGCGTAGAACTGCCCGTCGGCAGAGCCGAAAGAGCCCCAGCTGGTTAGGAATCTCCCGCCGCTGTCGAACTTCTGTATGCTGCTACTGCCCGCATCGACGACATACACGTTGCCGGCACCATCGACGGCTATGGCCTGGGGGATAAAATTTCCAGAAGAGCCCCACTGCGTAACGAAGTTGCCGCGACTGTCCAACTTCTGGACCCGGTTATTGAAGGTGTCGGCCACGAAGACATTGCCGGAGCCATCCACGGCTACGCCTTCCGGGGACGCGAATTGCCCAGCCCCATTGCCTGCGGTGCCCAACGGAGTGAGGTTCCCAACGCTGTCGAATTTTGCGATCCGGTTGTTGTTGGTATCCGCCACGTAGACGTTGCCGGAGCTGTCCACGGACACCGAAGTGGGTGCATTCAGCTGCCCGACGCCCCAACTCGTCTCGAAGAACGGGGGCGACTCGGCCGCCAGGACGGTTCCCTCGACAGCCACGTTTCCCCGAAGTGCAAGAATCATCATCCCGCCGAGAAGCAAGCCCAACATCCTACGCGCCATGATCGGCACCTCCTTTGAAGGCCGGCGGGCCTGCCAGATATCACGAAGGGAACAAGCACGTTAAGCTGTCCGTGACATCCCGCTGCGCGCCGCGTCACCTTCCCTTTTCCGATGGAGGTCTCCGTCCACTTCGCCCGAGCTCGGGTGAGTGAGAGGCGCGCCGCCGCCGGGGACCGCCCGTGTCCCTTACCGTACGGGCCAGCCAGTCGCGCAGCAATACATCAAATGCGGTATTTTTCGCGGGCAGCGCCGTGCGCCCGTAGTACATATGCAGTAGCGCGGTCCTTTTCGGGCAGCGTTGCGCACGGGTGCGCGGGAGACCGCTCACCGCGGGGCGCCATGCAAACAGCATGTATCGGAAGATCAGCGCCCGCCGGCGTGGGGACACCGTGGGCTACGCCCTGCGCCACGGCCTCGCCGACTCTCAACCGATGTAGCGGCGCAGATCCTGGCGTCGACGACCTGAGAGCCGTCGGTGCAGGTGAGGGACGAGGATTCGCTCAGGAGCCTCACTCGCAGGCGTAGTCCGCGTCGAAAGCGCCCGAGGGGTACTGGGTAAGCACCACGGGCCCGCCCGTGAAACTCGCCGTGCAGTACTTCTGCGCCTGGCCGGCATTGCTCTCCCCCGGAACCCAGTTCGGCAGCGCATCGAACGGCTCATTGATGGCCGAGCCGGGGCTCGTGGCCCCGGTGATCTGGCTCCACATATACGCCGTCGAGTACACGCCGATTCGCGCGATCCCGGCGGACCGCAACGAGTCGATCTCGCCGCGCAGGTCCGCCACGTCGAGGCTGTGGGCCACGGCCGGGCTGAGGGTCGGCGTGTCAATGCCCCAGCTGTTCGCTGTCTCGACATCCAGCCACCAGGGCGCCGCCCGCGCCGCCGCGCCGCTCACGGCCATGGCGTCTTTCAGCGAGTCTTGCGCCGCGGTCCAACCGTAGTCGTAGGCGCAGTTCGCACTCCACGTCCCGTCACAGGGCCGCGGACGCGCCGTTCCAGCCGCGGGCCAGTGCGGCG
>DATGIQ010000202.1:0-5226 GCA_035295665.1 Gemmataceae bacterium | reverse complement strand
GTTCGACGGCGTGCTGGGCGTCCTTCTCGGCATCGCCGCCGTGCAGGCCCTGGGTGGTCGGCGGCTGCCGTTCGCTGTTGAGGTGCTCGGATTTTCGGAGGAGGAAGGGATCCGCTATCGCGTTCCGTACCTGGGCAGTCTCGCGACGGCCGGCCGGTTCGATCTTATGCTGCTGGAGCGAATCGATGCCCACGCCGTAACCCTCGCGGAGGCAATCCGCGCTTTTGGTCTCGATCCCGCGCAAATTCCCATGGCCGCTTATCCGCGGCAACGCATCCTGGGATATCTCGAAGCGCACGTCGAACAGGGACCTGTCCTGGAGAAGCTAAACCTGCCGGTGGGAATCGTCGCTGCAATCGTCGGCCACAGCCGGCTGTGGGCCAGTTTTCAGGGCAATGCCGGACACGCGGGCACCTTGCCCATGGAAGATCGGCACGATGCCCTGGCCGCGGCGGCGGAGTTCGTGCTCGAAGTGGAGCGGCTTGCTCGTTCCGTCGACGGTTTGCGCGCAACCGTGGGTGCTCTGACCGTGAAGCCAGGCGCGGTAAATGTCGTGCCCGGTTTGGCAACGTTTAGTTTGGATGTTCGCCATGCCGACGATGCCGTACGACAACGAGCGGTGGCCCAATTGCTCGACCAGGCGGAAGACCTTGCCCGCAAACGCGGGGTCCGCTTTCACATGGAACACATTGAGCAGCAGCCCGCCGTAAAAGCGGATCCGCGGCTGACCAAAATGTTGGTCGCGGCCGTGGAGACAATGGGATTCCCGGCCATGCACATGGTCAGCGGCGCCGGGCACGATGCGGCCGTGATGGCCAGCCTGACGCCGATGACGATGCTCTTCCTGCGCAGTCCTGGCGGCGTGAGCCATCACCCGGACGAAGCCGTTGTGCCGGGAGACGTTCAAGTTGCCCTGGAAGTCATGGTAAACTTCCTGTTTTGCTTGGCCGGAGGATTGCCATGACGCCATTTGGTGTCAGCCGGAGCTACGTATGCCGTAACCACGCGCTCATCGCTCCCGAAAGTTTTGTCCCCACGACGCTGCCGGGCTGGCAGAAAGCGCAGGGGATCCATCTCATCGGGCCTTGTCTAGGAGCGCGGTTTAGCCAGTACCTCGCCGTTCTGGAACCAGGCGGGACCGCTGCACCGCCTCTGGCCGGCGTGGAGCGGTTCCTCTACGTCCTGGAAGGCGACGTGACTCTCGAGCTGCGCGGAGGGGAAACACATCGACTAGGCCTCGGCGGCTATGCGTTTCTGCCGCCAGAGGTCCCGAGCCAGCTGTGGGCCAAGAATGCATGCCGGCTCAACATCTTCGAAAAACGTTACGTGCCCTTGGCGGGAGCCGGGGCTCCCCGGCCGATTTTCGGACAGGAACAGGATGTCGCGGGCGTCCCCTTTCTGGGCGATCCCGATGCCGTGCTGAAAACGCTGCTTCCCCAGGAGCCGTCGTTCGACTTGGCCGTGAATATCTTCACCTATTGCCCCGGGGCCGCGCTGCCGTTGGTCGAGGTCCACGTGATGGAACACGGGCTGTTGATGCTTGACGGCCAAGGTGTCTATCGCCTGGACGGCGCCTGGTATCCTGTGCAGCAGGGAGACGTGATCTGGATGGGGCCATACTGCCCGCAGTGGTTCGTCGCCATGGGCAAGCGTCCGGCTCGGTATCTGTATTACAAAGATGTCAACCGCGATCCGATGGAACGCCCGGCATGAGTTGGCCAAGAGTAAAGGTGAATGTTTCGCCACTCTGGACGGAACTGGAGCAGTTGGCCCAAATCTCCGACGTCCAGCCGCCGGCCGTGACCCGAATCTTATTTACGGCCAACGATCGGAAAGCCCGGGCGTTTCTCAAGGATCGCTTTGCCGAGGCCAGCCTGTCGGTTCGGGAAGATCCCGCGGGCAATATTTTTGCACGCTGGCACGGCGAAGACGCACAGGCGGTACCCATTGCAACTGGTTCGCATATCGATGCGGTGCCGTTCTCCGGGCGCTACGATGGCACGGTCGGCGTCCTGGGTGCGCTGGAGGCCATTCGCGCGCTGCAGCGGTCCGGCTGGCGGCCGGCGCGGTCGATCGATTTGGTGGTTTTCACCAGTGAGGAACCGACGCGCTTCGGGATCGGTTGTCTTGGAAGCCGGCTGTTGAGCGGCTCCTTGTCTGCCGAGCAGGCGGCGGCGTTGATCGATAGTGAGGGGAAATCCTTTGAGTACGTTCGTCGGCAAGCTGGCTGTACGGGCTCATTAGAGGACGTCAGGGTGCGGGTGGGTCATTATGCGGCTTTTGTGGAGCTGCACATTGAGCAGGGACGCATCCTGGAGCAGAAGCAGCTCCCCATCGGCGTCGTGACGGCAATTGCGGGTCCTGCGGCACTGCGCGTCGAACTGACCGGCGAAGGCGGGCACGCCGGCGCCGTGTTGATGCCGGACCGTAAGGACGCCCTTTGTGCTGCGGCAGAGATCATCTTGGCAGCGGAGGAGGCGGCAAAAGGGAGCGGCAGCCCCGACACCGTGGCGACAACCGGCGTTTGTCGGGTGCACCCCGCGGCCATCAACAGCATTCCGAGCAAGATCACGCTCGAAATCGATGTGCGCGACATTGACCTGGGACGGCGCGATCAGGTCCTGGAACAGATTCAGCGCGCGGCTCACGCCGTCGGTCAGCGGCGTGGCTTGGCCACGGAAGTCGCCGTCCGGAGCGCCGATTCACCTGGTCGAGCCGGTTCGAAAATCATCCACGCCATCCAAGCCGCTTGTCGGCACCTCGGCCACGATTATCTGTCCATGGTGAGTCGGGCCTACCACGATTCTCTCTTCATGGCCCAGTTGGCGCCCACGGGCATGATTTTCATTCCTTGCCGAGGCGGCGTCAGCCATCGGCCGGACGAATACACGTCTCCGGAAGCGATTGGCGTTGGCGTGGAAGTGTTGGCGTTGACCCTGGTTCAGCTTGCCAGCGATACGTCGGAGAATCCCGCCTCTTGACGAAGCTCCTTCTCATGTCGACGCGGTGGGACTGATGCCCAACCATTCCGGGGCCACGAGCAGGGCCAATGCGCCTTCCCCTTTTCCCAGATCTTTTTCACAGACGACATGAGCGACGCCGGCCTTGGCCAGATCGAGCTGTGTCTTTTTGCTGCCGATGAGCCAGGCGATGTATCGGCCCAGGTCGGGCTGATGACCCACCAGAGCTACCGTATCGCTCCCGAGCTCGCTCACCACACGACTTAACTTGCGGCGTTTGCCGCCGGGGGCCAGCTCTTGGCACACGCGAAGCTGAGGGGCCGGGTTGGGCCACTCTTGAAGCATCCGCTCGGCCGTTTCCAGCGCCCGCCGCAGTGGGCTCGTGAGGACCACGCCAAGCCGTATCCTCCGTGCAGAGAGCCCAGATGCCAACTGTTTGGCCTGGTCCTGACCTTTCTTGGTCAATGGCCGATCCGCATCGGTAGCGATGCCGCCTTCCCCCAATGGAGCCGCATCGGCGTGCCGGATCACATATAGGTCCATGCGTTCCTCCTCCGCAATGGCTGATTCTCAACCTAGCTGGTCTATGCGAAGAATGCTCAACTTTTCTATAATAAACGCTCCTTCGTGCTTCGGCCAGCAGGAACGATCAGCAGTTGCGATTCTTGAATGGCGCTTTGTGATTGGAAGGCAACCGCACATCAAGGATCAAGGACCAAGATCCGCAATCCAGGAAACGCAATGCCGCAGGGCGGTAAACAGACACGTACCGATCTTCGCAATGTGGCGATCATAGCCCACGTTGACCATGGAAAAACCACCTTGGTCGATCAGATGTTGCGCCAGTCCGGTCTCTTCCGGGACAGTGAGCTGCGCGGCGAGCGTATTTTGGACTCCAACGACCTCGAACGGGAGCGCGGCATCACAATTTTGGCGAAAAACATCGCCCTGACGTTGGGGGGGACCAAGATCAATATCATCGACACCCCCGGCCACGCGGACTTCGGTGGCGAAGTCGAACGCGTCCTCAAAATGGCCGACGGTGCGTTGGTGCTGGTCGACGCCGCCGAAGGCCCCATGCCGCAAACCCGCTTTGTGCTCCGCAAAGCCTTCGAGGCGGGCTTGCGGCCGATTGTGGTCATCAACAAAATCGATCGGCCCGACGCTCGACCCACCGACACCCTCAACGCTGTGTTTGATCTGTTTGTCGAGCTCGAAGCCGACGATGCCACGCTCGATTTTCCGACCATTTATGCGTCCGGGCGGGACGGCCTGGCAACCCCGGATCTGGCGATCGCGGCAACCGATATCCGGCCCCTTTACGATGCAATTTTGCAGCACGTGCCACCGCCGGAAGTCGATTTACAGGCTCCGCTCCAGATGCTGGTGGTCACGCTGGATTACAGCGACTACGTCGGTCGAATTGCCATTGGCAAAGTCGTGGCCGGCAGAATCCGCAAGGGACAGCGGATTGCCCTGATGAAGCACGACGGCCGGCGGATCGATGATACGGTCAGTCAGCTTTATGCGTTTGACCGCCTGGGCCGTGTCGAGACGGACGAAGTCGGAGCCGGGGACATCTGTGCCGTCGTCGGTTTGGAAAACGTGGACATCGGGGACACCATCGCGGACCTGGAAAACCCTGTGGCGTTGCCCCCAATCACCGTGGACGAGCCGAC
The DNA here is from genome assembly GCA_035295665.1 of Gemmataceae bacterium. Lineage (GTDB taxonomy): Bacteria > Planctomycetota > Planctomycetia > Gemmatales > Gemmataceae > DATGIQ01. Next base: position 587 of record DATGIQ010000202.1, on the reverse strand, counting down.
GCTCGATATGCTCTTCCGCATTAACGATTCCCCGTTCGTGGGCCAGGCCGGCAGCTATGTGACGAGCCGCCAGCTGCGCGACCGTCTGATGAAGGAGCTCGAATCCAACGTCGCCCTGCGGGTCACGCCCAGTGAAGAACGGCGCGATGAATTCCATGTCTCGGGGCGGGGCCTGCTGCACCTGTCGATCCTCCTGGAAAACATGCGGCGGGAAGGGTACGAGCTATCGGTGGGGAAACCGCGCGTGATTACCAAGGAAGTGGACGGCCAAACCTTGGAGCCGATCGAATACCTGGTCATCGAGTCCCCTCCGGGCTCCGTGGGGGCGGTCATGGAACTGGTCGGTAATCGGCGGGCAGAATGCTTGAAACTGGATGCCCGTAGCGAGATGACCCACCTGGAATTTACCATCCCGGCGCGGGGATTGATCGGCTTGCGGACCCGGCTGATGAATGCGACGAGCGGCCAGGTCATCATGCATCACAACTTTTATGACTATCAGGCAATGCGCGGCTCCATTCCCAGCCGGGTGAACGGGGTCATGGTATCGACCGAGACCGGCCGATCCACGGCGTATGCGTTGGAGA
>DATGIQ010000201.1:0-7322 GCA_035295665.1 Gemmataceae bacterium | reverse complement strand
CCTGCGAGGTCGGGTTCCCAAGCTCCGTTGGATGTGAGCCGGTCCGTGACCAATTCGGGCACGGAAAGGAACCGACAGGGAGACCCTTCGGATGGCAAACGGTCCCGTCGCCAAGGTGACCTTTCAGGTCGTGGACGGCATTGACAAAGGCCGACTGTTCCGCGACTTGCCCGTGCCATTCACGATTGGCCGTGAGGAAGGCAATCTGCTGCGGCTGAACGATGAGCGAGTCAGCCGTTACCATGCGAAGGTCCAGCAAGACGGCAACGACATGATCCTCACCGACTTGGAAAGCACCAACGGCACGCGCGTCAATGGTCATGTCGTTCAGATTCGCCGGCTACGTCATGGCGATCGCATTGCCTTGGGCCGATCGCTCTTGCTCTTCGGCTCGGACGAGGAAATCAGCGCTCGCCGGGCCACTTTGCGGGCTAGCATCAAGTCCCTGCTCGGCGGCGCCCTGGGGAACGCCCCGGCACAGCAAGGGCCACCAACTGTCCACGCCAATCCCATGGCAGCGAAGTGCGAGGCCGACTGCGATTTCGACCTGAACATCAAAGACGAGGTCGTTGTCAGTGACGGCGACCTGTTTATTGGCAAGAACCGCTTGCCGCCGCTGCCGCAAAAACTTTCCCCTTCGCAAGCGGCCCGTATGGCCGAGATCCTCGATTTCCTCCACCACCACCTGACTCAAGCCACCGAAAACATCCAGGCCAATGACGAGGCAACCGAGATCCGCGTCGCCTACAGTGATTGGCAGGGCGTGGTGGCCGTGCAAAACCTGCTGGCCCGCTATCTGCGTGCCGTCGCCGAGCCCGAAGTGCTGGACCAGTAACTTCCGCACCGGCCCTCATTTGATGGCGAAGTCGGACGGTCGCAACCCTTTTTGAAAGCCCCCGAACCCAAAAGGCCGCGGCTTGTATTCGCCGACCAGTTCCACGTTTAACTTGGCCAGGATTTTGTCCTCCAGCCCCACGGCCCAGTAACAGGCGTTGACGAGCAGCCGGCGAAGCCCCTCGCTCAAGAGATCCTGGGATGCCCCCATCGTCGTGGTGAAGACCCGGCCGACGGTCCCCTGCTTCCCGGTATACGTCTTGACCCACGCGATGGGGAGCATCGGATCATTTTGCCTGCCCGACACGGGCGGGTCGGAAGGGCTCATGCCTGCGAGGACCTGGCCCAAGATCAGCGGCTGGCTATCACTGGGTAGCGGCAGCCGCACTCCATAGACATCGGTCGGTCCCCAGATATCGCCATCGTGGATCCCGCGTACGATGGGATGATTCTCCGCACCCTTGGCCAGGATGCCACGGGTGCTCTGCTTGCCGTGCTGACCATGGTGGCTGATCCACGTTTCGCCGAGCACTTGCCGGCCAAAGCCCCCGTCCCATTCCTTGCTCCGTAATCCATACCGGGCATAGGTTTGGTCATTCTTGAAGTCGAAGGCATGGGTGGCAGTTCGCATCCCAATGATCGGCCGGCCGGACTCCACGTACTCGGCGATGTATTTCATCTGGTCATCGGGCAGTTTGCGGAAGCGCGTAAATATCACCATGAGGTCGGCTGTTCGAAGCGCCTCCAGGCCGGGAATATTGTCCGCTTTCGTCGGATTAATGGTTCCGTCCTTGGGATCGATCGCAAACAGGACGGTGCACCTGAAGCCATGGCGCTGGGCGAGGATCTTTGCCAGCTGCGGCAACGCTTCTTCGGACCGATACTCCTCATCGCCGCTGACCAGAACGATGTGCTTCCCCTTGCCGGGACCGTTTGGGCCCTCAAAGACGATCCACGGGTCCGCCGCGGAGAGCCGTGTTTGAACCAGGCTCGCGGAACCGATCATCATCACGATCCCCAACCAATGGGCGCGTCGCAGCATATGCACGTTGCAGCCGTCCTTTCCCTTGACCAGAATTCGTTGCGATGCCGATGTGGAGTATTATAGCTGGATATGGAGTCAGGCATCCGATAGCGCGAATTCATTCTGCTGATTGCAGCGAAGGATCAACTGTGCTATCAAACGAGGATAGCCAAACGGGCGAGCCAGCCCTGGCAGCGAAGGAACAGTCATGCTTGCAGTCTACGACCGAGACACCTCGTGCGACCGCCGTGCCTTCCTCAAGATTGGAAGCTTGGCACTGGGCGGGTTTTCCCTCCCGGCATTGCTCGCGGCGCGGACAAGGGCTGCCGAGGCCAGGCGGCCGCTCACAGACAAATCTGTCATCTTCCTTTTCATGCATGGTGGCCCCAGTCAAGTCGAGACGTTTGATCCCAAGATGAGCGCACCCGCCGGTATCCGGAGCGCAACCGGAGAAGCGGCCACCCGGCTGCCCGGGGTTACATTTGGTGCGACGTTCCCCCGGCTGGCCGCGTTGGCCGATAAGATCGCGGTGGTCCGATCTTTCGTGACCGGCGATGGCAGGCACGATCTCAAGCCGCTGGTCGGCCGCGACACGGTTGGAGCCAACTTCGGCTCCGTTTATGCCCGGATCGCCGGTACGAACCATCCTGTAACCGGCATGCCGTCCAACGTCGTGCTGTTCCCTCGGTCCGTGGATCCAAGCACGCAACCGGCGAATCTGAATTTTGGCAAATTTGGGGACCCAGGACCCTTCGGCATGGCGTACGCTCCGTGTGATCCCAGTGGACCGGGGCAGCTGCAGAAAGACATGCGGCTTACAGTACCGCTTACTCGCCTCGAAGATCGTCGCAGGCTGCTGGCAGAACTGGATCGGGTGAACTGGTCGCTTTCGGAAGCGCGACTGGTCGACGGAATCGACCGGACGCGCGCCCAGGCCTTCGACACGATTCTGGGAGGTGTTGCGGACGCCTTTGACTTGAGCAAGGAGGATCCTCGGACCTTGGCCCGCTACGATACGGCTCCCCTGGTGCGGCCGGAGAATATCGACCGGAAATGGAGGAACTACAACCACTATGTGGATAACGCCAAGGCGCTGGGGAAGCTCCTGCTGCTAGCCCGCCGGCTTTGCGAAAACGGCTGCGGTTTCGTAACGGTCACCACGAATTTCGTTTGGGACATGCATGCCGATGTCAACAACGCCGGCGTCGCGGAGGGAATGCGATACATGGGGTTGCCCCTCGATCATGCCCTCTCAGCCTTCATTGAGGATGTCGAGGCGCGCGGCCTGAGCGAACGCATTCTCCTCGTGGCCTGCGGCGAAATGGGCCGGACGCCGAAGATCAACAAGAATGGCGGCCGCGATCACTGGGGTAACTTGGCACCGCTCCTGCTCATTGGCGGCGGCTTGCGGATGGGTCAGGTGATCGGTCAATCCAACCGCACGGCCGGCGAGCCGCAGTCGGATGCGGTGCGAATTCCGAACCTCCTGGCCACGATCTTACACACGCTGGTCGACGTCGGTGAGGTGCGCGTAATCCCTAGCATGCCGCGGGAAATCGCACAGACGATGACGGGGTGGCAGCCGATACCGGGATTGCTTGCGTGAGCGAAACGTCCCTCGGGATCTGGGCCCGTATTCGTCCCCTGCCGGATGTTACGGTCTTGGCCGTTCTTCCTCACTTCGCTGCGGCTGGCATTCGCAGATGCTTGTCGGCGAAAGCGAGAAAAACGCTCCAATCTTCCTTGCCCATCGAGTGCTTGCCCGGTCTGATGAAATAGCCGAGCGTGCTGTTGAGCAATCTGCCGGGCTCGGGCATCGTCTTCGCTTCCAATCCCCCGGCTCCCAGGAATCGATAAACCGGGTCGGCCGCCTGCAAAACCTCGAACTGCCCTTGCGGGTTCGCCCAGGTATCCTCCACCGCGTTCGTCAGCAGCACCGGCCGCGGAGCGACCAGGGCAACCAGGCAATGCTGGTCGAACGGCAACCGATCGGGCCGATCATTGAATTCCTTGAACGTGTCATTGAACCAATGCGGGAAGTGATCGTTGATCTGCTTGACCGATTCACCGACCTTGCCTCGGCTCGGGGCTGTACCGCCGCAGCCGGCCTGGTGTGGAATGACCAGAGCGATGCGCTCATCGAAGGCCCCCGCCAGCAAAGCGGTCTTGCCCAGTCGGGAATGGCCAACGACCGCAATCCGTGTCTTATCGATTTCCGGATTGGTTTGCAAAAAATCCACAGCCCGCTGGAGTCCCCACGCCCAGGCAGCAATTGCTCCCCAATCGTGAGGCCCCGCTTTCTGCCCCTGTCGGCGGAAGTACTCCCGGATGCCCTCGGCCACGCCCGGGTGGTCCGGAACGATTTCGCCGTAGTAAATCGTGGCCACCGCGTACCCGCGGTCGATCACCTGCTCGATCGCCCAGACTCCCAGCTGGGCGCCGCGTCCGGCATCGGTGGCGCGATGATCCTTGACGCCGGGACCACGATTCTCCATCCAGCTGGTCGGCAAGCGCACACCCGGATCGTTCACCAGCGAATGGTTGCCACTGAAGTTCAAGCCGAGGAACACCGGAGCCGGCCCTTGGCGGTGATTCGGAACGACGAGCAGTAAGTGCATTTGCGGTGCATCGGGTGGCCCCAGGGGAATCCGAATCTCCTTGAGCGTTGCTTTACCGCCGAACTCCCGACCATTTTCGTACTCGACCCTGTATTCGATGTTCTTGGGTGCGGGCGGCAGGTAGCCGTACATGTAAAACTGGAACAGTTCCTTGAGTTCCGGCCGGCGTTTATCGAACCATTGCTGCTTCGTCGATACGCGTTCACCGCTGAGCATGCGCAGTGGATCGGGAAGGCTTGGTTGCGAGGGCAAGCGCGCGGCCTCGGGGAATTCGGCATAGGCCAGCATCGCTACGCCGCACAGTGTGAACAGCGTCAAAAGTTCCCAATGTGGCATTCGCACAGAGACAATGGCCTGGCCCATAGATGGACGCCTCCGGCATGAGGTTGGAAGGATCCTCGCTGGAACTATCTTACGGCAGGCGGCGCTGAGGGGCGAGCAGGCCATCACCGCACGGCCATGCGGCGGCCCAGCTTCTGGATCAATCGCCCACATGGCGAGCATCGTTCCAGAGGCGGATGGCCGGCTCGGACTGGTTGTGCTCGTAGCCCAAGATGCTGAGGGTAGCGACCGTGAGCACCAGGCAACGCCCGAAGGACGCGTCCCATCCACACCAGCGGGCCGCAAGGACGCGGAGGAAATGGCCGCTTGAAAAGAGCAACGCATCGCTGCCAAGTCCCCGCAGCCGGGCAACAACCCGGTCGGCGCGGGCGCTGATCTCTACCGGCGTCTCTCCGCCCGGACAGCCGTCGCGGAACAGTTGCCAATCCGGTCGCTCTTTCCGAATGTCTGCAGTTTTGCGCCCTTCGTAGGCGCCGTAGTTCCACTCGACCAAGTCTGGGTCGATCGTGGCAACGGAGCCGAATCCAGCCAGCTCACACGTGCGACGGGCGCGTTGAAGCGGGCTGGTGAGAACCTGCTTAAAACTCAATCCCTTCAATCGTTCGCCCAGCCGGCCGGCGTTGCGCTCGCCCCGTTCGGTGAGCGGCAAGTCGGTAATGCCAGTGTGTTGGCCGGAAACGCTCCATGCGGTCTCCCCATGGCGAGCCAGGTAAATGGCAGGCAACGGTTCGCTCATAATGAACCCCTTCATGTGAACTCTATCGCGTGTTGGGCAACAAAAAGCGACGCATCTCCTTCGGGCTGGCTGCGATTTCAAGAGCTTTGAGGATTGCCCGCAATTGCTCGGTTTCGTGGATGTCGTGGATCTCCGGCATTATTTTTCAGTCCTGCTTCACCGAATTTTACCTTCGGCAACGATTCGATGCCTTCACGCAAGCCCCTCCGGTGCCCAACGCGCTCTGGGTTGGACTAAAGGGCATATATCTCTCCTCCTGAATCATAGCCAGACTTTGCCACCGTATATCTTCCGGCCGCTGCGGTAGTTCCATCCTCCGATCGATCACGCGGAACAGTTCTCGCACATCTTTGGGAGTGAAGCCCCGCTCGTAGAGCCCGCGCACCAACCGAAGCTTCCGTGTTTGCCGGTCTTTGGGATTACCACACGTCTCCTGAGCCTTCAAATGGGCCAACACCACCGATGCGAATGGGTTCGTACTTGCCTCAGCACGGCCTCCGGCGCCGCGAAGTCGAGCAGCTTCATGAACGGAAAGCGGATGCCGACCTCGCAGCAAAAGAGACTTTTCCGAAACTCGCGGGGCCACCCGGTCGGATCGTCGTCGGCCAAAACGGGCAGGCTCGCCATAGGTCTATTGTAACGGTCGAAGACCCGGTAATTGTAGACGCACATGCGGATCGGAAACACTGGATCGTGTGTCATCTGCACTTCGATGTGGTTCAGTACCCAGCACTCGATGCCCTCCTTGGTCCAGACCTTGACGAGTTTATCGACTTGCGCATGGACTTCGGGGAACAGCAACGCCAGGAAGGTGTCGAGCGCTTCCATCCACGCGCTATGGTAATCGATCGAAATGGCTTACTCTCGCTCGAGCGTTCTCTCCTCTAACCAGCCCATCGCATCCTTCAAAGCAGATTTGGTGAAAACGGTCCGTGCACGCTGTACGCCCCACGAGAAATGTCGCCAGTGCTTTGCCAATGTGTTACGCTAAGCGCGGTCCGGAAAGCCGTCTCCGGGGGAGGATTCTCGATGGGTTTCACGTCGATCGTGCTTCTGCTGGCGAGTTCGGCCGTCTGTGCTGAGCCGTCGATCACGAGCTATTCTGCGGGTGTCGCCAAGCTCGACATCACGCCAGCGTATCCCGTGCGCCTCAGTGGGTTCGGCTTCCGCCGAACCGAATCAGAAGGGGTCACGCAGCGAATTTGGGCCAAGGCGTTGGCCATCGACGACGGCGAACCCGCAGTGCTGTTGACCGTGGATAACCTGGGGATCCCCGCCTACCTGGCGGAAGAAGTCGCCGGCCGATTGGCGCGCAAGGCAGGTATCCAGCGAGATCGAATCGCCATCACCGCCACACACACCCATACGGCACCGATGCTCAAAGACGTGGCTCCTACCTTGTTCGGTCAACCCATTCCGAAGGAGCAGCAGGAGCGAATCAATCGGTACACCGCTGAATTGACCGACCACTTGGAGGCCGTCGCCCTGGCGGCTCTGGCGGATCGAAAACCGGCGCGGCTAAGCTGGGGTATCGGCAGGGTAGACTTTGCCCTTAACCGGCGAACCAAGGGTGGTCCGGTCGATCATGATCTTCCGGTCCTGATCGTCCGCGACCCTCATGGCAAAATGCAGGCCGTCTATATCAACTACGCCTGCCACTGTGTGACGCTTTCCAACAACAAGATCAGCGGCGACTGGGCCGGTTATGCACAGCAATTGATCCAGGATGAGTACCCCGGAGCCATCGCCCTCGTGTCCATTGGCTGCG
>DATGIQ010000200.1:0-14438 GCA_035295665.1 Gemmataceae bacterium | reverse complement strand
AATCTATCCGGCCGCCACCTGGCGGACACGCTGCACATGGTCCGCACGCACGCCGGCAAAGAACCGTTGCCACGCATCAGTGGTCTGAGTCGGGAAGACAAATTGAAGCGGGAGGATGAGAACGTCCGCCGCTGCTTGAGCTATGCGCGCGAACGATTGGCGTTGTAGCCCTTGTCGCTCATTCAATGAACGATGAGCGCAGCATCGGTACGCTCCGTGACGTCACCGACGATGCAGGCTACCGTGGCGCCCTTGGCCTTAATGGTCATGAGAAGCTGCTCAGCTCTTTCCGCGGCCACGCTGATGAGCAGACCACCGGACGTTTGCGGGTCGTAGAAGCACTTCAACCGGACCGGATCCGGCCGCCCTTCGATACGCAGGCCCGGAGCAACGTAACTTGCATTGGTGCCGCTGGCGCGGGTGAGATAGGGGGAATGGGCCAGGCTTTCCGACCCAGGGAACAGCGGCAGGCGGGCCAGGTCGAGCATCAACGTTACATGGCTCCCTTCCGCCATTTCATAGGCATGGCCGGCCAAGCCAAAGCCCGTGATGTCCGTGGCCGCGTGGGCGCCCACTTCCAGCATTGCGTCGCGGCCAATATCGTTGAGCTGAACCATGCTTGCGCAAGCTGCCTGATACACCTCTTCGGGACAATCGCCGGCCTTGCGAGCCGTGGTGATGAAACCGGTACCCAGAGGCTTCGTGAGGACCAGCTTATCTCCGGGTCGGGCCGATGCATTGGTCAGGACCCGATCGGGATGAATGGTACCGGTCACCGCATAACCAAATTTGATCTCCGCGTCACGGACGGTATGGCCACCAAGGATCACGGCGCCGGCGGTGTGGCAGCGCTCCGCCCCGCCGCGGAAGATCTCCGCCAGCCAGTCGAGGTTGATCTTGTTGTCGGGATAGCCGATCAGGTTAAGGGCCGTGCGCGGGGTGCCTCCCATGGCATAGATATCGCTCAGCGCGTTGGCGGCAGCGATTTGGCCGTACACGTATGGATCGTTCACGACGGGGGGGAAGAAGTCAACGGTCTGCACGATGGCCAACTCATCGGTCAGACGGTAGACCCCCGCATCGTCGTGCGTTTCCGTACCGACGAGCACGTTTGGATCAGTAACCTTTGGCAAATGGCGCAGAACCTGCGCCAACCCCTGAGGGGCAAGCTTGCCTGCTCAACCAGCGCACGAGGCGTAGTCGATGAGGCGCTTCTTGCGGCCGAAGAATAACATGAAACCTCACGGGATTGGGAACCAGGCCACGGCAGCAGATCAGAAGCGAGCGCGCTCACCGGGACAGGCGAAATGATTTTTTCCTACTTGTTCAGACGCTCACCAACGGCCTTCACCGCCCACGCTTCGTCGGGAAACTCGCGTGTCTTGAGCTTGGAGTAGATCAGCTGACCATTGACACTGAGTTCAAAACACCCACCGCCCGACGGAATCAGCTTCAGATCACGAATCTTCTGCTTATACGTGGCCAAGAGCTTGCTCGTCAAACTGACGGCTTGCGGCTCATAATTTCACATCGAACAGTATTTAAGTTCGACTTCCATCTCTGCCTCCCCTGTTTCGGGTTTTCGCGTACCGCAGCAGTCGCTAAGGTACACATGGGACATTAGTATCGTACGGGTCCCGATTTTGAGATTCAAGTCAACCATTTTGGCCGGGGTTGTACCGCTTCATGCCCATGCTGGAATCCTATCCGCCCACCGTAATCATCCGGAGCCCACGAGAGAACCCGAAGAAATGTTCCGTGTTGCCGCTACGGGGCCGAGCCGATCTGATCTTTCTGACCTATCCGGTTGGCCAGCTTCCCAGTCTGGAAGGCTACATCCGGCTGGCCGCGGAAGGGGAGGAGATTTCCCCCAACGATGCGAACCGTGGCCTGCTTCTCCTGGACGCCAGTTGGCGGTGGGCGGAATCCATGAACCTGGATTACGAGGAAGTGCCGGCGCGATCCTTGCACGGCTATCGCACCGCTTACCCACGCCGGTCCAAGCGGGGCACGGACCCGCACAACGGCCTCGCTTCCGTTGAAGCCCTGTTCCTGGCGTATCATCTCTTGGGCCGGCCCACGGCGGGGCTGCTCGATCACTACCGCTGGGCCGATACGTTTCTCCGGCTCAATCACTTCCATGCCGGCTGAAGTCCAATGGGCCCCGGAGCAGAACGAATATACTGACAGGATCTCGGCGAGCCGGTGCGGAGCGGACAGGGGGGCCCCGGGAGATCGCTTCTTCTTCCCAGGCCTACTTGCTAACATGGGCATGTAACCATCCGCCGATCGTCGCTCATGGAAAGCGAACATGCAGCCAAAACAGAATATCTGGAATGTGGTTCTTTTTACCCTGCTGTCCTTCCTGGTGCTCATCGGTTGGACCCGCTTGCAAAAATGGCTCCTGCCTCCCCCGCCGGCCCGGCCGGTAGCGCTGAAACTGGACTGGAGATCCTGGACCGATTTACTTTCCTCGGCTTCCGGAAGCGCGGTGACGGGAGGTGTTCCGGGCGCTGGCAATATCAGTCAATTGGCTACCGACGCGGCGGTCGCCCCCTGGACTGCGGTAGAACGAACCAAGCTAGCCCTGGTCCGCAAGGCAGAACCGAAGCCGGCTCCTCCCAAGCTGGAAGCGCTTCCCGCCGGCAAGCACGAGGAAATTACCTTGGGAGGCGAGGGATTCAACCTCCAGGCCGTAATCACTTCCCGGGGTGCCGGAGTGCGGAGCGTGGTGCTGACGCACTTCAAGGCAACCGACAAAATGGGCCGGCCCGAGAATGAACGCCTTCATCTCATTCCGGAAGATGAGCCACCTTCGTTTGTGCTCGATCCGGCCAATGACGAACAACGCCCGCATTCCCTTCGGGATCTCGACTGGACCGTCGTAAACCGGGAAACCGATCCGGACAAGGACAAACAAGAGGTCACCCTCTCCGCAGATGTTCCTGGCCAGGATGTGCGCATTATCAAGACGTATACCCTGACCCGTGCGGATTATCACCTCGGTCTCAGCGTGGAAATCGAGCACAAGAAGACTACGGCCAAGCCGGTGAAGTTCAGCTACCAAATGACCGGCGCGCATGCGCTGCCGATCGAGGGCGTCTGGTACACCTACACCTACCGCAATGCGCTCATCGGCATGGTGGACGCCACCGGCAATCTCTGGCGGAATTTTCAGGACGCGCGGAGCATCGGCAGTCCCACGCCCGGCCCCCAGAAAGAAGAGAAGACCGACAAAGCCTACATCCAATATGCCGGCGTCGCGATCCAGTATTTTGCGTCCATGATCGTGGTGGACAATCAGCAAGACAAGAAGGATTTCATCAAAGATGCGCTGCCCTTCGTGATGGGCGAATCGGACGCTGCCAAGCCGCAGCTCGATGACATTTCGGTGCGGATCAGCACAGTCCCCGTTGAGCTACAGCCCGGCGAAAAGGTCGTCCACAAATATTTGCTCTACAACGGACCAGTGAAAGTCCAGCTCTTGGGCGATGCCGGCAAGGAAGGCAAACCGATCCCGCCGAACCTTCTGGATCGTTATCTGAACCAGCTGCACCTGAACACGTTAACCGATTACCATTCCCCCGGCGGCTTGGGCTGGTTTGCCAGCAGGATTTACTGGACGAACATCCTCATCTTTTTCACGAACTTGATGCACCGCTTCCTCGAAGGGTTGCATACGTATATTCCCTTCGCGAACTATGGCATCTGCATTATCTTGCTCACGCTGCTGGTGCGTGGCCTGATGCACCCCGTCAGCCGCAAGCAAGCGCGGACCAGCATCAAGATGCAGGCCTTGGTTCCCGAGCTGAAGAAACTCCAGGAGAAATACAAAAACGATCGCCAGACCTTGGCCATGGCGCAGATGGAGCTGTACCGCAAGCACGGTGTCAACCCAATGGCCAGTTGCTGGGTCGTCTTATTACAGATGCCCATTTTCATGGGCCTGTACTATGCCTTGCAAGAAAGTATTCATTTCCGGTTGGCTCCGTTCCTGTGGATCAAGAACCTGGCAGCTCCGGATATGCTTTTCTATTGGGGCGAGCACATTCCGTACGTCAGCGAGCCGGCATGGTTTCCCTTACTCGGGTCTCTCGGGCCTCTCTTTGGGCCGTACTTCAATTTGCTCCCGGTCTTCGCCGTCACGTTTATGATCATTCAGCAGAAGTTCCTGATGCCGCCGGCTACCGATGAAACTCAGGAGATGCAGCAGAAGATGATGAAATGGATGTCGATCTTCATGGGCGTCCTGTTCTACAAGGTGGCGGCAGGGTTGTGCATTTACTTCATCGTGAGCAGCCTCTGGGGCTTGGCCGAGCGCCAGCTCTTGCCCAAGGCCAAACCAAGCACCGCTCCGCCGGCTCCGGCGGGACCTGGCGGCGGTTCCAGCAAACCGGCAACAGCGCGCCCGCGTCCGGGGAGCCCCAAACGTGGCCAAACCAATGGCACGCTCCAAAAAGTCCAGGACATGTGGACGGAATTGCTCAAACAGGCGAAGAAGAAATAGTCGGTTTCGCGGCGGTTCGGCGAACCGCGGCCAAGATGCTCTGAGGAAATCCCCATGCGCGCAGGCATCATCGTGTTGGCACTATGTTTGGCCGCGCTCCCGGCCGCGGCGCAGCCATCCCAACCGCTTTATGAAATCAAGAAGGAACAGGTCCAAAAGGACGGCCAAACCCACGACCGCATTTACCTGACCCGACGACCTGATGCGCAAGGAAAGCCGACGCTCTACGTTTCCGTGCAATTCACCATTGTCCGTCCTGATGGACAGCTGGCCGATGATGTGAACGCGGATGAACTGGTGGTGGAAGAAGACCATCAGCGCGTTCGCGATGTCGCCGTGCAGCGGCCGTCCGCCCTCGATCGCTTGACCGTGGTACTTGCCATCGACATCAGCGGCAGCATGGCGGAGCACGGAAAAATGGAACAGGCCAAGCAGGCCGCCAACCGTTTCCTCGATCGGTTGCAAGGCCGGGCGGATTGCGGCCTGATTCTTTTCGATCACGAATTGCGGGTGCGCAAACCGCCCGCGGGCCAGCCCCAACAGTTCGCCTCCAATCGGGAATTGCTCCGCCAGTTCATTCGCAAGGCCGAGCCAGGCGGCGGTACAGCCTACCTGGATGCCACGGCCGAAGCGCTGGCCATGCTGCGCGGCATCAAGGGACGGAAGGCGGTTGTCCTACTCACGGACGGCGTCGATCTCAATAGCCAGCACACAGCGTCCCAGGTCGCCCACTTGGCCCAGGAAGCCGGCGTACCGATCTATACCGTCGGCGTCGGCGAACCGGGCAAGAATGAACCGGTGACCACCGTGCTGGTACTCGATCACAGCGACAGCATGCGTGATCCCGCCGAGGCCGGCTCGCGGCTCAGCAAGATCAAGGCCCTCCACCGGGCTGCCGCCCGCTTCATCGATCTGATGCGACCCGGCGCCCGGACGACCTTGCTCCCGTTCAATCACATCCTGGAGGTTCCCAAGCCGTTTTCCACGGACAAGAGCGCCCTCAAAAGGCGGATCCAACAATTGACACCGAGTGGCGGCACGCTCCTTTATGATGCCACCTACGAGGCGATCGAGACGCTGGAGGCCGCGCGGCCGGAAGGAAAAAAAGCTGTGGTCGTCCTGACGGACGGCGTCGATGAAAGTCCCGGCAGCCGCCACCGCGTCAGCGAAGTCATTCAGCGAGCTCGTGAAGTGGGCATTCCCCTCCATATGCTTGGCTTCGGCCAGGCGGGCGACCTGGACGAGGGGGTGATGCAACAGCTGGCGTCGGCGACGGGCGGCACTTATCACCATGCGCGCAACGAGCAATTCTTGTTCGAAATCTTCGAGAATCTGTCCATCCAATTGCATGACGATGGCATTGACGAAGCCGCATTGCGGAAGCTCGCCGACGAATCGGGCGGCCATTATTTTCATGCCCGCGACCTGGCGCAGTTGCGGTTCATCTATGAGGGGTTGGCGGATGAGTTGCAGACCACCTACACCGTGACGTTTCCGAGCCTGCGGCAGGATTATGATGGGACTTCCCGCGATATCCACATCAGTGTTTGGCGAAAGGGTGCCCAGGTCAGCACGGTCCTCCAGGAAGGCTACAATGTCCCCGGTGTGGTCGTGCCTGAAATGGAGCCGGGCGTTTACCTGACACTGCTGGCGACGCTGGGCGGCTTGCTGGCGGTGCCGGCGGTGTTCCGCCGGTTCGCACGGTCGGCAAGTTGACACCGTCGCGTGCACGGCCTAGGTTTGAAGACCAAGGCTCTGCAAATCAGTCGGAACAGCAAGGGACAGAGTTTCATGTCGCAGCAATTATCTCTCTCCCCAACACAATCGATCTCCTCAGCCACCGAACGCCGCGCTGCCGTACGCTACCAGTGCAGCACGAGCGCCTCCTGCTCGTCGTTGGCACCATTTGAACGGCTCAGCGGCGTGTTGCGCAACATCTCTAGCGGAGGCATGGCCCTGATTTTGGGCACGAGTATCCGCGAAGGCACGGAGCTAGTCATTGACCTCAAGACCAAGAATCCTGGGATCCGCCTGACCCTCCTGGCCCGCGTGGTCCATTCAACCTCGAACGAAGAAGGAAGCTGGATCATCGGGTGCGAGTTTATCACCACGCCCACGGAGGAACAGATCCAGGCATTGTTGTAGGATCGTTCCCCGGCGGCTGGTCGTGCGGTGCGGTTACGCATCCATGGCGGTGCGGAAGCCGTTCCATGGGGCGCGCGTGCTCGGTTTCCAGGCCAGCTTCCGCGTACAGCTCAGCACTTCCTGACATTCGCGGGCCGTGGCAAAGCCGCCACCGCGATCCACCTTCTCAGTAATCGCCTTGAACGGCAGCTCACTTCGGAGCTGATCGTGCAACTGGGGATCGCGCAACTGCCCGAAGCGAACGCAGAAGCGGCCGAACAGCCGCCAGTACCAATCACTGGTCCAGTTGTTGACGTTGCCCGCCATATCATGGCAACCATAAGGGCTGGTCCCTTTCGGATACAGTCCGACCGGGGTCGTTCGCCCCACAGCGAGGTCGAAATTGGCCAGGTCCGCGGTCGGCCACTCATCGCCCCAGGGGTACGCGCGGCCATCACTGCCGCGCGCTGCCTTCTCCCACTCCGCATCGGTTGGGAGCCGTCGACCGGCCCAGCAGGCATAGGCCATTGCTTCGTACCAGCTGACGCCGGCGACTGGTTGGTCCGGACCGTCCCAACCCGGCTGCCCCCACATCGCCGGCTGGTGGATCCGCCGTCGCGTTCGCCAGGCCCAACCTTCTTTCGTCCACCACTGCGATTGCTCATAACCATGCTGCGACAGGAATAACTGAAAGCGCGAATTGGTGACAGGATAGACATCGATCCAAAACGCCGAGAGGTACACTTCGCGCAGCGGCTTCTCATGGTCCTGGGCCAACAGATTTTTCTCGGGGAGCCCCATCGGAAAGGTCCCGGCTGGGATAAGAACCATTGGCGAACCGTCGTGCGCGTGTTCAAACGTTTCAATGCTCATGGAAAAGGCGCAACCCGGATCGGTAATACCACAAATCTCGGAGCCGGCTTCAAGAACCCAGCATAACGAGGCGGGTTCCGCTTCGCCAGATCTTCACTTGGCTGACACCGATTATTTTCACGCTGGCTTTTGACATACAGGAAATTGCGCACTATCGTTCTACAGACCCACACGGCAATCGCTCACCGACACAATAATGTCGAGGCCGCCATCCATGCAATCGGACCAAGTGCCAGCGGCGTAGCATTCGCTTCGCGCTTGGACCTTGTGCAGGGCACGAGTCGAATCGGTTGGCGCCCGACCCTCTTGCCTGAGTTCTTTGTGACGTCATTCCCTCACGCCATCTGGCACGGAGGGTTCTGGACCAGGGAAGGACCAGACAGGTGGCCACAATTAAGGACTCTGTTATGTTCCTGAATTCCCTCTTCCGGGGTGCCACCGCGGAAGGCGAACACCAACGGAGCGAGATCCAGTTACGCCGCAGCGAACGCGATCTGGCTGATTTCTTCGAAAACGGCCTTGTCGCCCTCCAATGGGTCGGTCCCGATGGCCGCATCTTGCGGGCCAATCAAGCCCAGCTGGAGCTGGCCGGGTACACGCGCGAAGAATATGTCGGCCGGCACATCGCCGAGTTCCATCCCGATCCGGACGCCCTCGCTGAGCTTCTGTCCCGTCTGGAAAAAGGCGAGACGGTGCGCGACCATGAGGTCAGCTTGCGCTGCAAGGACGGTTCGATCAAGCATGTCCTGCTCTCGACCAATGTCCTCTGGGAGGATGGCCGTTTCATCCACACGCGCAGTTTCATGCGGGACATCACCCAGCGCAAACGCCTGGAGGCAGAGCTGCGGAGGCAAGCACAAGAATTGGCCGAGTCGCATCGGCGCAAGGATGAATTCATGGCCATGCTGGCCCATGAGCTGCGCAACCCCCTGGCTCCGGTTCGCAATGCCTTGCATTTGCTTCGCCAGCGAGGCACGGATGAAGTGACCCGGCGCTGGGTACAAGACGTGTTGGGAAGGCAGGTGGAGCACATGTCGCGACTCTTGGATGACCTGCTCGATGTGGCCCGCATCGCACGTGGGGAAATTGACCTCCGGCGTGAATGTGTCGATCTGGGTTTGCTGATGGCGGCGACCACTGAAGATCAGCGCGCACTTCTGGAAACGGCAGGCCTGAGCCTGCTCCTGGAGGTTCCCCCGGAGCCTGTTTGGGTCCTCGCGGATCGAACCCGCTTGGCCCAGGTCCTGGGTAACCTGTTGCAGAACGCGGCCAAGTTCACGGATCCGGGCGGGCGCGTAACCATCCGCTTGGAGAAAGATACCGATGGCAAGCGGGCCGCGGTCACGGTGCAGGACACGGGGATCGGCATTCAGCCCGAATTGCTCGATGCCGTTTTCCAGCCGTTCTTTCAAGCCGACCGCACGCTCGACCGGAGTCGGGGTGGGCTCGGCCTGGGTCTGGCTCTGGTCAAGGCCGTGGTGCAATTGCACGGCGGCACGGTACGCGCACTGAGCGCCGGACCGGGCCGCGGAAGTGAGATCACGTTCTGGCTGCCCCTGGAACGCGAAGCGGCAGCACAAACTCCTCTGCCGGCACCGGCCCATGGACCGGGAAAATCGCTGCGCGTGGTGATCGTAGAAGATAATCCGGACACGGGGGAAACCCTGCGGGCGCTCCTGGAACTGTTTGGTCATGAGGCTCGGATCGCGCACTCCGGTCGGGCAGGCGTAGAAGCTGCCCGGCAATGGCAGCCGGACGTCGTCCTGTGCGACATTGGACTGCCCGGGATGGACGGCTATGCCGTGGCCCGCATCTTGCGGCAAGATCCGGCAATTCCGAAGACAAATCTAATTGCTCTCACCGGTTACAGCTCGGATGCGGACAAGAATCGCTGCCTGGAAGCGGGTTTTCGGCTTCACCTGACCAAACCAATCGACCCCGCCGAGCTCCAACGCATCCTGGATTCCGTCGCACGCACTCGCTAAAGAGCGCTTGCAAGCATGTTCTGGCCGCTTGCGTTTCGCATTTGGCAGTCCGGGCCGCGCACGGAACGCGAGCCGGGAAATCATTCTTGAAAAAAAATTCCCTCGCTATCCAACCGTTGCTGGATAGCGAGGGAAAAGTTCGCGCCGGATCGCGTTCAGACCGCAGCTTAATTGCCCCAGTCGCCCGGCAAGACCTCCCCTCCATTGGGAGTGAGGAGTGCGTACCAAATGGCGGGGTCCATCGTTGGCGACGCACTGTGGACGCTGCCGTCCGCCATAGCCACCTGAATGGCCGCATGCGGAGTCGAGCCTACGCGGTAATCGCACTGGCCCGGTTTGGGCTGAACCTGGAACAAACCGGCCTTGGTCGGTGTGGCGAGCGAGCCATTGCTGCCACCGCCAATCACTGCGGAAAGCGCATCACCAGGAAAACTATCATCCGAATCATTCACGGCCGGGGAGCCTTTTTGGCCGTGGAAAATGCCTCGCATCCACCAGGTGCCGTGGCAGCATGCGCCGGGGGTAGACTCGCACCGGGCGTACTTTTCGGCAAACACAATGGTGTTCGAGGTGCCATCGGGCATCGACCGAGGGATCCTCGCGTTGCCATCCCAAACCGTCGTGTAGTTGGTCTGGCTTGGGGTTGGGAAGACAGGCAGATTGGTCTTGGGATCATAGGAGAATTTGCCGAAGACCAGGAAGTTTCCGCCATAGGAAGCGTCGCCGGCGCACCAGTCGTAGCACTTCGAGTCTTCTTCGATCCCGGATACGCCGCTGCCGAGACTGGGATCGCTGGGGCAGCGATAGGTCGGGATCAGCGTGCCACGCAGCCAGGTGGATGGGTTGGAGCTGGTATTCACCGAGTCCCAAGTGGGCCAAATGACTCCGACATCGATGGTAGACGAGGGACTCGGTTTGCTGGGCGGATTGTACTGGACCGAGCCGTTATAGTCCAAAAAGTGGGCGCCCTGCCAGAGATTGTTCTGTTCGATATACGGCAGAAGGTGGAAGAGCAAAGGAGCAAAGTAGGCACCGCCGAAGGAGGCGGACATCGGGGGAAGTCGTCCCTGAGAATCCTGGCAGGTATTCAGGGCCAAAGCCATTTGCTTAAGGTTATTTTCGCATTTGGCGCGATTGGCAGCCTCGCGAACTTTTTGCACGGCCGGCAAGAGCAAACCGATGAGGACGGCAATGATGGCGATTACCACCAGAAGCTCGATCAATGTAAACCCACTGCGAGATGACCGATCGGGATGTCGAACGCGAATCATTGGAATACTCCCCGTATGTGAAATTTGAGAAGTAGCTCAGCTACTTCACTAGTCTACCGGAGCCCTCACAAACTACAAGCAAAAAGTCGCCTTGCCTCGAGTCGAGCTCGACCATTCAAGCAAGGAAATAGCACTCGGCCGAAATCATTTCGTCAATTCTATGTCCTGAGTCTGGGTCCCGCGTTTTACCGTGATCTTGAGGTTGGATGTCGAGGTGTCGTAGTACCGCTTCGGAATCTCGACATATTTACCCGGCATCTTCTGGGAGGTGGCGCTTGCCGTACCGGTCGGTCTGGCAGAGGCTTGGTGCTGCTTCGCTTCAGCAATTTTTTGCGCCACACCACCGGGAATGCCCGGCGGCATGCCTCGGAAGGGGGGTTCGTGCGGTTGGAGCTGCCGGTTATCTACACTCACTTGAACATCGCCGGTGGGGAGGACAACCTCGAAACGCCCCTGCTCATCCAATGTGGCAACGGCGTGATTGGGCACATCCATTGGGACAAAGGTTACGATGCCTCCGGGCAAGGGGGTTCCGTTAAA
Organism: Gemmataceae bacterium; assembly: GCA_035295665.1. Taxonomy (GTDB): domain Bacteria; phylum Planctomycetota; class Planctomycetia; order Gemmatales; family Gemmataceae; genus DATGIQ01. The sequence continues at coordinate 3,138 of DATGIQ010000200.1, read as the reverse complement.
CTTGACTTGACCCGAGACCTTCCCCTCACCTCCACCACAGCCCACCAACGAAAGGAGGATGAGGAGGAGTCCGCAACGACTCACGAGCCCGGCCCAACTGGAGCCGAACGCAATCGATTTCATCGGAAGATTTCTCCTTGGTTCGTTCCTAAAACTTCGCTCAAGAGGGTTGTTTCGCACGAGAATGTGGATCTTGAGCGACTTTGGGAAGAAAGTACGAGTCCGAAATTGATGCCAACCGTTCCAAAGCCCCCCAAATTAGTGAGAAAGGAGAAATCCCACCCCCACCTCAGTTTACCCAGGATAGATTCAAGTGCAAGAGAAAATGGCGGCAAAAATGTGAAAATAGAGGAAATGGTACAGTTCCTGCGGCAATGCCGGCTCTCCTGGAGGTAGTGGTTCCTCCGGAAGGAGGATGATCGGCGGCGAATGCGTTTGCCGCCTCGTCCTCCTAGTCATTTGGAAGACTTTTCTACCAGGACGCGTTCCTCCAACAGCGCCACCAGGACATGGGAATTGGGCATCTCCGAGAGAGCAAGGACCAAGCCAGGGGTCCACTTCCCCTTCTTGTAGACGGACAGATGGGCGCTATTGATCTTGATCTTTTGCACGTCAGACCAGGGCCAGGTTTCCTTGCCCCGGCCCAATCCTTGTTGGCTAAACCGAAGGTTACCAAAGTGGAGTGCTCGGCCCGACTCGAGGGTGGCCTGGGCCGTCAGCCAGAGGAAAGGGAGGGTCGCCTCGCAAACAATCTCCGACAGCTCCGCCAACCGTGGCAGCGAATCATCAAACGTTAGCCGCCGGCCATCGGCTGTCTGTAATCTCAGGGTCTGAAGGCCGCGCCAGGCCCGGGTCGCCAAGTGAAATCCATCGTTCTTCTTCTGCCAAACCTGGCTGATCTCTTCCCAGCAGAGCGCGCGGGCTTCTCCACGGTGGAGCTGTACCAGCCCTTCCGGATAGACGACGACGCGCAAGCCACGATTGCGGACCGCCCGCACCACCAACGTGATCCCGGAAAGGATGAGCAACACGCCCAGGAACAAGAGATCATAATGATGGATGTGGAGGACGCCGATCAATAGGATTTCCAAGGTCAACCCAGTCCCAATCAACATGGGGGCCAGAACCAGGTTGCGCACAAACCCTGCGCCGCGAACCGCAAATTCTGCCGTCGGCTCGCCCAGCTGGCTAAGCTTGTCTTGCAGGACCGCCGCTTCGAAGGGTTCTCCTGTCATGGGCCTGTTCTCTGTGACGATCGCAGCCAACGATCGAACCACGCATAAGCAGCCGTGCGAGCCTCCACGGGAAAATCGTGCCCGCAATCCGGGTAAACGGCCGCCAGCTTCTCCTTCGCGCCCAGCAGCTCATACACCGGCATGGCCGCGGCCAGGCAGTCCTTGACACCGGTGACGTCGAAATTATCATCATAGATCGGAGCATTGGCGAAGAACGCCCGCGGTGCCAGGGCAGCCACCACTTCCGTGAAATCGAACGGCATCCTCTCCGGCTTCATGCCGTACAGGCTGGCGATACGCGGCATGTACCGGGGGCTCGTCCAACCTTTCAAGTTGCCGCCGAAGTACTTCGGAAAGCTCGTGAACCCGCAGCTCGAAACGAGCGCTTGGATGCGCGGATCGAACACGGCCGTGAACATCGTGTTGTGCCCTCCGAGCGAATGGCCAATGCAGCCGATCCGTTTGGCATCGACTTCCGGCAGGGTCTGAAGCAGATCGATGGCTCGCATGTTATTCCAGATCGCCTTCATGGTACCGCTCGGAAAACGGCTGTGGGAAAAATCGAATTCATATTCGCCAAAGCTCGGATAATCGGGGGCCAGCGTGACGTAGCCACGTTCCGCCAGATGAACCGCATAGCGTAGATTCTCGCGCTCGCCCAGCCCAGCGGGCTCCCCCTTGCCCATGCGGACGGTCTGGTGCAAGCATAGCACGGCCGGCAGTTTTCCTGACCGTTCGCGCGGGATGAGCAAGTAAGCCGGCACCCGATCGTTGTCCTCGACCGCAAAACTGATCTTCCGCCGCAAGTATTTTTCTGTCTGGACCTCCTCCTTCATGTAAAGATCGAGCGGCACTTGGCGGGAAAGGTTCGGCAACGGCCCCATCACCAGTTGCATGTTCGCGAGGATATGTTGGCGGCGTCGGTCCCAGTCGGAGAACGCCTGGACCGCGTGTTCTTGGCCGGCGGCATCGCGATACACGAGAAGGTGCGTCTTGTCTGGATAGAAGGGCGGAGGATTCACCGCGGCAGTCGCAACCAGGCTGGCCGACAGCAGCAACAGCGTGACGGGCAGGAGAAACACCGACTGCATCCGAGCGAACGCCATGAGGAAGACCCCCTGCTGGCCTGCGACAAGCTGCCGTCACCCGAAGCGCGTATGATAGCAACCCCTCTTGCGGATTACCAGAAGTCGGTCTCCATTTTGCTTCGCGTCCGCCGGCGCACTACCCTTGGAACAGGTGATTCGCCAGCCCCGAATTCTGCGCAGGGAACTGGATGGCATCGATCTCCCCAACCCGATTTGCCGATTTCTCCCGCAAGCAAGCGCTGCTGATTTTGGGTGCAACTGCGGCGGCGATGACCTGGTGTCTGTTCGCCGCCTGCTCCCCAAAGAAGAGCGCGCAGACCGTTGCAGCGGACGGCAGCGACCTGCGCCTTTATCGCACCATTGTGGAGCGCGTTCACGAGGGGATGGATTATTACGACGCGGCGGGCCAGGAACTGCGCGCCGTCGGCTATCCAACGGGCTCGGTCTTCAACTGGCGGCCGCCACTGTACGCCTGGCTCTTCGGGCTGTTCCCTTCACCAGATTGGGTGCAAGTGATCCTCGCGCTCCTCGCCACGGGAACGATGATCTTCGCTTGTGCGGTCTTGCAACGTGAAGGAGGAATCGGCTGGACCGCGGCTGGAATCCTGCCGTTGATCGGTTCATTCCACTGGTGCATCGATGGTGACGCTTTTCTGGCACAGGAACTCTGGTCGGGAATCTTGATCACGCTTTCGGTCTGTGCCTACGCACACGATCGATGGCGCCTCGGCGTGGCCACCGGACTGGCGGCGCTCTTCTTTCGGGAGTTGGCGTTGCCGTATGCCCTGATCAGCCTGGTGCTGGCCTGGCGGCAG
>DATGIQ010000199.1:0-4980 GCA_035295665.1 Gemmataceae bacterium | reverse complement strand
TATTCCAGGCTGGTCTCAATCTGGGCAACCACCTGGATCCGAGACACGCCCTGGTCTACCATGCTCGACCAAAAGGAAAGACCGCTGGGATCGGCCATTCGTCCAAGCAAATCCTGGTACACCTGATTGATGAAGTTCTGGCTCGGGCTACCGATCACGGCTGGTGCCAGGCGGTCTTCGAGTGCTTCCATCTCGAGTCGGGCTCTCGGTTGGTTTCGGATCTGCCTCTGGTCTGCACGGACACAGGAGTGGGGCGATTGAGCGGGCCGCAAGGGGATCAGGGGGGGCATAGGTGCGACTCCAGGGGTAACGCTTCTTCGCCAGCGCATTCAGCCGACATGTGCGGAGAATCTGAGCCGACCGGGTCATCTCTTGCTGAGAAATCACCCAGGTTGGGTCTTCTTAACAAACCACGCCGGCAAAGTCAAATCGATTGACGCAGCTTGCTCAGATTGCCCGATTTGACTGTGGCCGAAGATGCGTTCTTTAGCGGCTGAATCAAGTATCACCCCAGATCCAGTTCGGGACGAGGCTGACGAACTTCCGGATACCGCTACTCTCCTCCCTTCCCCATCAACCGCTAATATCCACGACCTCTGCATTGTTCTTAGGTTCCATTCGGCGAATGGGTATCCTTCCGAAGTCCGATAAGGATAGTGCATTTATGCCGGGTGTTCGCGCCGCATGGAAAAATGGCCAAGGATAGCCAAGGGGGGGAATTCCGGGGGTAGTCTCTCGCGAACCCCTTCTCAAGGAGGAGAAGATGTGCTCTCGGTGGCTGAAGCAAACGGGGATTCCGACGCTCCTATTCGGCTTCTTGACGGCGGCTATCATCGTGCCCGCGGTCGAGGCAGAGTTTCCGCCGGGCCGAACCGTTGTGCCTTGCGTGCCAGCGCCGCTCTGCCCTCCAGCTCCACCCTGTCCCACACCTGTGCCTCCCACAATGGTGCCTCAGCCGGCTGAGCCGCAGACGCAGCAGCCAAGCCAGCAACCGCAACCTGCACCGCCAACGCCACCGGCCCCGGAGCCAACGTTGCCCGCCGAGCAGGCCGCCGCCACCGGCACGGCTCAGGTGGCCTTGGCGGCCCCAAATATGATTGGCAATCTTCTGGGCGCTGGCCGATCGCTGTCCTTTTTTTACCAACGCAGCAGCGGTTCGGTGTTCATCAACGGCACCGGTTCGACGAACGTCGTCAATCCCAAGGTTGCAGATAACAACAGCCCGTTGCCGGAAGACCGTGTCTACTTCCGCTACAACTATTTCAACGACGCGCAGAAAGTGACCGGGGACAGCGGCAAAGTTATCTTTGACCCCACACTCGGCGTGAGCCAGTTCAGCGCTCCGCGCTTCCGGGGCATTACCACGACGCGGAGTTACGATGTCCACGATTTCACATTCGGTGGCGAGAAAACCTACTTGGACGGCCGGTTCTCCGTGGAATTGCGGGTGCCCTTCAGCACGACCCTCGCCCACAGTCAAGACCTACGGGTTGCCAATGTCACTGGCATTGGGACAGATGTGGATGGCGACTCGAATTCGAGCATCATTCAGACGACAGCGACTCCTCAGAATACGTTGGGGCGCACCGATACCGAATTCGGCAATATGACGGTGGTCCTCAAGGGGTTGGCTTATCAGTCCTCCAAGCTGGCCATTTCCAGTGGGGCGAGCATCGGCATCCCCACAGCCCCGGATACCCGAGTGCGTGTGACCGACTTCCTGGGCGACGGCTTCGACAACGACATCGAAATCCAACGCCAGCGCGAATTCCGGATTAGCAACGATACCTGGGCCATTTCTCCTTTCCTGGCCGCGTTGGTTACGCCGACCGATCGACTTTTCGCCCAGGGCTTTCTGCAGTTCGATTTTCCGGTGAATCGGAGCACGATCAGCTACAGCGAGCTGGCCCTGATCAACACGGAGCCTGCCGAGCTTGCGCTGGATCCGCTGGTCGTGACGGATCGCATCCGTGAGCAGAGCCTGATGCAGATGGATCTGGGTCTGGGCTATTGGCTCGTGAAGGACCAGTGCCGATCCTGGATCCAGGGAATCGCGCCAACGTTGGAGCTCCATTACACCACGACGCTCGATAACGCCGACATCCGTACGCTTCCCACCGCAACCAAGAGTCCGACGTTGCAAGTGGTCGGACCCAACGGCGCACTAATCCCCGAACCCCATCCGACCGTTGGGAACCTGCGAAACCGCGTGGATATTCTGGATATGACCGTGGGCACGACCTTTTTGGTCGCCAATCGAGCCACAGTGGCAACGGGATTTGCGTTTCCGTTGAAAACGGGGGACGATCGCACGTTCAGCTGGGAATTTCAGTTGCAGATTAATTACTACTTCGGCGGGCCTCGGAATCGCAGCAGCTGGGCCCCGAGTTTCTGAGCCGTTCACGGGTGGATTCAACAGCGAAGGGGGCCTCGTGGCCCCCTTCGTTGCATTCGGACGGATCAATTGTCGCGGTCGAAACGATCCGGGTTAGCGGACAGGATCTTGGGGGCCTTCTTCCCCATCGTCATCGTCGTCCGTGGCGATGAGGCCAGTGGGGGATGACGGATCGCCTTCGACACGGAGGGCTTGGGTAAACTGTTCCCCGTCCACAGTCAACACGATCCGATAGGTACCTGCGGCAACCCCCCGGCCGCCGGCTCCGCCGCGGCCGAAGCCTCCCCCGCCGCCGCCCGCTCCGCGTCCTCCACCACGCTGTCCTTCTGGAGCGGGACCAGCCCCGGGCTGAGCCGGCGCTGCTTGGGCACCGCCAGCCTGTGCGTTGCCCCGTTGTCCTTGCCTTCGGCCACCGCGCGCGCCAGGACCCTGATCCGGTGATCCGGCCGCAACGCCGCCGCGACCCTGGCGAGTTCCTGCACTGCTCAGGTCCCAAGCAATCTTGTGCAATCCCGGCTCGCCGGTCGCCCTTAGCTCGCGGACAGTTTTGCCGGCGTAATCGACGACGCTGAGGCTGATCTTGTCCGCTTTCTTGGACAGCGCGTAATAGATCTGCGTGCCCGCAGGGGCGGGCTCCCCGACAAAGCGCCGGTTCGTTCCCCCCTTGCGAGGTTCCAGATGCCAGCGGACGGCCGTGAGCGGTTCAAACAGGTGGGCTTTGGCCTTGGCAATTTCCGTCGTCAGCTGACGAAGTGGGGTGATGTCCAAGATCCACAAACTGCGGCCATGCGTGGCCGCGACAAGCTCTCCCGCGGTGGGATGGATGGCAAAGTCGTGGACGGCCACGGTCGGCAGATTGTTATTGATCTTGGTCCAATAGTGTCCTCGATCAATCGACGCCCACACGCCAAACTCGGTGCCGACGAAGAGGAGATTCTGATTTTGAATGTCTTCTCGCAGGCAGCGGGTTGAGCCCCAGGGGAGATTCGCCCGTAGCGGAGTCCAGGTTTTGCCGAAGTCTTCCGTAACGTACACCAACGGGTTATCGTCATCTTGGCGGTGGCCATCGAACGTGACATAAGCTCGGCCTTCGACAAAACGCGACGGCTCGATGGTGGCGACGCAACGTGGACCCGGGAGGCCAACGTTGGCCGCAATGTTCTTCCACTCCTTGCCGGCGTCTTGGGTGACCCACAGGGCCCCATCATCGGTGCCGACGTAGAGGACATTGGGGTTGCGCGGCGATTCGGCCAGAGCGGTGGCCGTGCCGCGATCGGTACGAGCGATCTCGGGAGAGATCACGCGCAGATCGTTGCCACGGTCCAAGGACCGGAACACGACATTTCCAGCGCAGTAGTAAATGCGTGAGTTGTGATGGCTCAGAATAAAGGCGGCATTCCAGTTGAATCGGTACCGCGAGCCGGCCGGTCCCTGGGTCGGCCGTTGGGCCGGCGGCTGACCGGGCTGAGCGGGCGGATTGGGCTGCGTAGCCTGGCCGGGCTCCGGCGGGCCGCCTTGTCGCCGCCCCTGCCCCCCGGGACCACCCGGGCGAATGGACGCTGCTTCACCGGTGCGCAGGTTGCGCCGTCCGAAGCCACCGTTCTGGCTCTCCCAGTAAACCTGATCGGGGTCGTTCGGATCGACGGCACATTTGAATCCGTCGCCGCCGCCCACAGAAATCCAATCTTCGTTGATGGGCCCAATGCCGGTCCGGGAATAACTCGGACCGCCCCACGAGCCGTTGTCCTGTAAGCCACCGTAGACGTAATAGCGCGATCGGGTGTCGACGGCCACATGGTAAAACTGGCCGATTGCCAGGTGATTGAGATGATCCCAGTTGGCCATGCGATCATAGGTAACGTAAAAACCGCCGTCGCAGCCGATAATCATGTGCCGGCCGTCGTGCGGATCGATCCAGAGAGCATGCTGATCAGCGTGAACGCCCCGACCACCGGAAACGCGGAAGGTCTTGCCGCCGTCCGTGGATCGGGCAATGGAAATGCCCAGGACATAGAGGTAGTTTTCGTCGCTGGGATCGACGCGGACCTGACTGAAGTACATCGGACGCGGGTTGATGCTGTTGATCCGGGTCCACGAATTGCCGCCGTCGGTCGACTTGTAGATGCCGCCGTACTGGAAGCCCTCGGGCCCTTGGCGATCCTGGGCGTTCTCTACCTGGCCTCCCAGGGTAGCACCGAACGGCCTGGTGGGGTCGCGATCCACACCGCCGCGCCCACCGACGCCAAACGGTCCGCCAGCCGGCCGCTGGGTCACCGTGAGCTCAACCTCCATGTTCTTGCCATCGCGGGTGAATTTCACTTTCAGCTTTTCGCCGACATTGTGATTGCGGTTCTCCTCCATGAGCTCGGCGCCGGAGTGAATGGTCTTGTCGTTGATCGCCGTAACCACATCGCCCTGCTGAAGTCCGGCTTTGTCGGCAGGGCTTTCCTCGATGACACGGGTGACTCGGGCGCCGACTTCTTCGGATTCTTCGCCGAAAGAAACGGCTCCCAAGTATCCATCACCGTTGCCGGCCTTTTGCGGGGGACCCATGCCGATCTTTTCCGATTCGAGGATCAAAAAGA
>DATGIQ010000198.1:0-8550 GCA_035295665.1 Gemmataceae bacterium | reverse complement strand
CTGCTCATCGTTCAAATCCTGCACCAAGGCCAGCGTGCGCCGGCGGGCATCGGAAACCCAGTCCGCGAGCGTCCGGCCGGAAGGAATCGTCTGCTCGGTGGCCATCATTGTTCCGTTGAACCTTGCGCGAAAATACATAGCCGGGCCACGCAGGCTCCACGGCTCTGCAGTCTATGATAGATAAATGCGAAGATTCGCCAGGCTGGCTTGATTGTCCCCCCAAGGGGCGGGTCTACAATAATCCCAATGATATCTTCCACCCCGTCGCATGCCGGTACGATGCCCGTGGAGTTTCCCCCTGACCTGACCGCACTGGCCATCTTGACAAGTGGGGGACTCGACAGTGCCGTTCTCCTCGCCGAAGCGATGCGCCGTGATGCGGCGGTCCATCCCATCTATGTACGTCACGGGCTGTATTGGGAAACGGCCGAGTTGAATCACTTGCGACGCTTCCTGGAATTGATTGCTTGCCCGGCTTTGCAGCCTCTGGAGGTGCTGGAGATGCCGGTGGGCGATCTCTACGGCAATCATTGGAGCATCACGGGGCAGAAAGTGCCGGATGCAGATTCGCCCGATGAGGCTGTGTTCTTGCCGGGTCGAAACCTCCTGCTTCTGGCCAAGGTGCTCCTTTGGTGTCAGCTGCGCGGTGTGCCGGCAGTCGGCCTGGCATCGCTCCGCGGTAACCCATTTCCGGATGCGACGGAGGCCTTCTTCGCCGATTATCAGGAGATCGTGAACCGGGCGGTCCAGGGAAAGGTCCAGATCATCCACCCTTACCTCCGGCTTGGGAAAGTGGACGTGCTGCGCAGGGGACAGGGGCTGCCCCTTGAATGGACGTTTTCGTGCCTTCGCCCCGTAGCAGGGCAGCACTGCGGGAGTTGCAACAAATGCGCGGAGCGGCGCCGTGCCTTTGCTGCTGCCGGCATCGTTGATCGAACCCCCTACCACAGGGAGGTCCCGTGTACCGCATAACCCGCGAAATCCTGTTCTGCTACGGACATCGGTTACTGGATTACGAAGGGAAATGTCGGCACCTTCATGGCCACAACGGCCGGGCCGTCATCACGTTGGCGGCGCCCGAGCTGGATCGGCTGGGGATGGTTTTGGATTTTTCGCGCCTCAAGCACATCGTCGGCCGTTGGATCGACGACACGCTCGATCATAAAATGCTCTTGCACGAGGCGGATCCGGTGCTCCCGTTTTTGCGTCAGCAAGGAGAACCGGTCCACGTGATGCAGGTCAACCCGACGGCCGAGAATATCGCCCGTCTCATCTACGACTACACGGCTGCGCAGGGGTTTCCGGTGATCGAAGTGCAATTGTGGGAAACGGAGCACTGCTGCGCTACTTATGCAGGCGGCCAGTGATTGAAGTAGACCGGGTCCCTCAGCCGAAAGCTGCCTCTCAAGCACAGCCTCGATTGTACGTCGAATAGGCAACGGCGATCGCGCCCAATCCGAGCAGAGCGATGATGAGGAAGGCCAACAGCAGAGAAAGCTTTTTCTTCATCGTACTAAACTGTAAAGCCTTCAAGACTTCCTCGGCCAGTGCGGTAACCGATGGCGAGACCGCCGCGGCCGCGGCTGGGGCCGCATGGGCAAAGAGCACGGCTCCGCGGATGGTGGAGTCGCAGAGGGAGTCCGGTACTGCAGCGGCTGCCGAACTCTTGGACAGGAGCATGGCGAAGATGCCTGCCGAGAGCACCAGCCCCTTGCGCACCAGGCGTTTGCGGAGCAGCTCACGGGCACGGGCCAACCGTCCCGACATCGAGCCGGTCGGCCAACCGAGGAGCCGGGCGGCTTCCTCATTGGTCTTGCCTTCCAGGTAACAGAGGATCAAGGGAGCACGATACTTCTCCGGCAGATGACTCATCTCGGCATCAAGGACCGAACGTAGCTCGCGCCCGGTCACTTCTAACATCGGATCCACCGTCGGCATTGCGGGGGCCCTTCTTTCGTATTCGTGTCGCCGGGCGGCATTAGCCCTGGCCTTGACGGCGACACGATATGCAACCCCATAGAGCCAATTCCCCAACAACTCCGGCCGCGTCAGCGAGCCGGCCTTCCGTACCAGGACCATGAACGTCGCCTGGAAGGCATCGTCCGCAGCATGGCTATCCTGAAGGACACGTCGGCACACAGCCAGCACCATCGGTCCATGCCGTTTGACCAAGGCCGTGAAGGCTACCTGGTCGTCGTGGCTTGCGAACTGCTTGAGCAGTTGAGCATCCGTTTGCTCCGTCAAGGTCCCAGCAGGCACGGGACGGCGATGGAGTTGACCAACTTGTCCGTTCAGCATGTTGTCAGGTCTCCCAGAGAGATTCATCCTCTTCCCTAAGTACTGCCGCTCAGCCGGTAAACAAATGACTGAGTTCCGAAAACCGACGGGACGCACCTACTTGCGAAGGGAGGGAGCCAGTCCCCGAACTGGCCGATCTAACCTCTCTGTTCCGGATCCCAATCAAACCAGGATCGGTACGGGTGTATACCGATCCGATGTCAATGCCGCACGGCCGGCATCGAATAATTATAGGAGTTCGATCCAGATCGGATCGGCCAGAGGGGAGTACACTGCGATGACAGAATTCACAAAAACCAAAACCCACTTTGCCCTGGCGTTGCTCGGCACCCTGTTCGCGCTCCACCCGTTTCTCAATCGCTTCGAGGAGGTGGGGTTCACGTACCTGGGGTATGAGCTCAGGTTGTCGCTGGTCTACGCCCTGATGGCGGGATTCCTGGCGTTGGCCGTGTATGGTTATGGTTTGGGCTTAATCAGCGAACGGCCACATTCGTGGCTGGAGAAGCTGGGAAATTATGCCTATGCCTTAGCCATCATGGTTTTCCCCCTTTACGGGGGACTCTACCTGTCGAGCCTGTCGGCCGATTGGTTGGGCCAGTCCCACTGGGCCTGGGCCGCTCCGGCCGTGGCCTTGGGTCTGGGGATCGCCTGGCTGGTGCTGTCGCAATTGCTCGCTTGGCTGTTGCGCGGCCGATTGGGCAAACAGGACCGAACGGCGAAAATCGAACAACTGGCCCGCCAGGAGATCGCCTCACTGAACCATGCCCAGCAGCTGTTTGCGGAGGATCACTACGATTTGAGCGTGATCGAGACGTGGCGGGCGATCGAGGCACGTTTGCAACGTGTGCTCCTCGATCGGCGTGGCCTGCCGGATCGCTTTACGCCGGAGACGTTGATCCGTGCCGTAAAACGTGCCGGCATTCTTGGGGAGCCGGCTTTGCGAATGCTGCAAGAAGTGGAAAACCGCTGGCGGATCGCCATCAGTACCGAACCGTCGACGAAGGAAGGTGCAGAAGAAGTCCTCCATTCGGCTCGGCACATTCTCGCCACCATTCCGTTGCGGGATCTGGCCGAAGCCAAGGCGTAGAACAGGTGGCGGGTGGCGGGAGAAGAGACGGTCACGTTTTCTGGCTGTTCCCTGTCTTCCCCTCCCGCCCCCCGCCGCCCATTCAACCGTTCGCTTGCTGGGGCAACGTCACGGTGCAAATCGTGCCTTGCCCGAGCGCGCTGGTGATGTGGATGTTTCCTCCGTGGGCATCGACGATGCTGCGGGCAATGCTCAAGCCCAGGCCTGTCCCTCCCTGTTCGCGGCTCCGCGCCTTATCGACGCGGTAAAAACGATCGAAGATGCGCGGCAAATGCTCGGCCGGGATGCCGATGCCGGTGTCACCAATGGTGACAACGGCCGACTGCTCCTGACATCGAAGCTGGACGTCGATTGTGCCGCCGGGAAGCGTGTATTTGATGGCGTTGTCCAGAAGATTGTAGAAAACTTGGCGCAGCCGAGCCTCATCCCCGTGAATGACGAGGGCGCCATTGCGAGCCGCTCGAACACGCAACCCTTTCCCTTCGGCGAATGGCCGCATTGTTTCCACCACGCCGCTCACGAGCTTGCCCAAGTCCAGCGGCTCATCGCTCAGATGAGCCGTTCCGGTATCCTCGCGGCAAAGCGTCAATAACTGATCGGTGAGCCGGGTCAGCCGATCGCACTCTTCCAGGATACTTCCGAGCAGATGCTGATAGTCGGCCGTGCTCAGCGGATTGCGCAGAGCAACTTCGGTTTCGCTGCGGATGGCGGTCAAGGGAGTCCGCAATTCATGCGACGCATCGGCCGTGAAGCGACGGATCTCCGCAAACGATCGCTCTAGCCGGCCGATCATGGCGTTAATTGTTCCGGTTAATCGTCCCAGCTCGTCGTTGGCGTTTTCCACGGGGAGTCGCCGGTCCAAGCGCTCGGCCGTGATCTCTTGAGTCAGGCGATGCAGCCGTTCCACCGGCGCCAATCCTTTCCGAGCCAAGAGGTATCCAAACCCCCCAGCCGCAAACAGGGCAATCGGGCCCGCGGCAGCCAACACGACGAGGAGCTGTCGCAGCTCCCGGTCCGCCTCGTCGAGCGGTGCCAGGAGCACGACCGTGAAATCCTTGTCTCCGCGACGCAGTCGATGGCTCAAGAGGCGTTGCCGGCCCAAGCCGGGAAGGTTGGCATTGGCAACACGAGTCTCCTCTCCGGGCGGTGAGAGCAGCGGGGGAACCGTCTCCACCGCCAGATCGGCCGTTCGCTGATAGATTCGGCCACGGACATCGTAAACGATGCAGCAGATGTTTTCCTGCTCTTTGAGTTCATTGATCCAGTAGCGCAAGCGTTCATCGAAATGGCTGGCGAGCTGCGGATCCTGCTCCAGCTCTCGGAACTCGCCCAGGAGAGAGCGATCCAGGTTGGCCCAAAGGGCCCGCGCCAATAGGCCATACACCAGCCCGCTGAAGCCGAGCAGGACGACGCCCAAGGCGAGCGTGTTCCACAGGGTTAGCCGCCAGCGAATGCTCAGGCGCATGAGGGATCGCACAGAGAGTAGCCGATGCCGCGGAGCGTTTGGATGAGCGGCCTTTTCCCCGGCAGCTCGATCTTGCGGCGGAGCAAGGTAAAGAAGACATCGATGACATTGGTCAACGCATACCCCGGCTCCTTCCACACATCCCGGCCCAACATGTCCCGGGTGACGATCGCATTTTTATGTTGAAGCAGGTAGTGCAGCAGCTCAAATTCGCGGAGCGTCAACGAGATTTCCTGACCGCCACGGCGGACCCGCCGCTGGAGCAGATCCATCTCCAGATCATCGGCACGCAAAATGGTTTCGCGCTCGCCGGAGCCGCGCCGCAATAGCGCCCGGAGCCGGGCTAGCAATTCGGCAAAGGCGAACGGCTTCACGAGGTAGTCATCGGCCCCCGAGTCCAGGCCCAAGACTCGGTCTTCGACGGTATCCCGTGCGGTGAGTACGAGCACCGGCATCTTTTTCCCCGCCCGCCGCAATTCGGCGAGCACCTGCAAGCCGTCCCGATTCGGCAGCATCAGATCGAGGACGAGACCATCAAAGGAATGTGCCAACGCCTGCTCGTAGCCGGCCTCCCCCGTGGCGGCGGTGGCAACTTCATAGCCTTCCGCTTGCAAGCCACGTTCCAGGCTGCGCAGGACTTTGCGTTCGTCTTCGATGATCAGCAGGCGCGCCATATTTCCTCCTCCGCTATTGTGACATGGCGGAAGGGAGGAGTGAATCCTTCCTGCGATTAAAACGAGTTAAGATTCCGGCGCGCAGACGGCGCGTGCGGGACAAGCCCATCCTTGCTCCGATCGGCTGGGGCCGCCCTTACAGTCCCAAGCCTTCTTTGATTGCCCGTATTTGCTCCGCCAAGCTGGCAAGCTTGGCTTCCAGATCGGAAACCGTCGTGCGCAAACCGGCGATTTGTGCATTCGCCTCGTTCAGTCCCGCTTCCCAGGCCGGCGCCGACCCGGAAGCGGCGTTCCGCATCCCTGTCACCGGTGGGGCCGGCTCGTCCGCGGTCACGGATTCTCCCTCGGCACCATACCGAGCATGGAGATGTTCCAACTCCTTGGGCTCATGGAAGCCGTGCGTCACCACGGTGCCCCGCCGGCCTTCCGGCGTCAGATAGACGACCAGGCGTCGCTGCGCCAGCTCTCGCAATGCGGGGCGGAGAGTTTCCAGATTCGCGATCGATTCCATGCGGCTGGCCCGCCCCCGCAATTCTCCTTCCGCCTGTGGCCCGCGCAGCAGCAACTCGGCAAGCACGGCCAGCTCCACCTTCTCGACACGCCAGGCCTCATAGAGCACATGCCGCCAGCGCTCGACGCGGCCGCCGGTGATCTTGACCGTCAGCCCTTTCTTCTGGGCACTGGTCAACGCCTCTTCAACCTCCAGGTCATTCACATTCAACACGGGATCGCGATTGGATTTCTGATTGCAACCGGTGACCAGGGCATTCAGACTGAGCGGGTAGATATCCGGCGTGGTCTTGGCTTTTTCAACGAGCACGCCGAGCACGCGCCGTTCCAGCACGGAGAGTACGGGCCAGGCCGGGGGCGTTTCCGCGGCAGCATCGGGGGAATGCGGTGACATAATTCCCTCGCTCAAATCCCGAGGTCGGCCAACAGGTCAACCATGCGTCGGGCGATACCGGTGGCCAAGGGCGCCTCTGTCTCGGCCCGCAATGCTGCTTGTTCGAGTCGTTCCTTTGCTGCCGCTAGCAGCGACGGGCTCGCCTCTTGATGCAAGGCGCGGGCCAAGCCGGCTGCAGTGGTGGCGAGGTGAGCCGTTTCGCTGCTGGCCAAGGCCGCCGGGGTGAGTGCCTTGCTCAGTTCATCGACCAAGTTGGCAAGCGCTTCTTGAGATTCCGGCTCCAAATGGTGGGCTTCCCGCAACACCTGGGCCAGTGCATGGAGACTTGTCTGAATCGAGCGATCGGCCGTCCCTTGGCTCGGTGGTTCTTCTGGCATGGCTACACTCCCGATGCGTATTTTCTTCCGTCGTCGGAATCCCGGCGAATGGATGGTTCTCTTCTACTGCCTGGCGTTGGCCGCTTCCTTCAGGAGCAGTTCCACATCCTCCGCAACCCACGCGGGTTTCAAGAACTCCAGGTTGTAAATCTCACGAATCCGGCCGCGGCTGTCTACCAAAAAGACGCGCGACGGATGGTCGAGCTGGCCGTTGGCAGCGGGGCGTGCCCACATACCCCACGCCTGGATTGTGCTGGCCACCTGATCCGCGGGCCCCGTCAGAAAACTCCAGTTGGCCGTGTCCACATCGTAGAGTCGCTGGTAAGCTTTCAGCACCTCCGGCGTATCACGGACCGGATCCAGCGTAATGGACAAAAGCCGAACACGGTCGTCTTCGCAGAGGCCACGCGTCTTCAGCTCCTGCTGAACCTGGCTCATGCGATGCGTGGTCGCCGGACAGGTGCCGTTGCAGGTCGTGAAGATGAAACTGACGAGCACGACCTTCCCGCGGAGGTCGGTTGAACGACGCGGCTCGCCGCTCGACGTCAGCAGCGTGAAATCAGGGGCCGAGCGAATCACGGCGAGGCGTGATGTCGTCCCGGTCTTCTCGGTCAATCCATTTCCTACCATGAAAACGGCACAGAATAAGCCGAATGTCATCAGATCTCCCACGATGCGCCCGTCCCACGTTGAATGGAAATTCCAGCTTGGCCAGATCTCCATGACCTGGACTTCCACAGGAACGTTTCCTTCTTGTCCGTGCGCCGTTTCCTTGGCAGGTAATTCAGTCGCTCGAAGCCAAGCACACGCTCGCGCCGATCCTTCATGAGCACGGCATCATCTGCGATCTCCGCGCAAAAATATTCCTTGTCGGGATCGGCGAACCAAATCGTCAAGGTATTGCCAGTGCGATCATCGTGCACCCTTGACTGTTCCACAGCATTTGGCACCTCTGGATCACTTTGGTGAAGTAACCGGTGAGGGCTGGATGCCTGAAGCGGACGCTCTCTCGCCACCGCTTGCGCGACACAACCTCCTGATAACCCAACGGAGTGTCCACCGCCAATCGCCCTCCGTCAGCCATACGTGGTATCCATTCTGGTCAGTATAGCAGCATATCATGTCCACGCGCCGGCCCGGTCGGCAGCTTGTTCAGATCGATGTTGAAGAACGGATCCATCTTCATTCCGTCCGGACCGATATGTGCCAACCGGACCCAAAAGTTCCCGGAATGGTCGAGCGTGCTCAGCAAGGAATTGGTGATGTACATCCGCTTGCCGTCGCCGGTTACGTGCATCATGTTGGGCTGCACCCCCGGAACGACTGTGCTGGTTAGCCGCGGGTTTTTCAAATCGCTCACGTCCCACTGCTGAATTTCGTTGGACAGGAAGCAGCTCACATACAGGAACCGATCGTCCGGCGATTGCCGCAAGTCGGCCGGCATCTGGCCGGTGCTGCAAAGTTTGCGTGCGCTGTACTCACCCTTTGGGTTGGCTTCCCATAGCCAGATCGAATGATCGAGGGCACAATTGGTGAAGCCATGATTGGCCCCTGTTTGCAGCGACCAGCGGCATTCCAACGGCGCTAACCCGGTGGTCAGCTTGGGGCCCGCGAAAAAATAACTTCGTCGATTTCTAGTGTTTGCGGGGAGTAATGACATAGTTCCAATCGCCATGAAAATCAGCGGGCTTCAATTTCAGTGTTGCCATCTGTTCGTCACTGACCTTGATGCCCGTTTCGTAGGT
>DATGIQ010000197.1:0-3991 GCA_035295665.1 Gemmataceae bacterium | reverse complement strand
GTGGGGATCCTTGGTTCGAGCAATCAACGCTTCGTGGCTCCGGCCGGTGTAGAAGAAACCACCCTCCGACTCATCCCAGAACTCGGCGATCAGAACCGTTGCCAGATTCAGTGCGGCCTCGATCCAGCGAAGCTCGAACGTTGCCTCGTACAAGGTTACCACCGCGTCCAACAGAAATGCATAATCCTCCAGGTAACCATTGAGCTTCGGTTGCGAGCCGGCGCTGTAAGTCCGAAACAGCCGGCCATCCGGAGAACGCATGGAACCAAGAAGGAAATCGGCCGCCCGAATGGCCTGGTTGGAGTAATCGGGATTCCCAAGCACCTGGGATGCCCTGGCGAATGCGGTAATCATCAACGCATTCCAAGAGGTCAGCACTTTCTCATCACGCCCCGGCCAAACCCGCCGGCTTCGCACGGCCAAGAGTTCGCGCTTGCTTTCGTCCAGCATGCGACGCAGCTCCGCCTCCGGGAGCCGCAGCATGCGGGCATCCTGTTCATTCGACCGACTGCGGTGCAGGATATTGTGGCGTTCCCAGTTTCCCTCGGGAGTCACGCCATAGACATCGGTGAAAAGTTCGGCCCGTTCCTTGCCAAGGACTTGCTCGATTTCCTGAGCCGACCAGACGTAGAACTTGCCTTCCTCTCCTTCGCTGTCGGCGTCTTGCGTGCTGTAAAACGGGCCCTCCGGACTGGTCATTTCGCGCTGGATATAGCCCAAAGTTTCCGTGACGACCGCAGCGTAGAGCGGCTCCCCAGTCGCCTGGTAGGCATCCAGATAGGCGGCGGTCAGCAAGGCATTGTCGTACAGCATCTTTTCGAAATGCGGAACCAGCCAGCGTTCATCCGTGCTGTAGCGGTGAAACCCGCCGCCCAGATGATCGTAGATTCCTCCCCCGGCCATGCGGTCCAGGGTTAGCCGGGCCATGTGCAAGGCCTGGTCGTCGCCGAACCGTTTCCACAAGCGGAGCAGAAGCCCGAGTTCCACGGCATGCGGGAACTTGGGCGCCTGACCAAACCCTCCATAGGTAGAATCAAAAACCCGCGCGTGCATCCGCACGGCATTCTGGAGCAAGCTTTCGTCCAGTTCACCGTCGGCTGGCTCAACTCGGCTGGCCTGCTGGAGTCGTTCCGTGATCTGGTCAGAGGATTCCGTGATCTCCCCACGGCGGCTTTGCCAGGCCTCCCCGAGCGCCAGCAGTAGCCGCTTGAACCCCGGCCGGCCGTAGCGATCATCCGGCGGGAAATAGGTGCCGCCATAAAAGGGTTTCAAGTCCGGCGTCAGAAACATCGACATGGGCCAACCGCCTTGCCCGGTCAACATCTGCACCGCCGTCATGTAGACCTGGTCCAGATCCGGCCGCTCTTCTCGATCAACCTTGATGCTGACGAAATGATCATTGAGGATCTGGGCGACTTCCGGATCTTCGAAGCTTTCGTGCTCCATGACATGGCACCAATGGCACGCGGAATAGCCGATGCTAAGGAAGATCGGCCGATCGAGCTGCCGAGCCCGTTCGAGTGCTTCCGGTCCCCACGGGTACCAATCCACCGGATTGTGGGCGTGTTGCCGTAGATAGGGGCTGGTTTCCTGGAGCAGGTGATTCATGGTAGTCCGTAGTCCGGAGTCCTTAGTCCGTAGCCAAGAATTACGGACTACGGACTCTATTACGGTTCGACGCTGCCTACCATCGTCACGGACGCCGCCGATTCCTGATCCAGATCGGTCTTGATTTGCAGTTGCCGGCGCAGCTCGCCCGGCTTGGTGGGCTGAAATACGAGCCTCAGGACCTGCACCTGGTTGGCGGCGGGGGGCAACTCGGCAACCACGCCGTCACCTTGGCCCTCGATCGCAACGATTCGAAACGGCTTGCTCGCGCGAACCACGACAAGTTTCGTCACCGATTCCCCCACCTTGAGGGATCCCATGGGCACAGGGTTGGGCGCCACACTGAGGCTCGCCTGGATGTTGGCCTCGACCAAGATGGGCAGCAGGGGACTGGCTGGATCGTTGGTTTTGAGCATGAGCTCATGCTTGAACGGCCCGGCCGGGGCATCCGGTTTGAGCGCGACGGCTACCTGGTAACCGACCTGGCCCGGACGCCGATAGAGCTCCTTGAGCGAAACATCCAACGGAGCATCCGACTTGACGGCTTCGGTGATCCGCCAATCGAGTACGCCCGCATATTCCACATCGATGGTGCGCGGTACGGCTGCCTGGCCCCGCGGGACGACGCCAAAGCTGATCTGGCCGGGATTGACAACCACATCGGTCCGGCTGGTGGAAGAGACGCGCAGCGTTGTCGAGGAAACGTATTCCGGTCCTACCGTGATGTAGATATTGACGCTCTTGTAGCCGTTCAGCCGGCTCGTATCCATGCTGACGTCGAGATGCCCCTCCTGCCGCGGTTGCAAAACCTGCGACAAGGGCGACACCGTCACGCAATTGCAGCCCACCCGCGCGTGGACCTCCAGCGGGACCGCGTAAATGTTCTTCATTTTGAACTGGTAAAACAGCTGCGTGCCGCGCGGCACCGTGCCAAAGTCGTGATTCAGTTTGCCATCTTTAAAGAATTGCTCCCAATGCCAGCGTTCTTGAGCGAGGGCAATGGTCGCGCCCAAGCCCAAGGCCAACAGGGTCAAAATGATCTTCCTCATGGTTTGCTTTCCTCGGGTCCTACCACATGGCTCATTGTAGGCCGATTCTAGCGTGCAAAGCAAGGACGGTGAAGCCAGGATTGCCGCCCGACGCTGGCAGGAGCAACTACGGCGCGGCGACTTCCAAGGAGTCCGTCACCTTCTCCACGCCCGTGGTCGTTTCCGCCAGCTCGACGGCGCGCTGTCGTTGGTCCGCATCGCGAACGATCCCTTTCAGCTCTACCACAGTGCCCGCGGCCGATGCCTGGACCTGCGCGTCGGCCAATTTCTTATCCCAGCGGAGCCGAGCAGCGACGCGCCCAGCCAGCGTCGTTTCTTGCCAGCTATTGCAAACCGTTTGCCATCCTTTGTGGAAACCGCCGGCCTGATCGGCAGTCAACGATTCTGCCCGTGCTGTCAGCTTCTGTCCGATGCGGGCGAGTCGTTCTGCATCCGCCTGATTGCACCCGCCAGCGAGGAGGACGAGGCCAAGCAAAGCCCCGCAGCCATGCCAGCTTTCCAACCTACCGAAAGCCATGAATTTGTCCCATTTTTCCGATTGTAGTTGACTCCCGCGGCTCGGCCAGGGAGTATGCCTAGCGGGTTTCCCGACATCAATAGCAAACGGCGCGCCTCAAGGAGCCACTGCATGAAATTCCATGAAATGACCTCTCCATCGCTGCGAATGGTGCCGCGGGAGAGTACGGTTGTCCTCGCCCCAATCGCGGCCTGTGAGCAGCACAGCCGGCATCTGCCGACGTTCACCGACACTTTGATCGTGACGGCCATTGCTTCCGGTGCCGAGCAGCGGCTGCCACAGCAGACCCTCCTGCTCCCGACGCAATGGCTCGGGGCAAGCGCTCACCACCTCCCGTTCGGTGCCACGCTCTCCGCGGAGGTGGATACGCACATCACGATGCTCACGGACCTGCTCATTCCGCTCCTGGAAGATGGCTACCAGCGCGTATTCGTGCTCAATGGTCACGGCGGCAACATCGATACGATGCACGTGGCATTGCGGCGGCTCCAACCACGGTACCGCAACCGGTTGGTATGTGCGGCTTCGTATTGGGAGATTGCCGAAAAGGAACTGGCCGCATTGGCAGCGGGGCCCCGCAAAGCGATGGGCCATGCTTGCGAAATGGAAACCTCCATGATGCTGGCTTTGCGGCCGGACCTGGTCCGGCGCGAGGCGATCAAAGACGACCCGCCTGCCGACCAGCCGATCCTGCGCGGGTTGTTCACGGCCGAGGATATGAAACAGCGGACCGACCACGGCGCTGTGGGCTACCCCGAGCAGGCCAGTGCCGAAAAGGGGAAGCTGTTCTTGACAGCAGCGACGGATCGGACCGTGG
>DATGIQ010000196.1:0-10341 GCA_035295665.1 Gemmataceae bacterium | reverse complement strand
GACCTTTGGACCGATGAACTTGACACAGCGAGGCGACCAGGTCCGGGGCGTTTGTTCGTACATGAACATCGAGTGTGCCATCGAGGGCAAGGCGACGGGCGGCAAACTGGTCTTTACTTACCGAGAACCGACGATCACCGGCGAAGGCTGGTTCGAACTGACGCGCTACGGGAAGGGCTTTGCCGGCGAGTTTCGTCCCGACGGAGAGCAAGACTGGGAATCGTGGGAAGGAGAGCGGATCGGCTTCGATGGCTTGTGGAATAGCTCCTTCGGCCTGCTGCGGCTCGTCGAGGAAGAGGACCGCGTCCACGGCTTCTATGAGGTCGAGGGACAGGCGACGATCATCGGCCGCCGAACCGCCAACCGTCTGGCCTTCAACTACCGCGAATCCCGGTCGCGCGGCCGCGGGTGTTTTGAGTTGGCCGCGGACGGACTGAGTTTCCAGGGTGAGTGGAAGGTGCGCGGGGGCAAAGGCTGGCGGCCCTGGTCGGGAATCCGGGTCCGACCGCAGCGGAACTTGGTCTGGCTGGTGGTCCTCGAGGCTCCCTGGCAGCGGCGGCTGTCCGAGCAGGAGTATTCGTTCGGCCATATGCTGCGGGAGTTCTTTGCCCGCGTGGCGGAGGTTCAGGTCCGGCACCGGTTTTTCGTCAACGAAGCGGGGCTGCGCAAGTGTTGCCGCGATCTCATGTATCTGGCCGAGCCAGTCGTCCTGGTCCTGGCGACTCACGCCAAGACGGAAGGCATTGTGGTCGACGGCGAAACGATCGGTCTGCACTCCCTGCTGAAATCTTTGCGCCATGCGGGCGATCTGCGGCTGTTGCACTTCTCGGCCTGCTTGCTGCTCCAGGATCCGAAATGCGTGACACTTCTGCGAGATTATGGCAAGGCCGCCTGCCTGCCCATCTCGGGCTACACCACCAGCGTGGACTGGGCCGAGAGCGCCATCATCGAATTCACCTACCTGGACATGATCCTGGCACGTGGGATGGCCCCCGCCGTCGCGGCAGAACAGGTGTTAAAGCTGCTTCTCTTTGCGGGGAACAACGTGGTGGCGGACAGCGTCTATCCTCCCGCAGGGTTCACGGTTCTGTTGCCCGGAGATGGTGAAACCGAACGCCGTACCGCGAAGAAGGGAGCGTCCACCAAAGCACTGCGCTAAACCGTTTTGCAGAGAGTTCGCCTCTACGGTGCAGGTTAGGCCCCCGGTTCCTGTTTGCTGGCGCAGCCTTGATGGCTGACGCTTTACGGAACATGGAAGATTTCCGTGTCGTGGGCCGCCCTCGGCCCGCGAACCGGTACACTCCAAGAGTTGCAGAAGGAGATACCGAAGGTTCCCGAGAGCGTGCGCACGTTCCCGCGGCATCAAGCCCACCCATGGCCATGGGTGGGCTTGATCCCGACTCACCACTCCAATCGAGTGCAAACCGCTCTGGATTATCCGTTCATGCCGCTCGGTGCAGAAAGGATATCCTCTCCCAAGGCGCTCTTCAGAACTTCGAACTGGCGTGCGCCAGGACGCAGATGTACGGGCTCCCACGATTCATGGAACTGAAACACCTGGTCAAGCACCATGGGCAAGGGAGGCGTGGGGTTGGCTGAGCCGTTCCCTTCGGAACTTTGAGCGCCTGCGGGTTCCAAGGTCGTGCATGGAACGGTGCAAGTTCCTGAGCACAAGCTCTCGAGGGTGCCCGAATTCAAGGTTGGGGCTGCGATCGGACCTTTCGCAGCCATCGGCTGAATGCCGGTCTCGAATGGATGTGCGCCACCGGCTGGCGGCGGGGGTTGGCTCGGACTCGGCGGAGCGGTCCCACCAGGCTCGAAGTCCACGTCGTCGAGGTAGAAGAACGCCGGGTCCTCCTGAAAATCGAAGCGAATGGTTGTGGTGAATCCCGTCGCCGTGTACGTGGCCGTAAACTGCGTGTAATCGAAATTTCCGAGGTTCACCTGGTCCGAGACCGTCGTGCCGCCAATGGAAACCTGGAATTCGTTGGGTACATCCGGATCCGGAGCCAACCAATCCGGGTACGGATGGGCCAGCCAGTAGCTGAGCGTATACGTCTGGCCCGGCGTCGTCGGGACGGTCTGCGATAGATATCCCAGCGAGCCAATGGGGCCTAGGGTGGCGGCGAAAGAGCCGGTGTGCACGTCGGTGCTGTCCACGCCAGTATATCCAAGGTTTCCGTACTGAGTCCAGAACGTGAAGTCGCCCGTTTCGAAACCACCGTTCTTGATGAGGTTGGTCGTATCGAGCTGAAGGATGAAAGCGTGGGTCTGGCCTTGGGGGTTGACTCCGGTGCCAGCGATCTGCCCTTGGTCGTTGATGCCGTTGGCTTCGAACAAGGTCCAGCCCGAGCCGGCCGGCAGAAGGCTATTCAGGTCGATCATTTGGCCGTCCGTGTAAAGAAACGGACGCTCCGTTGGCATGCTGGGTGGTAGGGGAAAGTCCGGCAGCGTCCGCCAGGCGGTTCCTACGACCTGCCCGAGGTCGTTGATGCCATTCGCCGAACTGTAGGCGTAGCCGGGAAGCCCGCCCAGGTCGATCGTTTGGCCGTTCT
This sequence comes from Gemmataceae bacterium, assembly GCA_035295665.1. GTDB lineage: Bacteria > Planctomycetota > Planctomycetia > Gemmatales > Gemmataceae > DATGIQ01. Next base: position 7,786 of record DATGIQ010000196.1, on the reverse strand, counting down.
GGTAAACGAACGCCGTGGTGTCATAGGGCGACGCCAGGCCTACCGAATGATTGACGCTACCGGCCACTTCGCCGGAGGCATTGATGGCCTTGCCAATGCCAGCATCGACGAGGTTGATCACGCCTTCGCTGGGATCGTAGAGGAACGCATGGTTGCCGGCCCAGCCCGTAATTTGATTGTTGTTGTTGATGGCCCGCGCCTGGCTCGGGGTACCTACGACAGAGCCCAGGTCGACCGCCCCCCCGGCCCAGACCACGGCATCGGGAGCATAGGAAGCGGATGAATTGGAAGATCCGACGACGAAGTTGTTGTCGTTGATGCCGTAGGCCTCGCTATCGGAACCTCCCGGCAGGGTCCCCAGATCTTCCGAGCCGCCGAGGACCGCGTGATTGACTGAGCCGCCGACGACATTGGAATATCCTGCCACCAAGCCATTGTTATTGATCGCTTCACCGAAGCTAGTGTTGCCAAGGACCCCCAGATCGCGCATGCTGCCGTCCGAATACAGAAAGGCATGCTGAAGCGTGCCTCCGCTGGGCACCGAGGAGCCGGTCACTTGGCCGAATTGATTGATGGCCTGGGCGTAGCTGCCAAACTGCCCCAGCGCTCCCAGATCGAGGATCCGCGTCATCACCCTGCGATCCTCCAGGTTTTCCAGCGTAGGCCGGTACGGCGCGGTCCCGCGACGCCGCGGGGTCCCAAGAGATCGGCCCGACGCCCATACCCACTTCGGTAGATACATGTTTGGACTCCTTGGTTGGATGGTGAATGCCCGTCGTTCTGCCAGTGATACGCACGGTCCAGCGAGACCTTACAGGCAAAACCCCGCGCATCGGAAAGAGAAGGGGAAGGAGCCACCGAAGAATGGTTTCGCTGCTTGCGGATTGTGTTCCGAAAGGGCCACCGAACGCAAACCGCAAGCGGCCATCAGGTGTGATGGGGACGGGAGAACACTTCATCCGCGCGGAAACGCCCAGGGACCGGCACGGTCTCGGGAGAGGCGGCGGACCTGCACGGCGGATAGTCCGGCTAGGACGAGGACCAGAGCGGCGAGGGTGCCGCCAATCTGAGCCTGGGCCGCATTCATGCGGATGGGATTGGGCGAGGCAAGGGAGAGGAGATTACCCGGGTTGCCACTGAGGACCCAGGCGGCCCACAGCCGCGGATGTGTTCCGGGCCTTTTTTCGGCGGCGGCCGGCTCGACGGATCCCAAGCCGCGCACCAGGCCGGCCGTCGAGGAGTGGTGGAGGATCTGGAGCTGGGCCTGGCGCAGGGCTTCCAGAGGCGGCAGCTGGCGCTTCCAGAGATTCTCGTAAAAGATCGTCATCAGCTGGCGCGTGGCTTCATCATCCACTTTCCACAAGCTCGCCACCACCGTACGGGCACCGGCAACCTGAAACGCGCGTTGCAACCCGAGCAGCCCTTCGCCGCCGGCGACTTTGCCTAGCCCGGTCTCACAGGCTGAGAGCACAACCAACTCGGCAGCGCTGAGATCCAGCTCCGCCACTTCAAGAGCCGTGAGGATTCCGTCGTCGCTCAGTTGCAAGCTTTCCTGAGCCATTTGCGGCCCCCGGTTGCAGCCAGCCAGGGCCAAGCCTGAGAGCAAACCGGGATTGAAACCGATGCCCCGATCCCGGCCGCCGCGCTCATCGGGCGTGCTTTCCAGTGCAGACTTCAACTGGGGGGGCGCAAAGAAGCCATGCGTGGACAGGTGCAGGTAACGCTTGCCGCCCGCCTCACGCCGGAACGCTTCCTCCGTCGCCTGCGCGCCGCGAAGCTCGCAAATGGCCGCATGCGGATGGGCCTGCGCAAACGCCTCGTGGATAGAAGCAATTTCGGCGGCAGTACCCGGCAGGCGTGGAAAGACAAGCTCACCATTGCCGCGCATGGCAACCAGACCTGTGACACCCTGGGAAGCCGGTTGCCCCGGAGCCGCGCCGAAATCGACATCGCCCACCAGGAAGAGGGCGCCCAATTCCGTGCCCGGATGGTTCGCCGGGTGGCGCTCGGCGAGCATTTCGGGCAAGAGCTGGGGAACCGGGATCACGGCGATGGGCAGCTCCTCGATCAAATAGCTGCCTGCCCTGGCTCCGGGCAAGGCGGCGAACGGGACATAGTTCAAGGCGCCATCCGGGGAGACCAGCACCGCCTGGGCGCCGCGGACATGCCGCTCCAATGGCTGCCATACCAGCCGACGCAGCTCGGCCGCCGCCGCGCTGTCCCCGTCACTAGATGCGGGAGCCACCCCCATGATTTGCGCCCGCCACCGCTCCACCGCAACGGCGATCGGCTCTGCGGGACCCAGGTCGACATAGGCGATGGCGCGGTGTTGACGAACCACGAAGGCGGCAAGATGCCGCTGATAATGATATTTGCCCTCCGCATTGCGGCTACAGCGGGTGTATTCGAGCAAATCGATCAAGGCCGTACCATCCGGTAACGCCGCCTGCATCTCCTCGGGCGTCACCCGCTGCAGTGTCTGCACGCTGTGAAAAGCGGCGCTGCGGCCCGACAACGCGATCTCCATCTGTTCGCGTTGCTCGGTCAGATCGCGGAGCTGTTTCTGCCAGGCGTCGCGCTTCGCAGGATCCGGCACCTGAAACGCCAGGGCGGCAAGCTGGGTGGCCGTCCTTTGCAAGTCGCCGAATCGTTTTGCCAGCTCCGGATCCGAGGTTTCCCGGGCCAAGCGCAGGCGGCGTTGGCGGGAGAAAATGGCTCCTTTCCACGCCAACGTTTCTTGATAGGCGCGCCGTGCGGACAAGTGCTCCGGCCCCATGCCCAGGTAGGTATCGATCACTGCTTGGAACGATTGGGCCATCGCCAGCTGTTGGCGTTCTCCCTGAATGGCCGATGTCAATTCGAGATTCTTGCGCGTGATCTCGAGAGCTGAGTGCAGAAGCGCCTCGGCCCGAGCGTAGTTGTGCTGTTCCTGGTACAGCGCCGCCAGATTATGCAGCACGATGGCGTAGCGGGGATGCGCTTCCCCCAAGGCGTTCTTGAAGTCCTCCACGGCTTGGCGGAAGAGCGGTTCGGCCCGGGCATAGTCGCCCTGCTTCAAGTACAACAGCGCCAGGTTCTGCAAATTGAGGGCATAGTCGGGATGGTTTTCTCCCCAAGCTTTCTTGCGAATGGCCAGGGCTTGGAGAAAGAGTTGCTCGGCACGCGCCTCATCGCCTTGAGCTTCGTAATGCACGGCCAGATTGCACAGATCGGTGGCGGTTCCTGGGTGGGATTCGCCGAGCGCTTTCTTGTCGATCGCGAGGGCCTGTTGATACAGGGGCTCGGCGAGAGCGTGTTGCCCCTGTTTGTGATACACCGCGGCAAGATTGTTCAGCGCCGTGGCATACTCGGGATGCTCCTCTTTGCCGAGCTTCTTTTCGATTTCCAGCGTCTGGCGTAAGAGGACTTCGGCACCCGCGTAATCCCCTTGTTCATACCGGAGTTGCGAGAGATTGTTCAAGCTGCGGGCGTGCTCGGCGCTGGCTTCGCCAAAAGCCTTCTTGTAGATCCCCACGGCCTGCTGTAGCTCCTGCTCGGCCTGGACCAGATTTCCCCGCGTCTTGTCGAGCGCGGCCAAGTTGTTCAGGACGTGGGCCACCAGGAGATCCGCCTCGCCCCGAGTCTTCTTGAGGACCTCCAAGCTCTGGCGATAGAGGGATTCGGCACGATCGTAGTCGCCCTGCAGCCGGTACCCCATGGCCAGGTTGTTCAAGCGCCTGCCGTTCTCAGGGTGCATCGTTCCCAGCGTGGCGTTGCCGATCTCAAGAGCCTGCTTGATAAGCGATTCCGCCGCCAGGTAATCGCCTTGGGCCTGCGCCAGGACCGACAAGTTACTCAGGCTGGCGGCATAGAGCGGATGCGCGGGGCCGAACAGCTCGTGGTAGATCTCCTGGACTTGGCGCGCACCTTCCATCGCCTGGGCAAATTTACCTTGGGAGTAAAGCATGCGGACTCGTTCGTCCAGTTGGTTCGCTTCGGCCAAGCGTTTCCGTTGGCCGGGATCCATTTGAGAAATTCGCTCATTGTTGGTGAGCGCCCAGCGGGCGTCGGCGACGCGCCAGTCTTCTTTCCCGTGGAGCTGGATGCGAATCTGGAGCACCTCCGCCAGGGCCTGATGGGCAGCCGCGAACTCTTGGCGTTGCTCATGCATCTGCGCCAACTGCTCCAGAGATCCGACCACGTCTTCGTGGACATCGCCGAACACGGCGCGCTCGATGGCCAGCATTTTCTCGCAGGCCGCGATGGCCTCCGCAAGTTTGCCTTGCGCGCGGAGCGTACCGGTTTCTGCCGCATAACGGTCGCGCTCCTTGAGCTGTTGCTGTTGTTCTGCGGTCATCGGGGGAGGCTTGGGTGGATCGGCCGCCGCGGCGAAACCGGTAAGCAGAACGAGCACGAGCGCGGCCACAGCCCAACGGACCTGCCCACGCAGGATGGCCATTTTCATGAGTTGCTCCTCCCGGCCGCATCCGCAAGCGCCGGTTAACGATGGGCGAAGGCGATCCCCTTGATGAAATCACACCGATCCCGCAAATCGCGCTGAAGCTGTTCCAAGCGTTTTTGCACTTCGTAGATCGGATCCTCTCCGACGGGGCCCAAGCTGCGTTCGCGCTGCACTTCGATCTTGTCTCGATCCATCGCGACCATCACCGTCGCAGGGAGCGCGGGCCAAGGCTGACCGGCCTGAAAGAGCTTGGCCATCTCGGCTTCGCTGATGGTATGGGCCGAACGGCTGGCACAGACGAGGACAACATCCGTCCCGGGAGGACCGTCCAGACGCACGCGCTTGCCTTCTTCAGGATAAACCAGCTCCGTCCGCGGATCGTTGCTGCGAGTTACCTCCTTGAGCTGGCCTTCCGTATCGAACCAAAAGAGAGCGGCGGACCGGCAATCCGCAGGCCAGGGGCAACGGATGGTCAAGCGATCGTTGCTGCGGAGCGGGAGATCGTTTTTCCAGAGCGCGGGCCCGAACGTGATGTCCACAGGCCGAAACGAAGCCGAATCGGCCGGCTTTTCGGAACGGAGCAGGAGCGCGCCGGCGACGAACACAACGGCCAAGGCTGCCGCGCTCCCCCAGGCGAGGAGGACACGCGGCCGGCGGACAAAGCGTTCCAAGTCGGCCGCCAGGGCTTCCGCCGTCGGGTAGCGATCCGTGGGATCCACGGCCATCGCCCGCAAGCAGATTGCCTTCAACCGGCCTGGCACCGGCGCCGCCCGGAGAGCGGCCTGATCGAAGTCGCCCCGGGCCGCCTGGCCCAGCGTATCGTAATCGTCCTTTCCCTTGTAGGGAGCTTTGCCGGTCAGCAACTGGTACAGCACGGCTCCGAGCGCGAAGACATCGCTCCGCGGGTCGATGCGCTCGGCCTGGCCACGGGCTTGCTCCGGGGCCATGTAGCTGGGAGTACCGCTGATGGTGCCGGAATTCGGTTCGTCAGCCACCCACGCATTCTGCAATCGGGCCAAGCCGAAGTCGATGAGACGTGGCTGGCCGGCTTCGTCGATGAGGATGTTCTCGGGCTTGATGTCGAGATGCAAAATGCCGCGGCGATGGGCCACGGCCAGGGCCCGTGCCACCTTGGCGAGCAGACCAGCAGCTTGCCGTGGCATGAGCGGTTGTTGGTTGATAACCTGCCGGAGGTTGCGGCCGCGCACATATTCCATCACCAAGAAGGGCCGGCCTTCGTGGAAATCGAGATCGTAAATCCGGGCCAAGTTGGGATGGTCCAGCTCGGCGAGCAGTTTCCCTTCCGCAACGAAACGCCCCCGTTCGGTCTGCGTCCCCGCCGCCGGCCGGCGACTGAGTTTGAGAACGACTTCCCTGCCCAGCATGGGATGAAAAGCCCGATAGACCGCCGCTTGGCCTCCCTTGTCCAGAAAATCCAAAACCAGGTATCGACCGATCGCAGCCGGACGCTCGGCACTTGCGGCGTTGGCGTCCACCTCTGTTGCGGGCGGCGAACCGACCACTGTCGTGGTCACCGCCTCGCGGCCCGATTCCTGATCGGCCGCTCGGCTCGATGTCGAAAAGGAAGAGCCGGTCGGCGAAGCGTCGACCGTTTGCCGAAGTGTGGCCACCTCGACTTGCAAACGCGCAAGACGCTGGCGGCAGGAGGGACAGTCGGCCAGGTGATCCTGTAGCGGCGCGCTCGGTGATGCATCAGTCAGCAGGGGCAGGAGTTCATGGTCATCGGGACAGAGGAGGTCAGGCATCGCCAAGGTCCTCCTGGTATTCCGCAGCACAAAGTTGCCGGACACGCGCCAGCACCCGGGAAGCGTGCACGTAGACGGCATTGGCCGACAGCCCAACTTCCGTGGCTACCTCCGCTGCGGGCCGACCCCGGCGCAGGTGCTGCTCGAAACAGGTCCAGGTCTTGGGCTGCGTTTGCGCCTGGACCCGCTCCAGCACTACCTCCAGCACGCGCTGGCGATAGGCGGCGCGCCATTCTGCTTCCAGCTCCTGGCTGGGGGACGTATCCAGCGTGGCCGCTTGCTCCAACCATTTTTCCTCGGCACGGGTTTGTGTGCGTCGCCGGCGTGCCCAGTCGGCGATGGCGTGGCAGGCCACTTGCCACAACCATGTGCGAAATCGGCCGCGTGCAGGATCCAAATGGAACGTCGGCAAAGCTTTGAGCAACGATACGAAAATCTGTTGCACAACGTCCCGCGCATCCTCCTCGCGCAAACCGCGGCTCCGCACGTAACTCAGCAATAACGGCTCGTACGCAGCCGTGAATTGTTGCCAGCTCACGGCATCGGCCGGATTTTGCACCCGGCGGATCAACGAAGCATTTGTTTCGGGCATGCCGTTGAAGGTACTACAAACGACCTCGCCAGGCTACCAAAAACCGATCAGCTTGCGGCACCGCTTGCCGATTCGGAAGTGTTCACCGCCGACGGCCCACCGTCGGTGGATAGTCCGGTTCCACTGGGGAGGGAGCGAAATTCCGAGCTGGCCTCAAAGCCCATGCGGACCGCCAGCAGATTGGCGCCGCTGGCGACCCAGGCATTCACTTCCCCAAACGACGGCGGGCCATTGCGGTGCAGCAGTTCGCTGTAGTATCCCTCGATCACATCGCTGCGGTACTCCGCCGAGTGCAGAAATGCCGCCACCACGCTGCTCCGACCCGATGCCGCCACCACACTCTGCCAACCATTCACTTCCGCCGCACTGGCATTGCGGTGCAGTAGCACCGTGTACAGGCTCCCCACATACTGCTGGTTGGGGCTCCCCGCAGCACCCAGCAGCGCAGCCCGGTTGAAGAATTCATCCGAGCTCAGAATGCTGCCCAACACCTGCTCTTCGGTCGCCCCCGCCAGCATGGCTCGCACCCACCCTTGCTCTTCCCCATTCAGCGCCGGCCGGCCCAAATACGTCGCATACCAGCTCTTCACCAGCCGGGTCCGGGCTTCCGGAGAATGTTCAATCGCCGCCACCACGCCCGCCGAGCCAGCCGGGCCGGACAAGGACATCGCCCATGGCTCCAGTTCCGCTGCAGAACCGCTGCGGCCCAGGATCGTCTGGTACAGCCGTTGCACATAATCTTCACCACCCAGAGCAAAGTTCAGCCGCACATTGCTCGTCCCCACTGTCACCGTCTGCGTGATCGGCGCGGCCAGATTCCCGCCGCTGGCCGTCACCGTATAGCTCCCTGCGGGCACCGCCAGCGTGTAGCCCCCGCTATCGTACGTCGTGGTGGAACCGACTCCGGCTACCGTGATCGTGACATTGCCCAGTCCTTCGCCCACCGCATATTTGCCCGTCCCTTGCAGATCCTGGAATACGCTGCCG
>DATGIQ010000195.1:0-6495 GCA_035295665.1 Gemmataceae bacterium | reverse complement strand
CCCTCCCGATTCGGGTGCGGCCGCTGGTTGCGGACGAACTCGAAACCGAGCTGCTCGCCGCGCCGGACCAGCGCATCGGCTTGGCGGGCGCTGGCCTTGAGCCAATCATCCTCTTTGCCGGGAAGGTTATGATGAGCGCCGAAGGTCCCCTTGGCATACCACCCTTGCGCATTATCCAGCATGGGGATCCACTGATATTGGTAGGTCAAATCCCCGGGCAAATCGACTTTCTCAGGGGCCTGCACATAGAGCAGCGCATCGTTCTTATCCTTCACACTAAGCCGGGTGATTTTGAGGGGATAGACCAGCTTGTCGGAAGCAAACTGAAAGCGCGTCGGGGTCACCTCGCCGGTGTAAGTGCCGTCGGGGTTCTTCTTCATTTGCATGGTGTCGATTTTCATGACGCTGAAGAACCAATTTTTCTTGATGTAGGAGTCCAGCGTCGCCTCATCGCCGGCGTAGTTGTACTTGTTCTCTTTGAGCCAGGTGTACAGGTCGTCGGCCTTGTCGGCCGTGAGGATTTTGTAATCCAGCGAACCGACGAGGCCGGCTTCCACAATTTTGACGTTCGAACCTGCTTTGGCACCTTCCGGCCCCGAAGGCAACGCTCCGAGATTGGTCAAGCGGGTGGTCAACATCTGCGGAAAGAGATGCGACATCGGATGCTCACGGCGTTTCAGAATGGTGAAGACCGCCAGCTCGTGGAAAAAATTCTTGGGCATCTCATCGAGCTTGGGCCGTGCCGGCGTCGGGACGACCATGCCAAAGTCGGCCGCATTCCCCTCGAAACGCGGCTGCACGGTGAAGGTCTCCATTTTTTCCTGGGGATCCCAGGTGATGAAGGCCTTCTGTGCCGGCTGGAGGATGTCCTTGTCTTTGGCCGCGAAATAACAACAGGCAGAATCGGCGGCTTGCGGAATCGCCATGCCGAGCAGCATGACCGAGACTACCAGCAGCCCACGTAAGCGCGTCATGGAACGCCCCTTTCTCGAGCAACCCATCAACGGTGACAAACGGTTCGAATCGTTATCGGCTGGGAGCGGGCCCCATGCGTTCATTGTACCGGACGGGTTGCGAACGGGACGATGATCCCGTAGAATTCGCAGCGGCTCGATCCGCGGTCCGACGGAAGTAGTACGCTACCAGATACATCCAACCATCCCATGCTCATGAACAAAAACAGGCACGCCACGTGGTCGATCTTCCTGGCTGTCGCGACCCTCGCTTGGCTGGGCATCGGTTCCGAGCGCGGTCCCACGCAGCCGCCGGGAGATCCGCGAGGAACCGAGCAGCCGGAACGCTCTTTTGGCATCGGCAAGCGCGTTCCCTGGACGACTTCGCGCATCACCGGCTCGCCGGAGCCGCCCCATCCGTACCGGGCCGAGCGCGTGTTCCCCAAGCTCGGCTTCAAGAATCCGCTCCTTATCACGAATGCTCCGGGGACGGACCGTCTATTCGTCGGCGAGCACGCCGGCAAGCTCTGCTCCTTTCCAAACGATCCCACGCGGGATAAGGCCGACCTCTTTCTGGATTTGACCAAGGAACTCCAGAGCTGGGACAGAACGAAAGTGAAAGACGTGGACGCAGTCTACGGCCTAGCGTTCCATCCCAAGTTTGCCCAGAATCGCTATTGCTACGTTTGCTACGTCCTCAATAGCAAGACTCCCGGCCAACAGCTCGCTGATGGCTCGCGGGTTTCACGTTTCCGCGTGACCGAGACCGATCCGCCGCGCTGCGATCCCAAGAGCGAACGGGTGCTGATCACCTGGCTCGCAGGGGGCCATAACGGCGGCTGCTTGCAGTTTGGGCCCGACGGCTATCTTTACATCTCGACCGGCGACGCTGCCGACCCGAACCCGCCGGACCGATTCGACACCGGCCAGGATATCAGCGATTTGCTTTCGTCCATTCTCCGCATCGACGTGGACCGGACCGACCCGGGCAAGGCCTATGCCGTGCCTCCCGACAACCCGTTTGTCAAGACTCCCGGAGCCCGGCCGGAAATCTGGGCGTACGGCTTCCGCAATCCCTGGCGGATGAGCTTCGATCGGGTCACCGGCGATCTGTGGGTTGGGGACGTCGGCTGGGAGCTGTGGGAGATGGTCTACCGGGTCCAGCGCGGCGGCAACTATGGCTGGTCCGTCATGGAAGGCCGGCAGCCGGTCCGGCCCAACAGCAAGCGCGGCCCGACGCCGATCTTGCCGCCGGTTCTCGATTTTCCGCACACCGAGGCAGCCTCGATCACGGGCGGCTACGTCTACCGCGGCAAACGTCTGAAGGATCTGATAGGTACCTACCTCTGTGGCGACTGGGTGACACGAAAAATCTGGGGCACCCGTTTTGACGGGGACCGCATCGTTTCGCACAAGGAATTGGCCCAGACCAATCTGCGGATTGTCGCCTTCGGCGAGGACAACGACGGCGAGCTCTACTTCCTTAACTACGATGAGGGCGGCGGCATTTACCGGCTCGTACCCAACGATACCGTCCGGGACACGAGCGGTACCTTCCCGCGCAAGCTGAGCGAAACCGGCCTGTTCGCATCGATGAAATCGCATCAACCGGCCGCTGGCGTAATGCCGTTTTCAATCCACGCCTCTCAATGGGCCGATCACGCCACGGCAGAGCGATTCGTTGCCGTGCCCGGCGAGTCAACCATCCGGATGTACGATAGCCCGATTCCCATTCCGGAGACATTTTTCAGCGGGCAGGTTTTCTTGCCCAAAGACGGCGTGCTGGCCAAGACCATTTCGCTGGAGATGGAACGCGGCAACCCGGAAAGCCGTCGCCGCCTCGAAACCCAGGTCCTTCACTACGACGGTACTGCCTGGCGGGCGTACAGTTATGCCTGGAACGACGAGCAAACGGATGCCACGCTGGTCAGCAGTACCGGGATGGATCGTACCGTCCTGGTGACCGACGCCCAGGCTCCGGGGGGCCGACGTCAACAAACCTGGCACTATCCCAGCCGGGCCGAGTGCATGCAATGTCACAATCCCTGGACCGGTCACGCCCTGGCGTTCACGCTGGCCCAGCTCAACAAGGATCATCCCTATGGCCCGGTCACCGACAATCAGCTACGAACTCTGGAGCACGCCGGCATCATCAAGCTGGTGGCAAAGCAGGGCCGCTTCAAACTTCCGGAGCATTTGTCCGATCCGTGGGATCCACGCACAAACCTCAGCGAACGAGCCCGCTCCTATCTGCATGTCAATTGTTCGCATTGCCATCAGTTCGGGGCGGGCGGGACCGCCGACCTCACCCTGCGGCATGAAGTACCGCTCACGCAAACCAAGATCCTGGATGTTCGTCCAGTCCAGGGAACCTTCGAGATCGCCGATGCACGCATCCTGGCCCCCGGCGACCCGTATCGGTCGGTGCTTTACTACCGGATGTCCAAGCTAGGCCGCGGGCGGATGCCGCATATCGGCTCAGAGATCGTGGATGAGCAGGGTTTGCGTCTCATCCATGACTGGATCCAGAGCCTACCGCTGCACGAAGGAGAACAGGCCCTGATCGAAAAGCTGCGGACCGTGGAAGGGCCGCCACGCTCGGGTCGGGGGAGACGCCTGGCCGGCGAACGAACCGCTGCCATCAACCAGCTGCTCGGATCCACAAGCAGTGCTTTGCAGTTGGCCGAGGCGATGGCGGACCACCGGATTCCAGAGACGGTCCGCGCACAGGTCGTAACTGCCGCGATGGCACGTCCGGAACCGCAGATCCGCGATTTGTTCGAACGGTTCGTACCCGACGACCAGCGGGTAAAGAGGCTGGGGAGCGTGATCAAACCGGAGCAAATCTTGTCGCTAAAAGGGGACGCGGTCCGCGGTAAGGAGCTGTTTTTCAAAACGGCCGGCCTTCAGTGTGTGAATTGCCACGCCATCGCCGGCAAGGGCAGCACGTTGGGGCCCGATTTGACTGAGATCGGCAAAAAATACACCCGGGCCCAGCTCCTGGAAAGCATCCTGGAGCCATCCAAGAGCATCGACCCAAAATTCGTCTCCTACCTGCTCGAAACGACCGACGGGCAGGTGCACACGGGCCTCTTGGCCGAGAAGACGGCCACGGAGGTGGTTCTTAAGATCGTCGGAGATAAAGAGGTGCGGGTCCCCGCCAGCAAGGTTGCTTCACTGGTGGCGCAGAAGACCTCACTGATGCCGGAACAATTGCTCCGCGACCTCACGGCTGAGCAGGCGGCGGATCTCGTCGAGTTCTTGGCGTCTCTACGATAGGACGCTTCTAACGAGAACGAATGCGACTGTAGCTCGGCGAGAGTCTCCGTTCAACAACCTTGCCGGCACCATCGAGAATTCTGTTCGCCTGATCCAGGGTCCGGTTGGTTGTGTCGGTTTCGCGTCGGTGCGCAGGACCGCGCGGGGCGCATCCGCACGCGGTTCTGCGCACCGCCCGAAACAAAAACAGACACATTCAGCGGGACTGGGTATGAGAGCGTTTTGTGGCCCGATGGTGCGGGCCGCTCATCCAAGGCCGGAGCGCGAGCGACGGGTTGGCAAGCCGGAACTCGTCGCTCGCGCTCCGGCCTTGTGTCCCCTTGCGAAACCCGGAAGCAAAGCGATTTTAGCCAAAAACCCTTGACTCTCTTCTCGGCTCTTTGTATCACTGTAGTAGTACAGTGAGGTAATCATCATGCAAATTCACATTTCGGAGGCCGATCGGGTTCCGATCTACTTGCAGATTGTTAACCAGATCAAGTATCTCATTGCTTCGGGTCAATTGACGACAGGCGAGGAACTACCGCCCATTCGTGTCCTGGCTGAGAAGCTCCTGGTGAACCCCAATACGATCGTCCGCGCCTACCGCGAGCTGGAGCAGGCGGGTGTCGTGGTCAAACGTCGGACCAGCGGTACCTACGTCTCGGATGCGGGTTCCCGTTTGGCCCGGCGGGACCGACTGAAGATTCTCGCCCAGCGGATTGATGCTCTGCTGGCGGAAGCGCGGCAAATGAACGTCGCTCTGGACGAAGTCATGGAACTTATCCGGGAACGCGATGAAATCATGCACGCGCACCAGGTGGAGGATTGAGCGATGATGCCGACGAACCGAATTGGACACCTTGCCCGTAGGAACCGGTCGACCCCACCAGAGACGGTCGTCGAACTCGACAACGTCACCCGCCATTTCGGCACGAAACGGGCGCTGGATCAAGTGACCTTCCATATTCCCGCGGGCTCGGTCGTCGGCCTGGTCGGCGAAAATGGCGCGGGTAAGACCACGCTGATCAAGCATATTATGGGGCTACTCAAGGCACAGTCCGGCCGGGTGAGAGTGTTTGGACTGGATCCGGTGGCGGATCCCGTCGGTGTCTTGTCCCGGATCGGCTATCTATCCGAGGAACCCGATCTACCCGGCTGGATGCGCATCGACGAACTCTTGCGATACATGGCAGCCTTCTATCCTGGTTGGGATCACACGTATGCGGATCGGCTTCGGCGTGAATTTGGACTCGAACCCCAAGCGCGGGTCAAGGATCTCTCCAAGGGGCAGCGTGCCCGCGCTGGTCTGACCGTCGCTCTGGCCTATCGGCCGGAGTTGCTCGTACTCGATGAGCCGTCGTCCGGGCTTGACCCCATCGTCCGCCGTGACATTCTGAGCGCCATTATCCGCACGATCGCCGATGAAGGCCGCACGGTCCTGTTCTCTTCACACCTTCTAGCCGAGGTGGAGCGCGTTTCTGACCGGGTGGCAATGATCCGATCTGGGCAAATTCTTTTCTGCGACGCATTGGACCGCATCAAAGCGTCCCACACGCGTATCGTGCTCACCTTCGCCGAGCCGCTGGCAAACCCACCGGCGCTCGGCGGCGTGCTGCGCTGGGACGGTAACGGCCGGGAATGGACAGCGATTTGTGCTGGCTCGCCCCATCGCCTCCAACGAGCGGCTGAGGATCTGGGAGCGCGCGTTCTGGAGCAGTCACCCCTTCTGCTGGACGAGATCTTCATCGCCTACAGCGGAATAAAAGGTCAGGTCGGATGCGGAGAGGATTGAATCATGCAGTCACCCGTTTGGGCCATCGTTTGGGAACTTTGGCGCGGCCATCGCAGGGCGTGGTGGCTGATTCTGGGGGCAATTCCGCTCTCTGCGCTGCTTATTCGCCTCTTCGCCGAGGTGCTGGCCGAGTCCGATGGACTGCGGTCGTTGAGTTTTTTCCCCCTGCTCGTGTCCATCCTCTTGATGATGTCCATTTTTAACTTCACCGAACGCGATCGCAGAAAAAGTTTCGCGGGTTTTCCGGATCGGCTCTTCACGCTTCCGGTGCGTACAGGCTTGTTGGTTTCCTGTCCAATGGCTTGCGGTGTGCTGAGCATCGTTGGTCTCTACTTAGTTTGGGTGAAGCTGGTTTATGAACCCGCAGGCATCAATGTCCTGGTCCGTTGGCCCGCTACGCTGCTGGCCGCCGGGATGCTCTTTTACCAGGCAGCCATTTGGTGTTTTGCCGGCTTTCGCTTCACGCGCCTCCTCGTTCTGGCATTTGGG
>DATGIQ010000194.1:0-14094 GCA_035295665.1 Gemmataceae bacterium | reverse complement strand
CCGTGCGGGTAGACAGAATATCCAGCTGCAAAACTATCCGCGCGAGGCCCCTTTGCCCAGCCCAGCTGACGCAGCAACCCTCATAAAGCCAATGCGTTATGCATATGCGGAAGGGCGGTTACGCCCATGGCTTTTACGTCTACGGCCTCCCGTCGGCGACACCCCACGAAAAGTCCGTCTTGGTCTTTCCCGCGAACACGGTAGGGTCGCCCGGATCGACCAAGCCGTTGGCGATGTAATTTGGGTTCTGCTGCGTTGCGCTGGTTGCGGGCCAGGCGGCGCAACGGTGGCAGCTCATGCAATTCGATTCGATTCCCAGCTGCCCTGGCCGAATGAAGACGTCGTTGCCGAAGTTCGCCTCCAGGTAGGGATTGAAGCAGACGGTCGGTAGGGAATCGGGATTGTCCTGATTGTCGCCGCCGCGGCCGGTCATAAACGTGTAGCCGACGGCCACCTGGTAATGGTCGAACGGCGCTTGCACCCGGTACTTGACGGCAGGCGGAATGGCCGGCTTCTCAAACGACCACCAGAAGGTTTGCCAAGTCCAGTTGTCGATCTCCCGCGAGGAAACGTGCATGCCGACCAGGATCATGTAATCGCCCTCCTTGGCAGGCGGATTGAGAGCGGCGGCTTCCTCCTTGGTCAATTTGATGTTGTAGAACTGGTTCACCGGCACAGCCGGCAGATCTTCACCACCTTCGCGAATTTTGACGGCACCGAGTGCAAGCCCGCAATCGGGAGGGACGACCGCCATCTTCTTGGTCCAAGTTGTCGGACCTGGCGTCGAAGGCGTCGTGCTGTTCACCGGGCCGGCCCAATACGGGAGGATGGTCACCGCGGTCCCGCTCACCCGCCGGTAAACCGGTTTTAGCATGACGGACGTATCGGGAAAATCTTGCAACTTGCGGTCCGCAATGGGAGTACCCTGAGGCCAGTTATCGTTGATCCCGTCCAAGACCGTGTGGTCGTAGTACTTGAACTGATCGACGTGTTTCTTGATGTCGTCGTTGTACTTGACGATGTCGAACAAGGTATTCGGGAGACGAGACGGCTCCGGCACGGTCGCGGAGCGAGCTTTCGCGGCGTGCCGAAACTGCACCGGGCGGTGGAAGCGACGGATGCCGGGGAGCGCTGCTTTGCGCAGTCCGGGCGCTAGCAGAACCTCGTCTGCATCCCACCAGGTCTCGTAGATGGGCACCTTCTGGCCATTGAGCTCCTGATTGGTCAGGCTGGTCAGGGCTCCCCATAACTCCCAGGCGTGGTTGACGATCGCCTTGTTGTCCTCGCTATTGATCCAGCCGTTGACCGTGTCCTTCGATTGAAACATGAACCAATCCGGCAACGGTGAAACCACGAGCCCGATCGCCCTTTTCTTCAGACCTTCGGCCTGGGTCTTCGGTTTATCCTCGGGCGCCGCTGGTGCCTTCGCTGGAAGCAGAAAGCAGTGGCCTGTCAGCAATGTGCCAAAGGTGAGAATGGCGATCAACAGAACTAGAGAACCCGGCCGGTATCGCATGATCAGCCCTCCGAAACAGAAGCAAAGATCGATCACCATCTGCCCCCGCGATTGGGGGTCGGCGAGTAGCCTGCTGCACGGTTGATCGCGGTTACAGGGCGGTCCCGTCATTTCAGCTGTCGCGCCGAACCGCAATGAACGAGGCCACCACTCCCGCCTTGGCTTTGCCGTCGGAGTGGGGCACAGTCCGGATCACGGTCCCGACGATGCACGGGCGCTGAGCGATGCCGTTTGGCCATTGGGGCACCAGAAAGCCAAGGTAGTCATACACCCATCCCTGGGTATTCGGTGTAGCACCGGTCCCCTGAAAACGCGCCGTGAATGGGTTGCCGTAGAACAGGCTTCCTTTCAAAGCGAGGAAATCATCGTCGAAGCTGAGGCGTCCGCGCAGGTTCCCGAAGGGGGCGGTTTCAATGGCCAAGGTGGCGCGGGCGAACTCGAGTTTATCGAAGTCCACCTGGATATCCGGGTTGCTGAGAAAACTGCGGTAGGTCCACGTCCCCGCAAAGGAAGCGGGCACCGGGGTGGGATCCTTACTATCGGCGGCCTGCAAGCGTGTGAGGAAGGCCGTTGGCCCAAGAATCCCCATGGCCTTGAGAGCCGCCCGTCGATGGAGGCATCGGTGCATACGTGATTCTCCAGAAGAACGCTGCGATGATGTGCAGCGACGATCATCCTCTTGTGGCTACCGCCCGCGCTCCGGAGAGGAGCGTTTGTTTCAGCGCCGTCAAATGCTGCACGTGGGTGCTCATCGAGTCCAGCAGTCCGGTGACGAACAGGGCTTCTGCCGGAGTCGTCCAGCCCGGCTTGTGAATGATTACCATCAGCTCGGCGAAATCCTTTTCATCCGATAACGTCTTCAGACTGTGGCTCAGATTTTGGCAGCGCAGCTCAATTTGTTTGAGGTCCATGTCCGCTTCTCCTGCCCGAGTCCTGTGAGCCGGCCGTGGCTCGGGCAAACACACGGCCGGCGTTTGGTAGAAGTGTCCGCTATCGTTGATCTTGCGTGGTAACTGCGTCAATGAGCGCCTTGACATTCGGCACGCCGATCCCGGTCACCATGTCATACCCGGACCCGGCAGTGAACTGGCCATTACTTCCTTCGGTAATATCTCGGAAGCAAGCAGTTTCCATGAGCGGATAAACGACCGTCGTCAGAAGCGGTAACGGCGGCTTGTTGGCCTTGGCACGCGCTTCATTCAACAGGGCACAGAATCCCGCCCATGTCGGCGCGCTCCAGCTGGTTCCGCCGATTTGCTGCGCTTGGCCCTGGAAGAAAACAAAGGCACCCCGATTGGGGTCTGCGGCCAAGCTCACATCCGGCACCAATCGTTCATTGCCGGAGGGGACCCCTTTGCCTTTCTGCCACTGCGGACGGGCGAAGAAGATGCTCTTGCCGCCGCCGCTCCCACCCCATCCCTTTTCACTCGTGACCGTTCCCGTCTGGGGGTGTAGAGTCAACGACGTACCGCCTACGCCTACCACCATCGGATCGGACGACTCATATTCGGCTTGCGTGGGACCGGTAGAACCTTGTCCGGTTTCATCCGGATTCGACCCCCCATCGCCACTCGACACGAAGATGTTGACTCCGGCCGCGGCAAGTTTCAAAAATTTTTGGTGTTGCGTGGCTACTTCACCCTGGGGACCTCCCATGAACGTTTCGCCTAACCCCAAACTGATGGAAAGCTGCCGAATCGTAGGTTCGGTCGAGACCGCATCCGTGTAGATTTGGTCGAGCGCCCGATCCAGATCGACGAACGCCAGGCTACCCGTCGCGTAGACGCGCACCTTGGCCCCCGGCGCGATGCCGGTTGTCCACTCCACATCGAGGGTCTCTTCCCCTTCCTGACCCGGAAGCGATCCGCCACTGACGTTTACCTTTTCCACATTGGTCAGCTGCACCGGGAGTTGGTTCTTTTGCCAGAACTGCTGCAAGTCCGAATCGACCGGAAACGTGTCGATGAGGATGGCGATTTTCTGTCCGGCCCCGGTCACGGGCAACTGGTCGGCGTGGTAGGCTTTAAGAATTTCCGAGACGAGGTAGGGAGGATTGTTGGCAATATTGGGATGGACTTTTCTGCTGTGCTTGCGAGCGTGGCGGAAGGGTTGCAAACCCAAGATAGCGTGGACGCTCGCCCCGACATCGGCGGGCAGACTGGGGGCATTGCGTGCCGCATTATAGGTGATCCCGCCTTTGGTCACGCGCACCATTTGGACCTGCAGGCTTTTCTCAATCTGAGCTACGGTGCCCTTGGCGTAGACGCTCGTTCGATCGGGCGTGGTGTGAGCGATCTCAAACCCCTCTTTTTTCAGCCATTTTACGAGCGCCTCGAAATCGGCAGCCTTCGGAGCATAATTCTGTTCCAGCTCCTTGCGGGGAATAATCTCTCCTCGGGCAACCCGCTCCTCCAGATTCGCCTGAGCCTCTTTGGGAATCGACAGCGAAAAGAGAATCTCCATCCTGTCCGTCTTGTGCTCCGGCGTCGCCGCGTGCACAAGCAGCCCGTGGGGCGTGAGGCCCGGCTGCCCCGGAAGCGGCGTCACACTATCGGTGAATACCTTTCGGCTCGGCGCGGGTGTCGGTGGTTGTTGCGCGGGAGCAAGCTTTACCGTAGACACCACGGCGGCCAGAAATGCCAGCGCCATGCCCAGCATGGCAACACTCCGAATCGTTTGCTTCATGGTTCGTCCTTTCCTGTTGTCGTGTTCCCCGAGGAGGACGGTGCATCCAAGAGCGACCGGGAACCAGCCGGCAACGCATCCGCCGCTCCGCGCACTCGTGGAGCCGCGGATCTACCGACTGGCGCCGCCCATCCTCTTGCCCGGATCAGAGTTACTACAGTTGATTCGGTTGATGGTTGGTCAGCCCGGAAATGGAGCTGACTACCTAATTAACGAAACGATCTGTCACGGGGGCCATCGGTGACCGCTCATTCCGCAGGAATCGGTAAAGAATCGGTAAGTTCCGCACGTTTGGCATGGACCTGGCGTGATCCCGTTTGGGCCTCCCGAATTCCTGGAATTTTCTAGACAGGCCCATCCGCTTCTGCAATAACAAGGGTGGATCCTGGGAGGGAAACGTGTCCAGCTTCGGCGGGTGGGGCACGTCCGGGAGAACGAATCCATGACAGACGCCAACGTTCATAAGGATGAGGGCCCAGAGTCCACATCGTTGAGCCTGTTGGAGCGGATCAAGGCTCATGACCAGGCGGCCTGGGAACGGATGGTTGGCTTGTACAGCCCGCTGGTCTACCGCTGGTGCCGGCAGTCGGGTCTCCAGGCTGCCGATGCCGCCGATGTGGGGCAGGAGATTTTCCGCAGCGTGGCCCGGAAAATCGCGGAATTTCGACGCGATCGCGAAAGCGATACGTTTCGCGGCTGGTTGCGCGCCATCACGCGGAATAAGATCCGCGATTGCTTCCGGCGTCAGCGCACCGAACCGGTCGGCGCCGGAGGTACGGAGGCTCAAGCGCGGCTGCTGCAAGTGGAGGACTTTGCCTGGGAAAAAGAGGATCCTCCCAGCGATGAGGGCGACAGAAAAATTCTCTATCGCCGTGCCGTCGAGTTCGTCCGCAAGGAATTCGGGGAGCGAACCTGGCAAGCCTTTTGGCGCGTGGCCGTGGAGGAGCACCGCCCCGGCGATGTCGCGTTGGACCTGGGCATGAGCCTCAATGCCGTCTATCTGGCGAAATCGCGCGTGCTGCGCCGCCTGCGAGAGGAGTTTGCCGGTCTCGTGGAGGAGGATCTTTTCTGAATCCACGTGCACGATTCCGCCCCATGGCCGCCCGCAGCAAGCAGAGAGCTGCTCATGGAAACCGCTTCCAATTCGGACAGGGAGATAGCTTGTCTTAGCCGCAAAGATCTGGCTGCCTTCAGCGCAGGGATGCTCGCTTCACCGCTTCTGGAGACCGTGGCCAATCATGTATCCGGCTGTCCACGCTGCGAGGCAACGCTGCGCGAGCTGGACGAGGACCGGGACACCATTCTTTCCCGTTTGCGACAAAGCTTTGCCAATGAACCGTTCCTTTCCGAACCGGAATGCGCGCAGCTGGAAACGTATGCCAAGGCGATCCCGCTGCACGTAAGTTCGGACGGTTGTCCTGTCGCGCCACAACGGCCGAAGCCAAACCTTGACGGTGCGAACGATCTCCCCGCGGCGGCGCGGCTAGGACCTTACGAGATTCTGGAACGGCTCGGCAAGGGAGGCGTGGGTGTCGTATACAAGGCGCGTCAGCGGAATCTGAACCGCCTGGTCGCTCTGAAGCGACTGCTTTCGGGCGCCTACGCCAGCCCGGAAGAGCGGGCGCGCTTTCACATCGAGGCGACGGATCTGGCCCGCTTGCGTCACCCGAACATCGTGCAGATTTACGAAAGCGGTGAGGAGGATAACTGTCCGTACTTCTCCATGGAGCTCGTCGAGGGCGGAAACCTCGCGCGGCGACTGAATGGGGTGCCGCTGCCTGCGCGCGCTTCCGCTGAGTTGCTCGAGATCCTGGCCCGCGCCATCCACTACGCCCACGAGCAAGGGATTGTGCACCGCGATCTCAAGCCCGCCAACATCCTGTTGGCGTCCGTAGTCCGTAGTCCGTGGTCCGTAGCAGGCGACTACGGACTCATTCCCAAAATCACCGACTTCGGCCTCGCCAAGCAACTCGATGCCGAATTACGCACTTACCAGACGCAAACGGGAGAAATCATCGGCACGCCCAGCTACATGGCTCCGGAGCAAGCCACCGGCAAGAACGAGCGAATTGGTCCGGGCACCGACGTGTATGGTTTGGGCGCCATTCTTTACGAGATGCTTACCGGCCGTCCGCCGTTCCGGGGTACCACCGGAGCCGACATTCTCCACCAAGTGCGTTTCCACGAAGTGACGGCTCCCAACCGGTTTCAGCCGCGGGTACCGCGCGATCTGGAAACGATCTGCATGAAATGTTTGCAGAAGGAACCGCAGAAGCGCTATCTCAGCGCGTTGCTGCTGGCGGAGGAGCTAAGGCGGTTCCTGCGGGGCGAGCCGATCTGGGCCCGGCCCATCGGGCGTGGTGAACGGCTGTGGAGCTGGTGCCGGCGCAATCCGGCTCTGGCGGCAGCGAGCGCCTTGGCGGCCACGTTTCTCGTGGTGGCGGCTCTCGTTTCCACGGTGTTCGCTGTCTATCAGGCTCATACCGCGGACCGCCTTTCCCGTGCCCTGGCCGAGGCTCAGGAAAGACAGCAGCAGCTCATCGAAACTTCGACGAGATCGGCTCGCAGCGCCCTGGTACAAGGTCTATGGCTCTGGGAGCATGGGGAGCCGGACCAGGGATTGCTTTGGTTCGCGCTCAGTCTCGAGAACGCATCACAGGCCCAGGCTCGAGATCTCGAACGGGTCATCCGACTGAACGTGGCCGCCGCCCGCCGGCAGATCCATCCATTACGCGCTTGCCTGGCCCATGAAGGCGATGTCCTGGCCATCGCGTTCAGCCCGGATGGGAAAATCGTGTTGACGGGAAGCAGCGATGGGAAGGCCCAACGGTGGGACGCCCAAAGTGGTGCTCCCATCGGCGAACCGCTTGTGCACCAAGAACCGGTGCATACCGTGGCGTTCAGTCCCGATGGCCAAACCATTGTCACGGGGAGCGGTGACATCGAGCGGAAGACCGGTACTCTCTCGCTGTGGCAAACCCGTGCGCCAACACCCATGCGTTCCTCCCTCCTGTGTGAGGGGCGAGTCTATGGCGCGGCGTTTAGCCCGGATGGACGGTCGATCCTCATCGCCGATCTTCATCCAACCAGCGGCGCAGCCCAGGTCCGCCTCTGGAATGTCGCCACCGGAAGTGTGCAGACGATTTGCCACCCTCGCGAGCCCGTGAAGGCGGTGGCGTTCAGCCCCGACGGGGAGACAATCCTGATCAGCGTGTCGCAGACCGCTCAGCTTTGGAATCTGCGCACCGGTCAACGGATGGGCCCATCGTTCAAGCATGGCAACTCCGTTGTGGCGGTGGCTTTCAGTCCCAACGGCAAACTGGTTCTCACCGGCAGTTCCGACAAAACGGCCCGGCTATGGGAAGCCGACACAGGCCAGCTGATCGGGCGGCCCTATCAGCATCCCGAGGCGGTTTCCGCAGTGGCCTTCAGTCCCGATGGTCGCGCCATTCTCACGGGCTGCGCCGATCACATGGCCCGGCTTTGGCAGACGTCTACCGGCGAGCCCATTGGTGCACCTCTCCGCCACCGCGGCAAAGTGTTGGCGGTGGCAATTAGCGCGGATGGCAAGGCGATGGCAACCGGAGGTGAGGATAAGACATCCCGTTTGTGGGAGATCACGTCGTGGAAGCCGCTGTACCGATCCTTGAAACACGCCGGTTCTGTACAGGCCGCCGCCTTTGCTCCGGACGGCCGCACCGCCATCACCGGAAGCTCGAACGGAACGGCCCACCTATGGGAGACAGGAACGGGTACGATGATCGGCGAGCCGCTTCGCCATGAACATGCTGTCTTTGCTCTAGCCTTTAGTCCGGATGGTAAGAGGATTCTGACAGGAAGCTGGGACACGACCGCTTGCATCTGGGATGCTACCACGGGGAAGAGAATTCACGAGCTGAAAGGCCATGAGGGTCTGGTTCGCAGCGTGGCGTTCAGCCCGGATGGCCAGGTGGCCCTCACAGCCAGTGCCGATGCGAGCGTCCGACTGTGGAACGTGGCGACGGGCGAACCCATCGGCCGCCCGCTTTACCACCCTGATTCCGTCAGCAGTGCAGCGTTTAGCCCGGACGGTCGAATGATGGTGACAGGCTGTGTGGACCATACGGCTCGATTGTATGAAGTGCCGAGCGGCAACCTGATCCGTTCCTTGGTGGGACACACACGGGAAATCAAGTTCGTAACCTTCAGTCCAGACGGCACGGAGGTTCTAACAGGAAGCTTCGATAACACGGCCCAGCTTTGGGACACGGCCACTGGTCAGCCGAAGGGCTCTCCGCTGGCCCATCCGGATACCGTGTGGGCCGGGACGTTTAGTCTTGACGGTAAGATCGTGGCCACCGCCAGTTCGGACGGAACCGCCTTACTGTGGAATGCACGTACCGGCGAGCCTTTCAGACCGACCATGCGTCATCCAGCGCGCATCCTGGCGATCACGTTTAGTCACAGTGGCCAGGTATTGCTAACCGGAAGCAAGGACGGCACGGCTCGACTCTGGGACGTGGCCACAGGGGAGCCAATCGGTCCCTCATTCTTGCACAAAGGCCCCGTATGGGCGGCGGCCTTCAGTCCCGACGATGGGACGATCCTGACGGGAAGTCAAGATGGGACCGCACGACTCTGGGAGGCACAGGTCCCGGCAGCACTGGAAGCACCGCCGGAGCAGGTCCTTCTCTGGACCCAGTTGATTTCGGGCATGGAGTTAGACCCGAATGGCCAAACAAGTGTAATGGATTCCAAGACCTGGTTGGAGTGCCGTCAGAGCTTGGCGGAAAAGGGCGGTCGGCTGGAACCGTGAAAAGGAACCACTTTATGTGGTGGTTTCATCATTCGTGTTGCGGTGTATCGTGCTTCTGAACTTTTGTGAAAGGAATTCTCTATGGCATCCAAGCCTGGGACGAAGAAAGCGAAAACCCAAAAGACCGCGCGCCCGAGTCGGGCCAAGCAACCCGCCAAGCGAGCCGCTGGCCGCGCGCGGCCAGTGGCTCGCTTGGCGGACGACGGTGTATTGGGAGCCTGCATTTTCAGTAGTGGTTTGTGTGAGCAACTAACCAAGGTCGATTGCGACCTCGAAGGCGGCGACAGTTGGGAAGGGGGTATCCCGTGCCCATCGTCGGGTGGTGGAGGGGCTGCATTGCGGAAAGCGAAATCGCTTCGGAAGCCGGGGAAGCCTTCCGCCCAGCGTAGAACCGCTTCCCGCCGAAAAAGGCAGACAAAGTCGTAAACCGTTGGGTAGGCGTCGGCTGGCCTAGTCCGGAGTAGCGAGATTGTTTCCCGTCCGACGGATCCAGAGAGCAACGCAAGTGTAACCATGACCGACCGGAGGGGCAGTTGGGATGAACCATCTGTTCCTCCAGCTTGGAGATCGATTTT
The DNA here is from genome assembly GCA_035295665.1 of Gemmataceae bacterium. GTDB lineage: Bacteria > Planctomycetota > Planctomycetia > Gemmatales > Gemmataceae > DATGIQ01. The sequence continues at coordinate 4,523 of DATGIQ010000194.1, read as the reverse complement.
CTGCAACTGATCGTTCCCTGTGTCAGTAGGGACGTGAGGTTTTGGCAATGCGGCCGGTTGCGTGGTCCGCCTTGTCCGCGGATCGAAGGGCGGGCACCGAAGAATATGGGATTTCAAGACTTTAACGCCAAGGAGGCAGGCGCTCTGGCTTGCTCACGAAATCCGGCTAGGAAGGGACGCCGGGTGGCTGAATGAGATCTAAGTCATGAATCAGAAAATTGGGGAAATCAATGCCAAGAAAGGCAACGACGAAGCCGAAGAGCGGAAAGGGAAACCGAATTAGGCGGACAGGATCTTTGGAAGGAGTGCCAGAGCGGTGCGAAAACCGTTGAGTGCCGCGTCGCAAACGGCCTCGGGCGAATGGATGCAAGGGCCGAAGCCATCAATGTTCAATGAGTTACTGCACTTGGGAGAAGGAAAACCGCGATGGACAGCCCCGAGGTTCCCAGTAATTGGGACCTGATTGAATCATGCAAGCAGCGGAATAGCCCAGCGTGGACAGAGTTGCTTGCCCGCCACGAAAGCCGGGTTCGCAAATCCATCCGCGCGCAGCTGTGCCAAAAAGCGAGGGACCACCATTTGGTCGAGGATCTGACCCAGAACGTGTTTACTGCGCTGATCCAGAATGATTACAAGCGTTTGGGCCTCTATGACCCGCAGCGCGGCTGTTTCAACACGTTCCTGAACGCGGTGGTATCTCACATCCTCCGCGATTGGCGCCGGCTGAAAAACAATCAGACCGCACAGGAGGGTTTGGCCGCCGGCAAGGAGCCCATCGAAAACAGCGGCGAGGCAGGCTTGCTGCAAGCGGAGCTCGCCGAGTTTTATCAGAGCCTACCGCCGCAGGAAAAACGCTGCCTGGAGGGAATGATGGGCGAGGCGCCGGAGCAGGGCGAGAAGGCTCCATTATCCGCGGCCAATGCCCGGCAACTGAAACATCGCCTGACCAAGAGAGCGCGCAAATATTTCGAAGGCCAGTGACAGCGCTCAAAGGTTTCTTCCGAAATTCTCGGTTTTCATTGTCACAAAACGGCCTCCCTGCGCGTTATATAAAGGTATGGGGAGGGATTTCCGCACGATGATTCCCGTCCGGTCCAGGGACGACCCATTTTTCAATACTCAAGTTTCATGACAGGAGCCGAACCACGCCGGTAAGGTGCGCGGCAAACAGCGAGCGCTAGTCCTGCGCCGCGCGCAATCCTGGGTTTACGCTCGACACAAGTTTTCCTTCACGAAACGACGACGCGCTATCCGTCAGGTTTCGGTGTGCGCGGCCGCTGGAGGAACTTGCGCTCGTTAGCAGATGAGGCGAGCAATTTAACAAAGTCGGACGATAGTCCGACCACGGAGATTCTACCGGCAGAACGGAAAGAGGGCTCATTGGAACCACAAGGCTTTGCCGAACCCCCTTACCGCAGAGGAATTGCACATGAGACGTGCATTACAGCTCGACCGCCGCACACGCCGCTCTCCTCCGATGAAATCTCACCGGCCAATGGTTGAAGTCCTGGAGGACCGTCTACCTCCGGGCGATGTGCTCCTTGGGTGGGGACTCCTTGGATCCAGATTGGGGCAGGTTACGGAGTTTGGGGCAAATCTCCAGACTGAGGTAAGAACGGTAGTAGAGGCGCCGCATGGGAATGAAGGGGTGGCCACGTCCCGCACTTTGATTGTTTGCCACAACGAAGGGTGCGGTCGCGCTCTTGACTCCGTTGGGAGGGCGAACCAGGAGGTTGACCGAGCCAGACTCGCCTATCGCGAACTGTCCGGATTGGATGAGGATTCGCTCGATCGGTTGATCGCGGACGATTTTGATGGCTCGGACTCCTTGAATTCGTCGTTCCACACGGCGGCCCCTACAGCCGGCAGCGGAGTTCCGGGTAGCAGCGAAGAGCCTCGCTCGGGTGATGCACAGGGTGGTCTTTCGAACGAGGCGGAGTCCTGGGCACCACCCCCGCCGTCCGCATTGACAGGGATCCCTTCGGATGATGGCCTTGGTGGTTCTTTGGGCGGAACGGACCATTCGGCGGGACCGACTCCCAGAGGTCCGGTTGCGACTGCACTTGGGGCCGCACCCGCAACCCAGCAGCCATCATCTGCCCCTATCACAAGTCCCCAGCCTGCCAGCGGGCCCAGTTCGAACCACAACATTCGTCCGTTCCTGTCCGGAGCTTCCTGGCCATCCGATACGCCGCCGTCGTCTGGCGGTAACGGAACGAACCCCGGCACCGTGCCTTCAACCGGAGCTTCCGCCGGAAGCGGCGGCATGAGCGCAGCATTGGCTGCGAGCGCCAGTAGTGGCGGTGGCGGCGGTGGTGGCGGCAGCGGCGGTTCCGGAGGGAGTGGCGGCAGCGGCGGATCGGGAGGCAGTGGTGGCTCCGGAGGTTCCGGGGGCAGTGGCGGGAGCGGTGGCTCGGGTGGCAGCGGCGGTTCCGGAGGCAGTGGCGGCGGATGTGACTGTAGCGGTGGATGCAGCAGCGGCGGTAGTGGCGGCAGCGGCGGTAATCAAAGCGCACGCCCGGCCAGCCCTGGGGATGGGATGATCCAAAGCCTTGCCGGGATCTACGACCACAGCATCGCGTCCACCAGCGTCTACTCACAGGCAGGCGTGCGCTATTTTGACGGCGAGCTGAGCCTTCTGAGCACGGACCTCAGCTCTTCAGGCTTTGGAACCCTTTGGAGCCAGACACGCAGCTGGACTAATGGCAGCCCACCCACGAGCTTCAACGGCACCGGCGTCATCGACACCGACCGCCCTTTCCTCATCCGTCCCAACGGCGATGATACGAGGATTGTCGTCGTCAGCAGCGATATCAACGCCCGCTACTTTGACCTGGTCGGCGGAGCCTACGTCCCCCACTTCTACGTCCAGGACCAGCTCACGCACCCGTCCGGAGAATTCGTGCTTACGGACACCGCGGGCGACCGCCTCCATTTCTATGACTTCACCGCCGCCCAAGCGAACCAGCGCGGCCAGTTCAATAGCTACAGCGATCCGTACGGCAACAGCATTAGCGTGGTTAGCCTTACCGCCGACGGAAAAGTCGCCGAGATGCAGCGCACCGATGCGACCTCGGGAGTTACCGAATCCTACCTCTACACCTACCTATCTTCCCCAGACCCAAACGCCGGCCAGATTTCGAATGTCACGCTGCGGCGGCAGGTTAACGGCGGCGCCTGGAGCACGGTGCGGCAGGTCAATTACGACTACTATGACGGCACCGGGCAGAAGCCCTACGGCAACCTCGGCGACCTCCGCACGGCCACCACCCTGGATGGCAACGGCAACCCGCTCGACACCAATTACTACCGCTACTACACCTCGGCGGACGCGGGCACCATCGGCTACGTCGACGGTCTCAAGTATTCCTTCAGCCCGCAGTCCTATGCCCGGCTCGTGGCAGGCGTAGGCAACCCCTTTACCGCCACGGATACTGAGGTGGCCCCCTACGCCGACGCCTATTACGAGTACGACCCGTCGTCGCAACGTGTGACCAAGGCAGTGGTGCAGGGGAGTGGCTGTTCGGTGTGCACCGGCGGCCAGGGAACGTTCACCTACACCTACGCCACCAGTACCAACCCGACCGGTTACAACAGCTGGGCGTACAAGACCGTGGAGACGCTACCCGACAGCACGACGAATACCGTCTACGCGAACTACGCCGGCGAGACCATGCTCAGCGTCTACCAGAGCGGCAACCAAAATTGGGAAACGTTTTACCAATACGACGGGGCGGGCCGGCTGATTCTCAAGGCGAACCCGTCGGCGGTCACTGGCTTCAACGATTCCTTCGCGGATCTCCTCGACCAGACGCAAGTGGGGGACTACGGCTATCTGAGCAGCAATACCGGGCTGATCGAGCTGACGGATTATTACACCACGACCACGGCCGGCGAGACAACAGCCGGCGCCGCGGCCGGCTACTACCAGGACACCAAGCTGGAACAGGGCAAGTCAGGCACGCCTATCCTGCAAAAAGCCGTTCAGTATTTCGCACACACCGGGGCATCGACGATCTTTCCCGTCGCGACCACAACCGTTTATCGCAACACAGATGGCACCGGCGCGGAGACGACGAGCAATAGCTACACCTGGTACACCGGCACGACCCAAATGCAATCCATGGCCGTAAGCAAGCCTGTCATCTCCGCCGCCGAGAACGGTCCGGGAGTCGCCGATGTGATCACGACGAATTACGATGCCTCCGGGCGGGCCACCCAGACGACGGATGGCGACGGTTACGTCACCACGACCCAGTACGACCAAGCCACGGGCGCCGTGACCCAGACCGTCGTCGATTCCGGTGCGGGACACCTGAATCTGACGAGTACGATGGTCGTGGACGCCTTGGGTCGGACCGCCAAATTGACCGATCCCAATGGCAACGTGACGTACACGGTATACAATGATCCGAACCACGAGGTTCGTGTTTATCCGGGCTGGAACGGCACCACGACCACGGGTCCGACGCAGGTTTCCCGTGAGGATCGAGCACACGATCCGAGTTATACCGAGACCTTCA
>DATGIQ010000193.1:0-20890 GCA_035295665.1 Gemmataceae bacterium | reverse complement strand
ACAGAATATCCAGCTGCAAAACTATCCGCGCGAGGCCCCTTTGCCCAGCCCAGCTGACGCAGCAACCCTCATAAAGCCAATGCGTTATGCATATGCGGAAGGGCGGTTACGCCCAAATGCCTCAACTCTATCGTAACCGCGCGTGACAAGGGGTCAAGAAAACGTGACGGATCACGAAAGCCGAATCCAAAGGGTGTCTGGAGATTTGATTCTAGAGTTCCAGACACCTCTGGGTGCGTGTTCCCAAGGTCAGCCGCCGCTGGGCCGCTGGCGGAGAAGGGATGGCGCGGACGTGGGTTGAAACGGTTCACCGATAAGGCCGCGCCAAGTCTTCTGCTGCTCCTGCGTGAGCAGAGCAACCGCCTGAGCAACCGCCGTCCTGCGCAGCTGTTCAGCCTTTTTCATCGCTTGCTCAAACGTATTTTGGGCCCTGGGACTGAACAGCTGCCGAATCCGTTTGGCCGTATCCTGGGTGATCAGCTCGAGCTTCTCTTTCTGCTCGTCCGTCAATCGCAAGGCTCTGTCAACATCGGGATCCGCGAATGCCTGGAGTCCCTGCCCTTGGAGGCGAATTTCGACCACGCGCCTGGCCTGCTCTGGCGGAAGGACATTCTCCAATTCCTTCCTGATTTCCTGCCATACGGTTCGGGTTAAATCTGTTTCTTGGCGGCGGCGTTCTTCGCCGCTGAGTTTGCGCAAGGCACGAAAGTCTTCCTGATGCTTTTCATGTACCGAACGTGTGATTTGGTGCAGCTTCTGAATCTGCTCGCTGGTGAGCTTCAGTTCTCTGTGCACATCCGGATTCAGCAAGAGTGCTTCCAAGGAAGCGATGGCCGCTGGGCTGCCCGTAGGCAGGGGTGACGGTTCACGGTCCTGCATCGCTGCACTTGGAACCGAAGCGAGGCCAACCGCGAGGACAACCGCCAAGAGGAATCGCATCGTACAGCTCCCGTTGCACCAACCGACCTTTCTTCTATTTTGGCGCATCTCCAAAAAGAAAAAAGCCGGGGTCGCCGATGATGACGAAACCCCGGCCTGAATTTTCGATCAGGTCGTCACGGCTTTGGTCGCACCACCCGTGGCGGCAAATCATTGTTGCTCGGAGCGGGCGCGGGAGCGGCTTTCGGAGCTTTAACCAGCTTCCAATCCTTGGATGGCAGCGTCGGCGACGTGAACTCCCGGCGGTCAAGCTGAATGTTGATCTCGATGACGGGGATGTCCCAGGTAATCTGGTTGCCGTTGGGCTCAAAGAAGCTGAGCCTCCGCGGCATCATGGTGCTCTGGGTCAGCACCAACTGGGCTTTCTCGAAGTCAGCGCGATCGGCCGGAAAACGCGGCAGAATCTCGACGTAATGGTAGTTCGGATCTTTCCCATCCGCAACCAGCCGGAGGTTATAGCGGCGTTTGGCTTCTTCCGCCTTCATTCCTAAGACGAACGAGAACAAATTATCGTCGGTCACCTGACCGGGCTTTGGCGGTGGTAGTTCCTGGTAGCGGATCTCGCGGTTGCTTTGGTTGTATTCGTAGAGATACGTCCCTGTGCAAATGTACTTTTCGAAGATGTCCTGACGATCTCTCCGCCTCAGATCTAGCAGGGCCAAGTTGGGTTTCATGTACTTGACTTCGCCGACGTAAGTGTCCTGAGTATTGAATACCTTGTCCACGCGCGTACGGTTTACCATGGCCTTGAGCGTCTGAACCGATTTCATTTTCGCCTCCCACTGCATCAGGAGGGCGTCGAGGCGGTCATTGGGATTGAGCGGCGCGGCGGGTGCTGGCGCCGGGGGCGGTTGCTGTGCGTAGAGCGCGGTGCCGAGCAACAATGCCCCGGACAGGGCCAAGCAGGAGTTACGCATGAGCCATCTCCTATTCTGTTCTCTGGGACGGCACAGGACCAGCCTGTGAGGGTCGTCATCTCCAGGGGGTTATAACAGGTTGGCCAGAAGGCGCGAAGTGCGGTCTCTGCTCGCCACCGAGGTAGGATGGGCACCTCGAACCGATCCTGCCTCTTTTTTCCACATAGCCCTTTCCCACCGCTTCTTCCGTAGATCGCTCATTGGCGCAGATTCAGGCAATTGCCGATCAAGGTATAAATCCCCGCCGACCGATGAACCTGACAGGAACCGCATAGCTTTCCACTGCTCTTGTCGGAGGCGTACATGAGCCTTAGCTGCTTTCTCCATTTTTCCTCACCGGCTGCGCTCGGGCATCCGTTTGCTACAGTTTACAAACGGCTATTTCCAATCGGCGCAGCGATCTTGCCCTGCATGGCGATGGGCTGCGCACAAGGTGTCCCTCTGTGGGAAGCACCGGCGCCTGTCCCCGTCGTCCGTGCCGCTGGGGCTGATCCGAGCGAAGTGGTATTGAGCCGGCCCGTGGTCAGAACATCCGCCACCGAATCCCTTCCGGCTCCTGCGCCGCTGCCGGGCCGATCGCTGCCAATCAGTCTCGACACCGTTTTCCGCCTCGCTGAGGAGCAGAATGTTCAGATCGCGCTGGCCCGAGCCCGGGTTGATGAAGCATCGGCCGAGAAAGGTATCGCCGCCAAGGGTTGGCTGCCGCGCGTGGACGTCGGGACCGCGTACTATCGGCATGAAGGCGGGATCGCCAACGAGGATGGGACGCTGACGCACTCGAGTTTCGGCACGTTTTTCGGTGGCGTGGAATTAAACGGCCGGCTCGACCTCCGCGAAGCCGTCTATCAGAAGGTGAACGCCGAGCGCTTGCTGTGGCAGCAAAGGGGGGAGCTGCGGCGCATCACCAGCGAGACACTGCTGGATGCGGCCAGCACCTATGTGGACCTGCTCGCCGCACGGACGGGTGAAGCCATCGCCAATTCGATGCAGAAAGACTTGCATGATCTCTTGGTTCGCGCACAAAAACTCGCCGGCACGGAACCGGGGGCGAAGGTCGAGGTGGCCCGGATCGAGGCTCAGCTCAAGGGCCGCGATCAGCTGGTGCTCGAAATGCACGAACAAGCCGCCCGCGCGTCCGTCAAGCTGGCCTATTTGCTGGGTCTCGACCCCGCGCTGCCCCTCCTTGCGGCCGATGCGGAACTTGTTCCGCTGGAGCTCGTGGACGTCACACCGCCGGTGGCTGATCTGGTGGCTCGGGCCCTGTCGACTGGGCCAGGAATTCAGGAGATGGAAGGTCTCTTGGCCCTCATCCACGACAGCATCGAACGCTCGCGAGGTCCGGGGCGATTGCTGCCGGTCTTTGAAGTGTACATGGGCGAAGGGATCTTCGCCGCCGGGCCGGGCGCGCGCTCCGATTGGGACAACCGCTGGGACTTGGGTGTGGCGGCGCGCTGGAATTTAACCGAGCATCTGACCCGCTGTGAACGCGAACGATTGCTTCGGGCGAAAACCGAACAAGCCCATCTGGCTTATCTGGACTTGCGCTCCAAACTGACAGCCGGGGTGTACGAAGCGCGGGAAGCAATCCTGAGCGGCCGGGATCAAATTCATGCTACCCAAGAGCAAATTACCCAGGCAAAACGAGCCCACAAGTTGAGCGATGATCGTCTGAAGAACAATATCTCCGGCAGTTCGCCGAGCGAAGTCCTGCTCAGTCTCCAGGCACTGTCCTTGGCCCAGGCAAGCTACCTGAACGTGCTCCGGGCCTACGACAAGGCCGAGCTCCGGCTCTTGCTCTTGCTGGGACCTTCCAGCGATTGCCCAACGCCCGTTGGAAGTGAACAATAAAGAGGAGGCAGTCGATTCCCGAACTGGAAGGCGGACACTCCATGCGAACTCATCTTCGAATCGTCGCAGGATCGCTGAAAGGGCGGCGGCTCACGGTTACGGTGGCCCCCCATCTGCGGCCCACGCCCGACCTGGTTCGCGAAGCACTGTTCAGCATTCTCGGAGCCGCCGTGCCCGGACGCCCTTTTGTTGATCTGTTTGCCGGTACGGGGGCGGTTGGCATGGAGGCGCTCAGCCGGGGCGCCAGGCCGTTGACATTGGTGGAGTGGGATGTCCAAGTGGCCGCTGCCATCATTCGCCATTTGCAGAGCTTTGGCGTGGCCGATCAGGCAATTGTCCAGCGCGCCGATGTGTACCGCTGGATCGCACGTTGGGACGCGCCGAGCGAACCCGTCACGATCTTTCTGGGCCCTCCATTCCCGGACTTTGAGCGCCGAACGGAGGCGTTATTGCAGGGGCTGGCTCGGTTGCAGCAGAAGCTGGCCCCGGGCTCCGTGCTGGTTTTGCAGAGCGAAAGAAGCTGGAATCCCGACGGTTTGCCCGACGCGGAGCACTGGGAACATCGGCAATATGGCCGCAACCGGCTATCCCTTTGGACGAAGGAAATTTAGATTTTTGATTTTTGCTGAGCGATCTGTTATAGACGGAGGAGGCAGAAACCAGGAATCACCAATCGCAAGTCAACAATGAACGAGCGCGATTTCGCGATTGAGGTTGTGCGCCGGCTGCGGGAGGCAGGCTACCAGGCCCTGTGGGCCGGCGGCTGCGTGCGCGACGAGCTGCTGGGCCTGGTTCCGAAAGATTACGACGTCGCCAGTGATGCACGACCTGAAGTTGTCCGCCAGCTCTTTCCGCGTACCGTCGCTGTGGGGATGAGCTTTGGCGTCGTCGAAGTGCTGGGCCCGCGGGTTGGGGAACGCGCTCAGACCGGCGGCTCGGCCAGCCCGCTCCGAGTCCAGGTTGCCACCTTTCGGTCCGATGTCTCCTACAGTGATGGCCGCCACCCCGATGCCGTCGTTTTCTCCTCGGCACGTGAGGATGCTCTCCGTCGTGATTTTACGATCAACGGCATGTTCTTCGATCCGATCGAGAACCGCCTGATTGACTACGTGGGCGGCCAGGAGGATCTACGGAACCGTCTGCTCCGAGCCATCGGCGACCCGGCCACTCGCTTCACCGAGGACAAGCTGCGCATGCTCCGGGCCGTGCGGATCTCCACGCGGTTTGACTTGACGATCGAACCCGCCACCGCGTCGGCCATCCGACGCATGGCCAGCCAAATCTCCACCGGCGTCAGTGGCGAACGGATTGCCGAGGAACTGCGGCAGTTGCTCGTTTATCCACAACGACACCGAGGCGTCAACCTGCTGTTCGATCTGGGCCTTGCCGTGGCCATCCTGCCAGAGGTCGTCTCGATGAAAGGCTTGCCGCAAGGCTTGCCTGGGGCCCCGACAGGCGACCTGTGGGATCACGTGCTGCGGGTGTTGGAACTGCTCGGACCGCGCCCGTCATTTTCGCTGGCGTTCGCGGCCCTGCTGCACGATGTCGGCAAACCCCGGACGATGGCACGCACGCCGGACCGATACACCTTTTACGACCATGAGCACGTGGGTGCGGATCTCGCCCGGGACATTTGCGACCGGCTGAAGCTTTCCGGTGCCGAGCGCGAGCGCGTGGTCTGGTTGGTCAAGAAGCACCAATTCTTGTGTGCCGCCCGGCAGATGCGCACCTACAAACTGAAGATGACCCTGGCCCATCCGGGCATTCGGGATTTGCTGGCGCTGCACCGCGCGGATGCCGCGGCCAGCGGCCGGAGCACCGACCATGTGGAGTACTGCGAGCGTCTCCTGGAGGAATGGTCGGAGGCAGACCTGAACCCGCCGCCGCTCCTGGGCGGACACGACCTGACCCGACGCGGCTTAGTGCCGGGCCCACTCTTCAAACGCTTGCTGGACGCAGTTCGGGAGGCTCAACTCGAAGGGACCGTAAAGACGGTGGCCGAAGCACAGCATCTGGTGGACCGGCTGCTGGAAACAGGAAGTCACCAGAATCCCACGGAACAGCAGCCGCCTCCAAGCGAATGAGCAGAGGCGAACCCTCTCCGAACGATGGCGGGGCATCCCTCTTCACCGGTTCTCGCCACAGTGCGGACATTTCGCCGCCTGAAGGGAAATCGGTTTTCCGCAAAAGCGGCATGGCGGCCCAAGCTGGTCAAGGTATGCATCCGAGGGAGAGATTGTTTGCGGCAAGGGGCGGTAGGAGCGGGGTGACCATTCGACGGCAAAAGCGCCTCGGCAGCAAGGACATTGAGCCGGGCCATCGTAGAGATGGTCCGGAAGACGCAAATCCCGGTGACAATGCGGACAGGCAATTCGAACAGGCATCACGACCTCATGCGTTCGCTGCGGGTCCCAGATCGGCTAACGGTGAGTGCACGTCGAACACACCCGCGCGGTTCCCCGGCGGTCCTGGGGCAGGAGCCGGCGCCGGCCGAACCGGGGCGGGAACCGGCGGAGCCATCGGCGGCATCGGTGCCCGGCGCATCGAGGTTATCATCGTGAACACGAAACCTACATAGATCAAGAAGCCCACCGAGCAAATCGAGCCGAGAACGGTGCCGATCACGCCGCAGATCCAGCCGGCCTTGGTCAATTCCCTTCCGTCCTGGTCCATCATGTGTTCGTGCATCTTGATCAGGTCGCGCCGCCCCAGGACCCAAGCGATGATCCCCAGCGGTAAGCCAATGAGTCCGCCCAGGCCCATGAAGCAGCCGCCAATCGTGGAAACCACGATACTGCTGACGCCCAATACCAGAATCAGCGTCCCACGGTGCGGCTCGGCATCGCGGCGACCCTGGAACGACTGCGGTCCGTCCCAGGATTGCTTCTCCTCGCCGTTGGCGTCCAGAGCCCGCGGCTCCTCCTCGCTCCGCGGTTCATTCAGTTTAGCGCTATCTTCCCAATGCAACGGCAATGCTGTGGGCTCCTCCATGGGAGGGCAGGGAAAGGTATGCTCGCAGGTCGGACACTTAACGGCCTTGCCGACTAGCTCATCGGGCACGCAGAGCTTGCGGCCGCAGGATGGACAATCGATGATCGAAGTGGGAATGGCCATCCGGTTCTCGCAAGAGCCTCAGTGGGCAACCGCCCGGAACGAAAACAACGCCCACAGCAAAAAAGAAGGAAGTCCGCAGCAGAGCGGAATAACCAGATTCAGGGTAGTGCCAATGATTCCGCAGACGCGCCCCCCTTCCGTCGTCCCCCGGCCTTGCGGGTCCATGCGGAGGGCGCGGATTTCTTTCAAGTCATGATTGGCCATCACCCAGGCGATCGGCCCCAGGAGGCCACAGCAGGGAATGACAATGCTGAGGATGCCCAAGACCAAAATCAAGGTGCCGCGGTGGGGCGGCAGATCGGCACGCAATTGTCCGAAGTGAGGGAGTTCGGGCGGATCTCCGTATTCCCGAGTTTGTGACGGTTCGTTCCCCGGCGCATCGTCCGATTGAATCGTCTCGGGTGAAGGTCGGTCGTGGGCTCCCGCGGGCGCTGTGAAGGTAATCCCGCACGTGGGGCACTGCACCGAACACCCCAGAAGTTCGTCCGGCACGCGCAACTTGCCGTCGCACTGAGGACAGTTCATGATTTCCGGCATGGCAGCCACCGCGACAAGAGCCTGGTGCGATGCGACGCCCCGGTCAACCGCAAGCAACGCTCACTGTGTATTCGTAAACTTCTGTCCGTCCTTTCGATATGGAAATGCGTCGACTTCGGCAATCAGGATGGGCCGAGCGGGATCGCGGGCATCTCGATGGTGAGCGCGGCCACGGCGTGTGGCGGCAAACGGATGTCGAGGTGCAGCACTCCATCTTGGCAATTCCAGGAGTACGGTTGCCGCTGGAGCTGGGACGCTGCTTGTAATTGCTCGACCTGCTTGGAACTCAGATATTCCGGCTCACCCATTTCCTGCCAATGGCGCTTGGCGTTGGCGTGTTCGTGATCGATCCGTTCGGCGAAAACAGTCTGGGGGCAACCGATGCCCGTGAGCTGAACGTGGACATGTTCGGTCTCGATGGGATGATGCGGCAAGGCATGGTTGGTCAGAAGGATCGTGAGATCGCTGTCTCGCCGGATAGCCCAGGCATCCACAGTTGGATGTGCGCCTTCGATCGCCAAGGATTCGTTGCCCAAGCGGTGCAGCAACTCAAATGCCCGGTACGTCGGCTTGGCAATGCCGTGCAGATTCAGCAGGCCGAAGCCACCGTGGAACGGCACCGATGGGAAATAATTCTCCTCAAAGAGGTCGGTAAAGGTCCAGAAGCTGTAGCATTCCACGAGCCCCTGCATCTCCAGGACCGTCTTGATGGCAAAAGCTGCGGCATAGGGCTCATCTTGCGGTGGGAAGCGCGGATTGGAGGAAGCGTTCCATTCCGTGTAATAGACCGGCCGGCCCCGGGCGCGGTGGAACACGTCCCGCGCCCATTCGCGGAGGATGCTCCGCCGGCTGTGGGCCAACTGCATCTCGGTATCTTGGTTTTCCTGCCACAGGACATCATTGGGGTACTGGTGCGTGCTAACAAAATCGGCCGGCATCTGGTGTCGATCACAGAAGTCGAGGAATTCCGTAATCCATTCATTCTTGGCTGTCGCTGGGCCACCGACCTGCAGTTGCCCATCGACGCTTCGGATCGCTTCGACCGTGTGGCGGTAGAGGTTGAAATAATCGGCCTGGCTCCCGGTCCAAAACTCCTTCAGATTCGGCTCATTCCAAACTTCGAAGAACCACTGGCGCACCTCCGCGACACCGTAACGGTCCACGAAGTGCGCTACGAGTTTGCGGATAAGCCCGGCCCAGCCGGCATACGACTTGGGCGGCGTAACATTGCCCTTGTAGTGGAAGACGGTCGTTTTGCCGGAGGCAAGGAGTTCCGGCATGAAGCTCAGCTCAATGAATGGCCGCATGCCGATCGAGAGAAGGTAATCCCAGATTTGATCGGCATTGAAAAACGAGGCAAGCGGCTGCTGCCGGTGAAGGACCAAGGTGCTCATGTCATCGCACAGCAGACCATGGAAGCGAACATGGCGGAATCCCAATTCCTCATGGCAGCGCCGCAACTGCGCTTGCCAGTCGGCGCGCAGGCCAAAAGTGGCATGTTCGCTGCCGACGGTGTGCTCCCAATAATGAGGGAGGGACGTGGCTGTTGCTGAACAATCGCAGCGGAATTGGGCAACGCCCATGATATCTCCAGGACCGGGCAAAATCGCTTCTATTTTTGTCTTATCATGCCGGCCACCGTATGGTAAGCTCTGAATAACGGGACCACGAAGAGGGCCTTGCACGGCGTGGTGCATCTCTTCGCCGCCCACGCACAATGTCGTGCGAGAAAAACATGTCGCTGCCTCAAGGTGAGGGCGTCGCGCGTGCGGCTCTGATGGATCAGAGTTTCCCTGCGCCAGGGATGGTTATGAGCTCGGACTTGCTACTCCGCCCCTTCCATCACCCTTCTGCAACGCTTACTCCTCCGAGACCGAGCCCCGGCTTGGACGCGGAAGACCTGGCGCCGGCGGACCGACTGTTCCTGCTTCAGTTGCAGAAGCAAGCGCTGCAATATTTTCTCGACAACCAAGTGGAGAGCGGCTTGGTTCTCGACCGCCAGCGCAATGGAGGCCCGCTCCGGATGCAAGGAATTTGCAGCACTACCGCCACCGGCATGGGCCTGATCGCCCTGGCTTTGGCCACCGCGCCGCCGTTCCAGCTTCTGAGCGTCGCCCATGCAACCGTGCGGATCCGTACGGCCCTGGAAACCGTGCTTCACCGCTTGCCGCAGGAATGGGGCGTGGTGCCCCATTTCATTGATTCTGCTACGGGGGCTGTCCATGGCGCCGACCATTACAGCACCATCGAAACCTCGTGGATCCTCGCCGGTGCTCTATGGGCTGGCCACTTTCTCCAGGACAAGGATGTCGAAGGCCTGGCGACCCAACTTTACGACCGAGTCGACTGGCAGCACTGGACCGCTCCCAGCGAGCCGAACAGCGGTGAACTGCTCCGCCACGGCAAGGGCGCCGATGGAGCGTTTTTGGCTTCGTCCTGGGATCGCCTCAATGGCGAGACGGCGTTCATGTACGTTTTGGGCGCTGGGGCGATGGCGGACCGAGCCCTGTCGGCAAACTCATGGACCGCTCTGCGCCCATTCTACGGCACGGCCGCCGGTCATCGCTTCAATAACGCCGACCTGGGCCTGTTTGTGTTTCAGTATGGGCTCGATCTCCTCGACCTCTACCATTGGCGACCGCCGGGAGAAGTGGACCTCATAGCCGAAGCCAGAATCGCGACGCTGGCGAACCGTCAGGTCTGCCAGCAAGCCGCCCATTCCTTTGCCACCTACCGCACCTATTGGGGACTATCCGCCGGCGATGGACCGGGAGAATCCGCCGAAGTGGATGTGTACCGGTGTTACTCTCCTGCGGGACCCATCGACGGGACATCACACCTCATGGCCACGCTCGCGGCCATCGCTCATGCCCCGGCGACCGTGCTGGAAAATTTGCGTGCCGCCCAGCACGATCAGCAGTGGCGCGCGCACGGCCGATATGGTTTCAGCAACATCAACGTCGATCGGTCCTGGGTTGGACGCGACATCGTTGGTATTGATGCGGGTGCTGCGGTGCTTGCGCTGGATAACTTCCTGATGCAGAACCGAATCCGGACCGCTTTTACCGATGTGCCGGCCGTGCGGCGGGGAATGGAACGCCTCGGATTCATCCCGCTCCACCCGCCCGCGGCGAACGCTTGCCAGCACGAGGAGCATCTGCGTCAGGCGTCGTGATCCGCGGGGATCGGCGCCGCTTGAGTATCTGCATTTCCCGTTTGAGTAGGGCAAAATCTTCTTTGACCTTATCACCCAGGTCATCGCGGTAGAATTGAGCCGCTGGATGATAGGTGACGAGATACTTTCGTCCGTCGCGTTCAATGAACTGGCCGCGCGCGGCATTCACGCTTTGCACGCCCAGCAATTTCTTGGCGGCCACGCCCCCTAGTAACAGGATCAATTTCGGGTCCACCAGCTCGATCTGCTCAAAGAGATAGTTCGCGGTGCAGGTTTCGATCTCGTTTCGCTTCGGCGTCCGATTCTGCGGGGGACGGCATTTCACGATATTCGTGATGAAGAAATCGGTGCGCTTGATGCCACTCCCCTCGAGCACCGAATCGAGAAATCGGCCGGCCGCACCAACAAACGGATGGCCGCTCTTGTCCTCCTCCCTGCCGGGGCCTTCGCCGATGATCATCACCGCCGCGGACGGCTTGCCATCGCCCGGAACGGCCACGGTGCGAGAAGCGTGCAGCGGACATTTGACGCAGACGCGGATCCGCCGTGCCAACGCGTTCAAGCGCTTGGCTCGTTGCAGTTTTGTCATGGCACATCCTCGTCCAGGGACGAACCAGGCCAGGCAATCGGTTGCAACTCTACAGGAACTCCGTCGCGCACCGAACTCTTCCGCTAGCCAGTGGGATACCGCTCTGGCCGAGCATTTCCGATGTCAATGGTAGCAATCCATGTGCCGGTTCCCGAGCGCGAGCCCATCTAAGGCTGCGGCACAGAACTTGCTCGACTATTAGCCAGGGGAACAGAGCCGCAGGGAGAAAGAATCCAAGCTCCTCGGGAAGGAGATTGCTATGGCCGAGTTTAACCTGATCATCAATGAGCAAGAGCGGACCGAACTTTTGCGCGTTCTGAAAAACTCCCTGGGAGAAACGCGCGTCGAAGTCCATCACACGCATACACCCGGATACCGGGAAAGCGTCCAGCACGAAGAAGAAGTGCTTCGCGGTTTACTCGAGAAGATTCAAGGTGTTTCTGTATAACCCAGCCACTTGTCGTGGCCGACTCACTCAACGAGAGGAGGAGACGATGAACTGGGATCAAGTCAAGGGCAACTGGAAGCAACTCAAAGGTAAAGTGAAGGAGAAATGGGGCAAGTTGACAGACAATGAGCTGGATCAACTCGCCGGCCAGAAAGACCAACTGGTCGGCAAGCTCCAAGAGAGATACGGTTACGAAAAGACTCGGGCGGAGCGGGAAGTTGATGACTTCTGCCGCACCTGCCAGCCGACGCCCTAGAAATGGATCAAGGTCCCCTTTTGTTGGTCCTGTCCATTCTGCAGCGGTTCGCAAAAACCGCGCAGTTCTTGCGAACCGCTGCGAAACAAGAACATTTGGTGGATTGCGCACGACTAACCAACGGGGCCGCCCAGTACCTGCTTAGGGCCTAGCTCGCAGACTCAGCCGCTTGACTTCATAGAGCTCGATCGCATTTCGGAGAATGGCGAACGCCTCGGAAGGACCGAGGAAGGCATCGACCGTCACTTCTTTCCCCTCGAGTTTCTTGTAATCCAGGAAAAAACGGCGCAGCTCCAGCAAACGATGCTGCGGCAGCTCTTCGATGTCCTGATACACAGAGTAGTCGGGATCGTCCCGATGAACAGCGATCAGCTTATGATCCATACTCTGCTCATCGCGCATGCGCATTGCGCCGATGGCGCGAGCCCGAAGCAGAACCTGGGGAGCCACTGCTTCCTGCGCCAGCACGAGCACATCGAGCGGATCTTGATCTTCACAGTATGTACGGGGCACGAAGCCATAGTTGGCCGGATAATGGACGGCACTGTAGAGGATCCGATCTACCCATAGGAGGCCCGTCGCCTTGTCGAGCTCATATTTGACCTTGGAGCCTTTGGGAATTTCGATATAGACCGGGAAATAGCTTGCGGGATCTTCGGGAAGTGGCACATCATGCCAGGGATGCACGCCCATGAATTTGCTCCTGGATTGTTCTGTCCCGCCCACCAGGAAAGCAACTTCTGTACCCCGCCGTGAACCTCAGGCACGGCACCTGTTTTGCTTGAAAGATTGGGAGAGGCTGAGTCTTCCCCATTCGGAGAATTCCAACCATGGCTACACAGACCAAAGCAGCGGCGCTGGGAGAGCGGCGGGCTACATCGGACGGCGCACCTTCGATTACCCGGGAACAACTGATCACCCGGCTCAACGAAGATCTGGCCCGCGAATACCAGGCGATTATAGCCTACGTGGTTTATTCGCAGGTTCTGAAGGGTGCAGCCTATATGTCGATTGCGGCAGAGCTGGAGAAACACGCCCAGCAAGAGCTTCAACATGCGCTGATCATCGCCAAGCAAATTGATTACCTCGGCGGCATGCCGTGCGTGACGGCCAAGCCCGTACGGACATCGCAACGCGCGGAGGATATGCTGCAGTTCGATCTCGACAATGAGAATGAGACCGTGCGCAATTATCGGGAGCGCGTCCGCCAGTGTGAAACACTGGGCGAATATGCGATGGCCGAGCATATCCGCGGGATCCTTGTCAACGAGCAGGAACATCAGATTGACCTGGCCACCGCGCTGGGCAAGGACGTGCCGGAAGTCGCCTCGCCCAGCGAACAGGCTTAGCTGCACCCTGGTGCCGAGGAGAGTTTCATGAACTTCCCATTCAGGCCAGAACGGACTGAAGACCTGGTTGAAGTTGGCGCTGGCCGCGTCCGCCTGAAAGGGAATTTGACCCTGCTCCCGCCGGCACACGAGATCATCCTGTTCGCCCACGGCAGCGGCAGCAGCCGGCATAGTCCAAGGAACCGCTATGTCGCGGAGATGCTCCACAAAGCCGGACTGGCAACTCTCTTGATTGATCTGCTCACCGCGGAGGAGGCAGCCGTGGACGCTCAGACTGCCCACCTCCGCTTCGACATCGATTTATTGTCCCAGCGGCTGGTTGAGGCTACCGACTGGCTAACGCACTATGCCGACACGGCGCAACTCGCCATCGGGTATTTCGGGGCAAGTACCGGGGCGGCCGCGGCCTTGGTAGCCGCCGCACAGCGTCCTGATCTTATCCATGCCATTGTTTCGCGCGGCGGCCGTCCTGATCTGGCTGGGGCTGCGCTGACCCGAGTACAGGCCCCGACGCTTTTGATTGTGGGTGGAGCGGATGTTCCTGTGATCGAGCTGAATTTGCGGGCGCTCGAACAGCTCGGCACCCCACAGAAGCAGATGATCGCCATCCCCGGTGCGACGCACCTCTTCGAGGAACCGGGAGCGCTCGAAGAAGTAGCCCGGCTAACAGCGAATTGGTTTACGCACCCCCGCCGTGCCTTGGTCACTGCACCGAAGTCCGAAGCCTCGCTGGAGGATTGAACAATGGCCGATCAACTCGAAAGAACCCGCGCGCCGCAGACCGGCGGCCCGAACCTGAGCTGGGGAGAGGATAGCCGCTGGGCTTTTGTACTTGGTGGAGGTGTGCTGGCTCTTTATGGGCTCACACGCCGTTCTTGGGGCGGTCTTGCTTTGGCAGCCATTGGCGGCATGCTCATTCTGCGCGGGGTCACGCGCCGCGGCATCCCGGCTGAGGAGAAGCGCCCCATCCCGCAGCCGCCGGAAGAACGCTACCGGTTGTGGCACAAGCCGGAAAACCAGCCGCAATTCATGCGTCAGATCGAATCCGTCGAGATCGTCACGTTCCAGCACTCGCGCTCGGGAGTCGCTCCGTTGGATACGCCGGAGGAGTCCGTGCGGATTGACCTGGTTCAGGAGGCGTCCGAAGAATCCTTTCCTGCCAGCGATCCTCCAGGGTGGATTGGCGGAAGCCGACGCGGATCCATCGAGTGATCGGCGAGGGCTCAAGTAAGGCGGCTCTCCTGCGCGGCGAACCCGAGCTTGTGGTTTGGGCATCTCCGCCTACCATAGAGGAAACGAGCCACCCCAAGGACGCCCCAGCGAAAATTCCTCCAGGCAAGCGCCATCGTGACCGAACCACTCGTCTATCTCAATGGCCGAATGCTGCCTGCCTCCGAAGCGCATCTGAACATCTACGATGCGGGCGTCGTCCTGGGGGCCACCGTTACCGAGCAAGTCCGCACGTTTCGTCAACGACTCTACAAGCTCGATCCCCACCTTGACCGGCTCTTCTACTCACTCCGGTGTGCGGGCATCGAGATTCCTCTGACGAAAAGCGACGTTGCCGCCTTGATGCAGGAATTGGTTGCACACCATGCCCGGCTCATCGATCCTGCTGCTGAGTTAGGAGCCATTTGCTTCGTGACGGCTGGGGAATACGCGGCCTTCGCTGGTCTCCCGGCCCAAGCGGTGCGCGCCGGCCCCACGATCTGCATTCATACATTCCCGTTGCCCTTCGAGCGCTGGGCTCGCAATCTGCAAATGGGTGCCCACCTGGTCACACCCTCGCTTCGCCATCTACCACCGCAGTGTTCCGATCCAACGATGAAATGCCGAAGCCGCATGCATTTCTACCTGGCCGACAAGGAAGCCCAGCGCATCGATGCCGACGCCGCCGCTCTTCTGCTGGATTTGCAAGGCCATGTCACTGAGACGGCCGCGGCCAACTTCCTGATTGTGGAGCAGGGCACGATCGTTTCACCCACACCTGCCAATATCCTGCCCGGCATTAGCCGGGCAACGGTGATCGAACTAGCCCGAAGATTGGGCATTCCTTTTTCCGAACGCGAGCTTTCCCTCGAAGACACCCTCCGCGCCAACGAGGCCTTCACGACGAGTACGCCCTATTGCCTCATGCCCGTCACGAGCATCAACGGCACCGTAATCGGAGCCGGTAAGCCGGGTCCTGTATTTGCGCGTCTCAGCGAAGCCTGGAACTGCGAAGTTGGACTGGATATTGCCCAACAGATCGTAGAAGGGGCCAGGAAGCGGACGTTTTCCAATCATTAGCCTGCAACGTAGGGCAGAGTTGCTTACCGCTGCGCATCTAGAAGGAAGCGCTGCAGCTCCGCCAGCTTGTCGGTATTGATTAGATCCACTCCCGCCAAGCGCACTTCGCGCCAAAACGCCGGCAGCTCCGGCGTAGCCCAGAAGCGCACCAGCCGGCCATGTTGGTGCGCCTTGCGGACTAACTGCTCCAGTTTAGTGCGTTCGTCGGCCGGCATGGGGCCATCTCCCTGCCAATGGAAATGGGCGGTCCAGCGATCACTGAGCCACGGCATCTGGTGCGCAGGAACCGGCGAATCGAGATCGCTCAGCCGGCCATCGATCCCAGCGTAGCGCACGGTCTGGGCCGCCAGCAACTCGGGGGCCCGGTTGCCGCTGATGACGGCGGTCACGGCTTTCTGCTCGAATTTTCCGCGGTCGAAGGTCGAGAGGATCTCGGCATAGCGGGCCAGCACTTCGTGGAGCGCTCGATGGGTTGCGTTCGCCTCGGTTTTGACATCAATGAGGAGAAAAACCGTCGGTCCGTCACGGTAGACCCGGCCGCCGTGGGCGCGAACGCGCTCCCGCAGCGGATCCAGGTAAAGTTTTTCCAGGGTCCGCTCGGGTCGCAGGGCGTCACGGGTATGGCCGACAAGAAGTTGGCCGTTTTCCAAATAGACATCGGCTTCGACGCTGCAGAAGCCGTGATCGAGGGCATCGAAGAGCGGCCGTGGATGTTCGTAGTCATTGTGTGCATGGGCATGAATTAATGGCACGACTGGTTTAGTCGCAGGTTGATCATGAACCGCTCCCAGAATCAGCATCGAAACGAGCAACCAGGAAACCATGGCGATTCTCCGACGAAAAAGCAAGGACGCAGACAAGGCGACACGGCCGCTGGGGAGTAATAATGGGCGAGTCAGGCGTTCCTGTCAACCGTTCCGGGTTTGATCCATGCATCTTCCTTGAGCCCGCTCAGAGAATATTTGCCGTCGGCCTGGAGATGAGGTAAAACTGCTCGTGGAATCGGCCATGGCTGGTTGGCTGAGTCCATCGCGGTGCCCTCTCCGGAGCCACTCGTCAATGCTCGCCAAGCTGAACACCTTTGCCCTCACCGGCATCGAGGCCGTTCCCGTCGAAGTCGAGGTGGATGTCTCCTCGGGTCTGCCCAAGACCGTGCTCGTCGGCTTGCCAGAACTGACGGTGCGTGAGAGCATTCACCGAATTGAGCGCGCCCTGGCCAACCTCGGTTACGATCGCCATCCCGGCCGAACTGTCATCAATTTGGCCCCGGCGGACCTGCGCAAAGACGCAGGCGGCTTCGATCTTCCGATCGGGCTCGGTCTCCTCGTGGCGACCGGTCAGCTATTGCCGGAACAGCTACGAGACTTCGCTACCATTGGAGAATTAGCACTCGACGGCAGCGTCCGACCGATCAAGGGGGCCCTCTCGATGGCCATGGCCGCCGCCGAGCACGGCATCCGCAAGCTGTTGCTGCCGGCCGCCAATGCCCGCGAAGCCGCGGTCGTCGAGGCGGTAGCCGTCTTTGGCGTGCGTTCCCTGGCCGAGGCCGTCGGCATCCTTTCGGGACAGCTTCCTGCGGAACCGGTTGCTTCCGAAATTCAAGAGACGTTCGCGCGGCTTAATACGTATGATGTGGACTTTGCCGATGTCCGCGGCCAAGAGTTTGCCAAGCGGGCTTTAGTGGTTGCCGCCTCCGGCGGGCATAATCTGCTTTTCATTGGAAGCCCGGGCAGCGGCAAGACGATGCTAGCTCAGCGCCTGCCCACCATCCTGCCGCCGTTGACGCCGGCGGAGAGTTTAGAAACGACGCGAATCTACAGTGCCCTGGGCCGTCTCAAGCCCGATGAATCGCTCCTGGCCGTGCGCCCGTTCCGTACTCCGCATCATACCATCAGTGATGCCGGCATGGTCGGCGGGGGCAGTACGCCGGCACCGGGGGAGATCAGCCTGGCCCATCATGGCGTACTTTTCCTTGATGAACTACCGGAATTCCACCGCCGCAGTCTGGAAGTCTTGCGGCAACCACTCGAAGCCGGCCAAGTGACCATTTCGCGGGCACTGACGTCGACGACGTTCCCTGCCAGCTTCATCCTTGTGGCGGCGATGAATCCCTGTCCTTGCGGATATCTCGGCGACAGCCGGCGTGCCTGCAAATGTAACCCCATGCAAATCGAGCGCTATATGGGCCGGATCAGCGGACCGCTCCTCGACCGCATCGACCTGCACATCGAAGTACCGGGTGTGCCCTTCCAGGAATTAGCCGCCGGCGCAGACGGTACCCCAAGTGCGGCCATGCGTGAACAGGTCCAGCGGGCCCGCCAGGCCCAGCAGGAGCGTTTTGGTGCTGAAAGTCGCCGCCTCAACAGCCGAATGACAAGCCGTCAGCTCCGGCGTTTTTGCCCGCTGGACGAGGAATGCCGCGGCCTGCTGAAGACCGCAATGGATGAATTGGGCTTGTCGGCACGGGCTCACGACCGCGTCTTGCGAATGGCTCGCACCGTCGCGGATCTGGACGGCTCGGCGGATATTCGTCCGGGACACGTCATCGAAGCAATCAGCTACCGGAGTCTCGATCGTAAGCTCTGGGCCAGATAGAAGTCCGAGGACCAGCTTCCAACACGCTTCCATTCTCGAGGGAAACGAAGCGGATGGGGAATCGTTCGGTCTTTTCCGTTCTCGCGCGGGTTCCGACGCGAATTCGCTTCTTTTTGAGTTGACAGTTCTCCAAGCAGCCTTATAATTACAAAGCCCGTGCCACTCGTGGCGTCTGTGGCGGTTTATCGCTTCCTATTGAGACCAGCGTGTTCATGACTGCAAGACCGAGCATTGCGAGCGAGGAGACCTGACGCTCTATCCAACTCCTTATGGTGGATAGGGCCAAACCCAAGTGGGTTTGGCTTTTTTGTTTGCTGAATTCAGGGCGTATAGCTCAGTTGGCTAGAGCGCAGCTCTGATAAAGCTGAGGTCCTTGGTTCGAATCCAAGTACGCCCATTGTGGCCGGTCGGCCAAGGAACTGGGGATGTAGCTCAACTGGGAGAGCGCCGGTTTTGCAAGCCGGAGGTCGCGGGTTCGAACCCCGTCATCTCCACATGTTCGATAGGGAAGTTCTTCCCTGACTGCGGGTCGTGCCATGGTTCGCGTGGCCCGACCCCTGGTCAGTGAAGGGGAGAGGTGAATCCTTCTGGGGAGGACCTTTCTCGAAACCAGGGATTGATCTTTGACAACTTGGGATGCGGAAAGAGTTGCAATTTCACATCTCGATCTGCTCCGGCAGCGTGCTGCCGGGGGAGACTCGAGTGCGAATCTCTGCATGAGCCCTGATATGAGAGAAGGATCGTTACTCCGGCCTGGAACAGGCCGGTAGGAGCAGCGGTGCCGAAGCTTGCTTCTGCATGTGCGGGGGCGGGGTCGGCGCGGCCAAGCTACCAAGGGCGTGTGGGGGATGTCTTGGCGCCGGCAGGCGATGAAGGGCGTGGAAGACTGCGATAAGCCCGGGGGAGCTGTCCAACGAGCGTTGAGCCCGGGATTCCCGAATGACCAGCCGCCCAATCCATAAGCGGCTGGAGCGAACGGGGGGAACTGAAACATCTCAGTACCTCCAGGAAAAGAAAGCAACCGCGACGGCCCTAGTAGCGGCGAGCGAACCGGCCCTAGCCCAAACCGCCTGGACTCGTCCGGGCGGGGTTGAAGGACCAGGCTCTCTTCAATGAGAGGGAGTGACCAAGGCCTTGGCAAGCGGAACAGCTCTGGAAAGAGCGACCATAGCGGGTGATAGTCCCGTACGCGACTGCGAAGGCCCTCCCGTCTGGCACCTGAGTAAGACCGGACACGTGGAAGCCGGTCTGAATCAGCGGGGTCCATCCCGCAAGGCTAAGTACTCGCCGGCGACCGATAGCGTACAAGTAGCGCGAGCGAAAGATGGGAAGAACCCCTCTCAGGGGAGGATAGTGAACCTGAAACCACATGCCTACAAGCGGTCGGAGCCCGTCTGTCCCGGAGGCTTGCCTTCGGGCAGGGGTGACGGCGTGCCTTTTGCATAATGATCCGGCGACTTACGGTTGCGAGCCTTTGGTTAAGCAGCGTTGCTGCGGAGCCCCAGCGAAAGCGAGTCCGAAATGGGCGCCCCGGTTGGCAGCCGTAGACGCGAAACCACGTGAACTACGCGTGGGCAGGATGAAGTGGGGGTAACACCCCATGGAGGTCCGAACTCACCAGTGTTGAAAAACTGGGGGATGACCCGCGTGGAGGATTGAAAGTATCATCAAACGTGGAGATAGCTCGTTCTCTCCGAAATAACTTTAGGGTTAACGTCGGGATCGTTGCCAACGGGGGTAGAGCGACTGAATTCGAAAGGGGGCCTACCCGGCTACCCTTCGAAACCAAACTCCGAATACCGTTGGACCAAGTCCCGGCAGCTAGACGGCGCGGGATAAGCTGCGTCGTCGAGAGGGGAACAACCCAGACCGCCCGCTAAGGTCCCTAAGGCGTGCTCAGTGCGAAAGGAGGTCGGATCCCAACGACAGCCAGGATGTTGGCTTAGAAGCAGCCACCATTTCAAAAGTGCGTAATAGCTTACTGGTCGAGGGGTCCTGCGCCGATAATGAACGGGACTAAGCACGGCACCGAAGCGGCGGGCAGGAGCAATCCTGCGGTAGGAGAGCGTCGCACCAACCAGCGAAGGGGTACGGACAACGAGCCCTGGAGGAAGTGCGAGTGATCATGCCGGAACGAGTAACGATAAAACAGGTGAGAATCCTGTTCGCCGAAAGCCTAAGGTTTCCTGGGGAAGGTAAATCCGCCCAGGGTTAGTCGGGCCCTAAGGCGAGGCCGACAGGCGTAGCCGATGGACAGCCGGTTAATATTCCGGCACCACCCCGCGCGGTCGAAGATACCAGGACACGTTCCCCAAGGCGAGCGCGCTGCTAGATGTGCGCGTCCCGCAAGGGCGAGGGCATTTATGATCCCGAAGTCGTCGGACGGAACGTCGAGAAAAGCCGGTATCGGACAACCGGGGTGTCCGTACTAAAACCGACACAGGTAGGCGCGATGAAGATTCTCAGGCGCTCGAGAGAACGCTCGTGAAGGAACTCGGCAAAATAACCCCGTAACTTCGGGAGAAGGGGTGCCCTTGGAGGTGTCACAGCCTCCGGGGGCCGCAGTGAAAGGGATCTGGCGACTGTTTACTAAAAACACAGGTCTCTGCGAACGCGCAAGCGGAGGTATAGAGACTGACGCCTGCCCGGTGCCGGTAAGTTAAGGAAGGGGGTTAGGGAGGAGCAATCTTCCCGAAGCTCGCAACCGAAGCTCCGGTAAACGGCGGCCGTAACTATGACGGTCCTAAGGTAGCGAAGTTCCTTGTCGGGTAAGTTCCGACCTGCATGAATGGCGTAACGACCGGATCACTGTCTCCACGAGCGACTCGGTGAAA
>DATGIQ010000192.1:0-13955 GCA_035295665.1 Gemmataceae bacterium | reverse complement strand
AGGACCGTATACACGTTTCGGCCGGTCTTGGCCGTGGTAAAGGCAATGGGCACGAAATCGAGATTGGGAAATATACGCCGCAAGTAGTCGCCGAATTCGCCGGTCGCCAGCGGCACCAGCAAGTCCCACTTGTTGACGACGAAGATCGCCGGCTTGTACTGCTGGAGAATGTAATCGGCGAGCTGCTTATCGACCTTGCTGATGCGTTGGGTCGCATCGAGGAAGAGCAGTACCACGTCGGCACGCCGGATCGAACGCTGAGCCCGCGTCAGGCTGTAAAACTCGATATCGGAAGCGACACTTTTCTTGCGGCGCACACCTGCGGTATCGATGGCAATGAAGACCTTGCCGTCCCGCTCAATACGCACATCGACGCTGTCCCGGGTGGTGCCGGGAACTTCGCTGACGATCATGCGTTCGGATTGGGCCAGGCTGTTGATGAAGGTGCTTTTCCCGGTATTGCGCCGGCCGACAATGGCCAGCTTCATGGCCACGTCCACTGTGGGGCTTTCGCCCGCCTCGGGCAGCCGTTCGAGGACGAGGTCGAGCAGCTCGGTTTTTCCGCGCTTGTGCTGAGCGCTGACGCAGATCAGCGGATTGAATCCGAGCTGATAAAACTCCGCGGCCTGGGGATCCAGGGACGGCGTATCGCATTTGTTGGCCACACACACGACAGGCTTGCCGGCATGGCGAAGCCGCTCGGCCACTTGCTCATCCAGGGGCGCGAGCCCGGCCCGGACATCGACGACGAACAAAATCACCGCGGCCTGGTCGATAGCGGTTTCGATCTGTTGGTCAATCTCGGCTGTGAGTTGATCGACATCCTGGATCCCTATGCCGCCGGTATCCACCAGCTCGAAGTAGCGGTTATCGGCCGCAATCAGGGTGGAGACACGATCGCGCGTCACTCCAGCCGTGGGATCTACAATGGCGATGCGCCGGCCGGCCAGGGCATTGAACAGCGAAGACTTGCCCACATTGGGGCGGCCCACGATGGCAACTACAGGTATCGTCACGATGCGGTCCTCGCTTCGGCTCGGGGATGGGCCAGGTGGCATTCCGGTGCACTGTGCACGAGCACCATTATAACAGGGTCCCCAACTCTGAGTCGCCGGCGGATGCGCGAGGATCAGCTTTTGGCGAGGATGGCATCCTTGGCCGCCTTGGCCACGCGGAAACGCAGGACTTTCTTCTCCGGAACTTGCACGGTCTGGCCCGCTCTGGGTCCAAAGCGCATCACCATTTGCCGTGCCGGACGCTGGGTCAGCACAAGCTTGCCGATGCCGGGAATGGCGAACGTATTCTTGGCCTGCTGGTAGGCGAGCTCTGCTTGGGCTTCCAAGAATTGGCTGGCCTGCTTTTTGCTGATCCCCACCTTTTCTGCCAAGGTCGCGACGATTTCGGATTTGCTCATGGCTCTTGGGCGACCGGCATCTGGTCCCTCGGCCATAGGTCATCACTCCTTCCGCGGGACACGCTGTGCCGCCGCGATGCGAGGATCGAAAGCACCACCGGAAGCGCGTGCACCCGAGAAGGTGCTTTCCTTCAGAATGGGGAAGCGTTCGGGGCTGGGCCCAAAGCTTCTATTTTCGGAACAGCTTATCGGGTTGGCCGATCCAGAACAACCCCCCCGACAAAATTCGGCCTTTTTTGCGATCGCCAGGGGCGATGGGCCTGCCCTCTTGAGCCAACGGGGTAAAATGATAACAAGGGAGACCCGGGATTCGTCCTTGAGCGCTCGAGGTGGGATACCATGTCCTCGTTTGCGGGTAGGTTCCTGGTAGCTAAAACCAGCTTGCAAGATGCCTCCTTCCGTCAGTCGGTGGTCTTGCTCCTCCAGCACGGTGACGCCGGAGCGTTTGGCCTGGTCGTGAACCGAGCCGTCACCATCGAGGGGTTGCCGTTTCCCGTCTTTGCCGGCGGACCGTGCGAGTCGCAAGGTTTGCTGATGCTCCACGGTCACGCCGAGTGGACGGAAGCGTCTTCCGAGCCGCCGCCCAAAGAGGTGGCTCCTGGAATCTACCTTGGCGATGCGTCCTGCCTCAGCCGGCTCAACGATGCCTCCGCCGAGCCGGGGCTGCGCTACCGGATCTTCAGCGGCTACGCCGGCTGGGGACCTGGGCAATTGGAGAGCGAGGTAGCGGCCGGCGCCTGGTCCATCGTGCCGGCCAACGGACAACTTCTGTTCGATGTACCGGCCATCGACCTCTGGTACCGCTTGGCACCGCCGACTATTCCTGAACCGAGCATGAATTGAAGGATCATGACCGTACACGATCGTGCAGCAGAGCCGTTCACTGAATCAGGTCTCCGAACTCTTTTTTCAGCCGGCGAAGGACGCGTGACTTGGCCATCCGGACGGCCGCGGAGCTTACCCCCATTTCGGCAGCGATGGCGACGGGAGAACGGCCTTCGACGACGGTGAGCCAGAATGCTTGCCAGGTTCGCTCCTCGAATTCCCCACGCACCAGCTCCAGCGCTCGCCGGCGAAGCCCGTCCAGCTCCTCGGCCGGATCCTCATCGTCAGCCGCGTCGCGGGGAGTCCCGTCTTCTACCTCCTTGAGCCGAAGCAGGGCGTCTGTCCCGCCCATCGCTTTGGGATGGCGTGCGCTGCGGCGAAAATGTTGGAGCACCATGTGGCGGGTGATGCCGCGTAACCAAGCCCGAAAGGAGTGCCCGGGCTGATCACGGCGGAAATTCTCGAGGTGGGTAGCCGCCGCATGGAACACTTCCTGAGCCACATCCTCTGCATCTGCGCCTCGTACGCCTCCGCGGGCACACCAGTGCGCGACTAGATTGCTGTACAACTGTACCATTGTGCGCCAGGCTTCGTCGTCGTTGGCGCGGAGGCGTTGCAGCAACGTCAACGACGTGGGACGCGCGCCCGAGGTCGGGCTGTCCGAGGATTGCGAGTCGGGTACAGCCATTGTTATCGTGGCCTCGGCTAGTGTTACACGGCCAGCAATACGTTAATGACAGCTCTGCTGCGATTCGCCTTCGTGCCGGATAACGTGTCCGGAACGGTGAGTTTTGCGTTCGAGACACCTTGTCCAGTGGTGGAACGGGTTGGAACGGTTCTGCTCTTGCTGGGTTATACTATGACGCACCTAGAGCGGAATCCAGCCTTTAGACCTCTCAGGGAAGGAGCGATATGTCGCGCACCGAGTGTTTGACGCCGGACGAATTGACCGGCTTCCACCTGGGCGATCTGCCGGAAAATGTCCTAGAAGAGCTGGCCGGGCATCTGGAAAACTGTCCTCGGTGTGAGGAAGCGGTCCGGTCCCTGGAGGGCCTGTCCGATCCCGTCATCGACGCCTACCGGCGATCAGTGCAGAATGGTCCAATGACGGTTCCGGGGGCCCCGCCGGCGCGGGTGGGGGAGTACGAGATCTTGGACGAAGTGGGCCGGGGCGGCATGGGGGTCGTCTATCGGGGGCGTCATCTCAAGCTCCAGCGCACGGTGGCCCTGAAAATGCTACTCGGCGGGCCGTATGCGCACCACGATGAGCGTGCCCGTTTCCGCGCAGAAGCAGAAGCCGTGGCCCGCCTACAGCATCCTGGTATCGTGCAGATCTATGAGGTCGGCGAGCATGTGGTCGAGGCCGACGTTGCCCGGCCGTACTTCACGCTGGAGTTCGTGGAAGGAGGCAATCTGTCCACCCTGATGGCCGGCCGTCCGCAGCCGCCGCGCCAGGCTGCCGCCTTGCTCGAGGCCCTGGCCCGCGCCGCCCATTACGCCCACCAACACGGGATCGTCCACCGCGACCTCAAGCCAAGTAATGTGCTCTTGACCGCAGACGGACAGCCCAAGATCTGTGATTTCGGCGTCGCCAAGTTCCTGACCGGGTCGGATATCAAGACCCTCAGCGGTACCCTCGTCGGCACGGCGGAATACATGGCCCCCGAGCAAGCGTCGGGGCGTGATACCGTCGGACCGGCGGCCGATATCTACGCCCTGGGAGCCATCCTCTACACGGCGCTCACGGGCCGGCCCCCGTTCCAAGGGACCAGTGCCTTGCACACCCTCGAGCAGGTGCGTCAGCAAGAACCCGTGCCGCCGCGCCGCCTCCAGCCCCACGTGCCTCGTGACCTGGATACGATTTGTCTGAAGTGCCTGGAAAAGGAGCCTGGGAAACGCTACCCCAGCGCGCTGGCGTTGGCCGATGACCTCCAGCGATTGCTTGCAGATGAGCCAATCAAGGCCCGGCCGGCGTCGCTGGGCGAGCGGTGCGCCCGCTGGATTCGCCACAACAAAGCGGTGGCGTTCGCGCTGACGGCGGTGACCGGAATCCTGGCGGTAGCGACGACCATTTCCACGACCGCCGCCGTCCAGAAGGAGGCCGAGCGCCAAAAAGCCACGAAGGCAGAGGCCGTGGCGTTGGCGGCCCAGGGGCGAGCCGAGAGCGCCCAGCAATTGGCCGAGCAACGCCGCGAGCTTGCCATCCGAAACCTGTACCTTGCCAAAACCAACCTCACTGGCATGACGCTGGATGTGCCGGGCAGCATTAGCCAGGTGACACAATTGCTGCACGACTGGCGGGGCCTCAAGGCACAGGACGACCCGCGTGGCTGGGAATGGTTCTATTGCCAAACCCTGGCCAGCCGCGCCCAGTTGACCCTTCGGGGTCACGCCGCGGACGCTTCGGCACTGGCGTGGAGTCCAGACGGTAGACGCCTGGCATCTGCCGGTTTCGATGATACCATCCGGTTCTGGGACGCGACGACCGGGCAACAGATCCTCTGCTCGGCGGCACCGTGGGGGATCCTTAGCTTATCCTGGAGTCCGGATGGCCGCTGTGTGGCGAGCGCCAACTGGTCGGACAAGTCGGTAGGGCTCTGGGACCCGGCCACGGGAAAGGAGGTCCGGTCCCGCTTGCAGCATCCCAATTTCCTGCAAAGCGTGGCCTACAGTCCCGATGGTCTGCGGTTAGCCGCGGCCGAACGTGGGGAGCGGATTATCATCTGGGACCTGCGCGCGGGCAAACCGGTGTTTGCTCTGCCAGGCAATTGTGTCGAGTTCACCTCGGCATGCTGGAGTCCTGACGGCCGGCGTTTGGCCACGAGTGTTCCCGGCAACATGGTAAAAATCTGGGACACCGACAGCGGCAAAGAAGTGGGCAAGCTGGAAGGAGTGCGTGGCGAAGTGAGCTCCGTGCGCTGGAGCCCTGATGGACGCAAGCTTGCCACGGCGACTTGGAGCAAGAACCTCCAAATCTGGGACGCCGCCACGTACACCGCCATCCGCGCGATTCCGGATTCTTTGGTAGAGGGATTTGAGGGGGCAATCTGTTGGAGCCCGGACAGTTCGCGTGTGGCTGCGGCCTGCCACGACCTGGCCGTCCGGATTTGGGATGCAGATTCGGGTGAGCTGCTGCTCACCCTCTGGGGACACACCGGCTCTCACCTTGCCGTCGTGAGTTGGAGCCCCGATGGCACGCGCCTGGCATCTGCGGAACGCGGCTGGAACGGCGAAATCAAGGTGTGGCAACTCGACGCCAAGCCCGAGCTGCACACCCTCGTCGTCAGCGATCACAGCGAACCCTATCTGAGGGTATGTTGGAGCCCCGATGGCCGGAAACTCGCCACCGGGCACGTAGACGGCATGGTTCAGACGTGGGACGTGGCCACCGGCGGCCTCCTCGCTCAGATGTGCGACCACACGGCCTACATCAATGAAGTGAGCTGGAGTCCGGACGGCCGCATATTGGCCAGTGGAAGCAGCGACACGACGGTCAAGCTTTGGGACGGGGAAGACGGCCGCCTTTTGGCCAACCTCCCCGGCGACAACCATGCGATCGCCTCCGTTTCCTGGAGCCCCGATGGGAAGTGGCTGGCCTGGGACACCGAGGACGGCACGGTCCGGTTGCGCGAAATGTCAGCGGGCACCGTGAGCCGCGTTTCCTTCCGAGGCCATGGGGCGGCTTGGAGTCCGCGCGGCGACCGCATGGCCGTGGGCGAACGGCCGTACAAGATCCGCATCCATGATGCCCAGACGGGTGCCCTGGTCAGCTCCTGGCCCACTTCGGTGGATAGCAACAACTTGCCCTTCTGGAGTCCGGATGGCGTTCACATCGCCTCGCTTTCGGACTATGCCGTAGAGGTGCGGGAAGCGGCCACGGGGCATGCTCCGTTTCCTCCTCTCCGGCACACCCAGCGCGTCGAGGTCCTGGCCTGGAGTCCAGACAGCAAGGAGCTGGCTACCGCCACGGAGGATGACCGCGTGCATCTATGGGATGCGGTCACCGGTAACCCCATCCTGACTTTGCGCGCACAGGCCGGTCCGATTCTCTGGATGGCCTGGAGCCCCGACGGCATGCGGCTCGCTTACGCCAGTTCCAAGGGTACGATCCATATCTGGGATGCCACACGTGGCTATGACAACGAACGGGCGCCCACGCTGCTGCCGCTGCTCAACGCACGCATTGCGGCAGACGCCACGGACCGGAAAGCGCTCCGTCTCCGCGCCGGAGTCTACGCCCGTATGGAGGATTGGGACCGGGCCGCGGCCGACGCGGATCGGCTGGCGAAGCTTGCCCGGCCGCCCGAGCCGACGTTGTTCCAGGCCGGATGGTGGATCGCAGATACCTGGGAACCAGGCTCTCCCTTTGAGCCAGGGCCGAAAGCACCCCGTTGGTACCTTTCGCCGGACGATCCCAACGGCTACGTGCCCGTCGCCAACGGCCAACCGTATTACTTGACCCGTGTCTATGCGCCGCAGCCGCAACAGGCGGTAGTGGAGCTGGTGAAACCGAACAAGGTCAACGCGCGGCTGTGGGTCAACGGAGCCCCGACGACCGACCTTGGACCCACGCTGGTGCCGTTGACGCAGGGATGGAATATGCTGGCCGTGCGGATCGAGGACACTTCCCTCTCTTCCAACATTCTTTTCCACCCCCGCGCTGGGTTCTATCTGCGTCCGCGGACTCAGGCGGAAGCCACGAAGCGGCCGGAACAATGATTGGGCGCAGCTTCCGCGTGCGTACTTCGGCAAACCACAAGCCGGACGCGTCAGCGCAGAATACTGCGGTCCTCCGCTGGCGCGTCCGGCTTGCAGGCTCCAGTCCATTCGGCATTTTCTCGGCAGCGCGAAGCCGCAAGTGGCCATCAGAAAAATCGTGTTACACCCTGAGCAATACCTAAGACAGAGACGCAGGGGTGAACCACTGGCCAGACTCCCCTGGCGACTCTGCCTCACCGCCTTGGCCCACCCTATTCGCCCTGTCGCCATCCAGCACTGGAGTACAGCGCGGTAACCGATGCCGCACGCGCGGTATCTGTCCACATAGTGAGACCCTTATCCAAGAGGAGTTGATTCATGAGCAACCGTATCAAGTACTGGATCGCCAACGCCCTTCGCCGAGACCAGAGAAGTTCTCGGAACGGCCGTCCCTGCCGGGCCCGTCTGGGAATGGAGCATCTGGAAGACCGTCTTGCTCCAGCAGTGTTTAACGTCAATAGCTTGGCCGATGTCCTCAATCCGGGACCGGGCGTTGTCACGCTGCGTTCGGCCATCAATGCAGCCAACTTCACGCCCGGAGGGAACACCATCAATCTGACGGTTCCCGGCACCTACCGGATCACCCTCCTGTCGCAGAGCCCGTCGGCAACCAATCCGTCGAATGATTTTGATATTGTTCCCTGGGGCGGAAACTTGACCATTGCCAATACGAGTGGCAGTTTCGTTGCCGTCGATGGAGGCTTCAATAGCCGCGTCTTCGATATCAATCCCGACAATTTCAACGTGCCGTTCACGGTCACCTTCCAGGGCTTTGTCATCCAGCACGGCAGCGCATCCCCCAGCGACGGTGTCGCCGGCAGCGGCGGCGGGATCCGATCCATCGGCCCGGCCAGTGTTGTCCTGGATAACATGATCCTTACCGATAACTTCGCGACTGCCGACGGTGGCGGCATCTCGATGGAGAACCTGAGCAACACGCCTTGGACCCTCACGATAAAAAATAAATCGTTTATCTCCAACAATTTCGCTGGCGACGCTGGCGGCGGCGTCGAGACGGACGGCCAGGGCCAAGTTTTCATCAACGGCTTGTCCCAGATTACGAACAATACCTGCGTGAACCAGGGCGCCGGCATTTGGCTCGATGCAATCGGCCCAGTGAGCGCCAACCTGACTCTCGACAGCGCGATCGTCGCTAACAACGTGGCCTTCAATGGTCCGACCGGTGGCATCGGCAACGCCGGCAACGGCAGCGTCAGCCTGAACTTCTGCACCGTTGCGATGAATTACTCGGGCACAACCGGCGGCGGCTTTGGCGATGAGAACATGCTCGGTAACTTGAAGGTCAACAGCTGCCTTTTCACTAACAATTTCGCGGGCACCAATGGCGGCGCCATCCAGGCGGGGGGCGACGGCACGACGACCACGATCAGCAACAGCGATATCACAACCAACGTGGCCCAGGGGAACCAGTCGGAGGGCACCCTCGGAGGGGGCGGCATCTTCTTCACTGGCGGTACGGCAACGGTGATCAACACGCGCATCAGTAACAACGTCGCTCCGAACGGCGGCGGCATCGAGGACGCTGCCACGGTTCTGGCCCTGACGCAAGATACCCTCGACAACAACCATGCGGTCGGCACCAACGGCGGCGACCCGGCCGTGGCCGGACCCGGGGGCAAAGGTGGCGGCATCGATGCTCCCAGCGGCATTGTGAGCGTGAGTGTCAACAATTGCCTGTTCCTCAACAACACGGCGGTCAACGGCATCAACGGCGACGGCGGCGCCATCGACCAGGGAACCGGCCTCCTCACCGTCACGAACTCGCAGTTCACGGGCAACGTGGCCAGCCACGTTGGCGGCGGCATGTTCTTCAACGGCACTCAACTCGTGATTTCCAATACCACGCTCAATCAAGACCAAGCGGTAAACGGCGGGGGCGCAATTCTGTTTGCGGGCTCCGGCACCTTCGCCAGCGGGTCAGGCTCCACGCTGGTCAACGATACCCTGTTCGCCAACTCGACCCTTCTCGACGGCGGCGGCCTCGGGCTGGCTCCCTCCTTGAGCGGAGCCTCCGGGGACGTCCTGATCCTCAACGACACAATCAACGGCAACACAGCCGGGCGAAGCGGCGGCGGGATCGCCAATGGCAGCGCGGGCGTCATCCGCATTCAGAACACCCTCGTCTCCGGGAATACCGCGCCCACTTCGCCGGACCTCTTTACCCCGGTTCCGTTGACCGACGGAGGTGGCAACCTCCTCGGTACGCACAGCATCCCCGGCCTGACCTCGTCCACCGACAAGTTCGGCCCCCCCAACTTGTTCCCGCTCAATGGAACGGTCAACACTGGACCGACGGCCGGCTCCACATTTATTCAGCAGATTGTCCAAACCGAATTCCCGATGCCCAACAGCCTGGCAATCGGCAATGGCGTGAGCACCGGTGCCCCCGCAACCGATGCGCGCGGCTTCCCCCGGCCAGCATTGTTCGTGACGAATGTCTCCATCGGCGCGGTTGAACCCCCCTTCATCGGTCAGCCGTCGGTAACGTTCGTCCTGGGGCCCGACCATCAGGTCTACGGGCGGCAGCTCGATGCGGGCGGCAATCCCACGGGAGGTTACTTCTTGACTGCGCCGGGCCAATTCTCGGCGATCGCCGTGGCCCGACTGGAAGGCACGGGATTTGAGGTGTTCGGCATCAGCCTCAGCGACCACCAAGTATACGCCGAAACGTTCGATGCCGCCGGGAATCAAAATGGCTTCTTCCTCGTCCAGCCCGGGGCGGTGCAGGCGATCACGGTCGGTAACGATGCTTCCGGCCTCCCCCTGCTCTTCGCTGTTGGCCTGAATAACCAGGTCTCGGTGGCCCAGTTCGACAACGCGGGCAATCCCATGGGCAGCTACAGCCCGATTGCGGGTGGGGCGGTGCGGTCCATTACGCTGGGTGCCGATGCCAGCCACAATCCTGAGCTGTTTGCCATCGGCACCGATAGCCAGGTTTACTACGCTAAGTTTGACGCGGCCGGCAATCCGCTCACGGGCTTGGTCTTGGCCCATTCAGGCCAAGTAACACAGATCTCGGTGGGCGCCGATGCTGCCGGCGATCCGGAGCTGTTCGCGATCATGCTGTCGGACAGTCAGGTCTATTCACTGAAGTTCGATGCGACCGGCAACCCGTTGAGCGGCTACACACTCGTCGGCGCGGGTGCGGTAAAGCAGATTGCCGTGGGGGCCTACGGCAACGGCTCCCCGGAGCTGTTCGCCATCATGCTGTCGGACAGCCAGGTCTATTCGCTCAAGTTTGACGCGGCCGGCAATTCGCTGGGCGGCTATATCCTGACCCAACCAGGGCAGGCCCAGTCGATTGCCGTCGGGTTTGACAGCCTGGATCGGGAGGAACTGTTCGCGGTCATGGCAGACAATCAGGTTTACGAACAGCTCTTCGACGCCAACGGGAATTCCACCGGGGCTTGGATGCTCACCGCCTCCGGTCAAGCTTTGGCCTTGGCTGTGCCATTCGGGCACTAATACACGGTCCGGTTCATGCTGTCCGTTGAGCGGCGGTTCGCAGAACCGCGCGGTGTCCCGCCCCGTGCGGTTCTGCGAACCGCCGCCAAGCGGATATAAGAACCACCAACCACAAGGTGTCTGGAATTCTCAAGTTCAAAGTTCCAGACACCTTTTTTCGTGTTTCTGAAAAGTCCCGGCAACGAATTCGGGTAGCCTTGTACTAACGATCGACTCGCCCGGACCGTCCGGGCGAGTCAGCCATCGCTTTCACATCCATCGCAAATGTGGTACCGGCAGCGGGGACAACGCCAGAAGCCACGCAACTCGATGCAGGTTCCCCCACAGTATGGGCAAGCCGGCGGCTGAGTCAACTCCTGGGTTTCCGACGACGACTCGACAGAAGGTGCGGCAAGATTCGGTTCCATGTTCGATTCCCTCTTGCAAGCACCGCTGGGAAGTGCGTGCGCACAGTATATACGGATGTATAGGTTAGTCAGTCCGAGAAAGAAAGTCAATCCCATCGTTGTCACTCGGCAGCGTAACGTGTATCTGCTGGTGTCCAGACCGAGGGTTCCATAAAATAAAATCTCCTTGTGCGAGTTCGCTTGGTCAGCGCCGACCGGATTACACCGTTCTCCGCTTTTGTCGATGACTGCGGGCGCCGGGACGAGACTGAATATGCCCGAAACGATTCACCCATCGACAATTTCCCTAGATGGGGCCTCGGACACGAAGGTCAACGTCCTTCTTGTAGACGACCAGCCGGCCAACTTGCTCTCGTTAGAGGTGATCCTGCAAGACCTGGGATTGAACCTCGTGAAGGTCCTCTCGGGGGAGCAAGCCTTGCGGCGCTTGCTGATGGAAGACTTCGCAGTTGTCCTGCTCGACGTTCAGATGCATGGCCTCGATGGGTTCGAGACGGCCAAGCTGATTCGAGGCCGTGAGAAGTCGCGGCATACGCCGATCATTTTCCTCACGGCCTACGAAGATAATCGGCTGCCCGTGGAGGAAGCGTATGCCTTGGGGGCGGTGGATTATCTCGTCAAACCGCTCGTTCCGGTAATCCTGAAGGCCAAGGTCGCGGGGTTTGTCGAACTGTTTTTGAAAACGGAGCAGGTTCGACGGCAAGCAGAACAACTGCGGCAAATGGAGCATCGGGAGTTCGAGCGCCGGCTGGCGGAGGAAAATGCACGCCTGCAGGAACAGCAAAAGGCCTTGCAAGAATCGGAACAACGCTTTCGGCAACTGGCGGAGAGCATCAACGAAGTCTTCTGGATGATCGATGTCCAGACCGGCCAAACCCTGTACATCAGCCCGGCCTATGAAGTGGTTTGGGGCCGGCCGCGCCAGAACGTTTACCAGCAGCCGCACGTTTTCTTGGAGGCTGTGCATCCCGCAGACCGCGATCGAGTGCTGGCCGCTGTGGAGCGACAACGCCGCGGAGATGCTGCCGCCGAGGAGTACCGGATCGTGCGGCCGGACGGATCCATCCGCTGGATCCGGGACCGCGCCTTTCCCATCCCCGATGAACTGGGGCGCGTCCATCGGGTGGCTGGCGTTGCGGAAGACATCACCGAGCAACGCCGCGCTGAAAAAGCTCTACGGGACAGCGAGCAGCGCCTGAACGCCATCATTGATAATTCCCCCGCGATCATTTTTTTGAAAGACACCGAAGGTCGTTACTTGTTGATCAATCGGGCATTCGAAAAGTATTGTGGATTAGACCGCAAGAAGATCGAAGGGTGGCGCGATCACGATCTCTTTCCCAAGGAGATGGCCGACGCATTCGCAGCGAACGACCAGCAGGTCCTGCGCGAAGGAACGGCCCGGCAGTACGAAGAGTTGGTTATCCTTGGCGGCAGCACCCATGCTCTCATCACCATCAAGTTTCCGCTGGTGGATGCGGCGGGGATCCCTACTGCTATCTGCGGCATCGCCACCGATATCACGGACCGAAAACAGGCGGAAGATGCTCTCCGGGAAGCCGATCGCCGCAAGGATGAATTCCTCGCCATGCTCGCCCATGAACTGCGTAACCCGCTGGCTCCCATCCGCAACGCCGTCCAGATCATGCGTATGGTGGGCGCGACCGATCCCGAGCTCCAACGCACGCGGGACATGATCGACCGTCAAGTGGAGCATATGACCCGCCTTGTGGATGATTTGCTGGAAGTTTCTCGGATCACGGGTGGCAAAATCAAGCTTCAGAAAGAGACAGTAGACCTGGTCGCGGTGGCCAACCGCGCCGTGGAAACGAGTCGCCCGCTGATCGATGCCCGGCAGCACGAATTGATCATCGACTTTCCGCCGCGACCGATTGTCCTGGAAGCTGATCCGACCCGATTGGCGCAGATCATTTCCAATCTCCTGAACAATGCCGCCAAGTACACGGAGAATGGCGGACAGATCTGGTTGATGGTGGGTCAGGAAGGAAGCCTGGCGGAAGTGCGGGTTCGAGACAACGGCATTGGCATGCCCGCCGACTTGCTGCCAAAGGTCTTCGATCTTTTTACCCAGGCCGATCGCTCCCTGGATCGGTCGCAAGGCGGGCTGGGGATTGGCCTGACGCTGGTCAAGAGTTTGGTGACGTTGCATGGCGGCCAAGTGACCGCCCACAGCGGAGGGCCTGGCCAAGGGAGCGAGTTTGTCGTCCAGCTACCTGTGTCGGCCAATGCGACAGAGGATAGGAACCGCGCAGATAGGGACAACGTACAACGGCCGATCACCGTTGCCGCTTGCCGGCGCATCCTGGTCGTGGACGATAACAAGGATTCCGCCGAGAGTATCGCCATGCTGCTGCGATTCTGGGGCCATGACGTTCGGACGGCGCTCGATGGAAGAACAGCCCTCGAAACGGCCCAGGCGTATCGACCGGAAGCAGTTCTCCTGGACATTGGGCTGCCGAACGTGAATGGATACGATGTGGCCCGGCAGCTGCGCCAAGTGTTTGGCCGCGATCATCTTTTCTTGGTCGCCATCACTGGGTACGGCCGAAGCGAGGATCGCCAGCGATCGGCCGAGGCCGGCTTTGACCGGCACTTGGTGAAGCCCGTCAACCCGATGGATCTGGAAGTGCTGTTCGGCCCCGGGGGAGAGGGGATGAAGGACGAAGGATGAAGGATGAAAGCCTAATTCCAGTCTTTTTCATCCCTCCTCCCTTCTTCTCGAGGAGTGGACCATGCGGTTCGTGGAGGCACTGTACTACGTGCTCGCCGCGGTTCATGTGGTGGCCGTCGTCGTGACCGGCATTCTCTGGACCATCATCGATCTGGTGCCTCAGTCGGAGTTACGGCCACACTTCCGTGACATCCGCGCTGTGCATTTCGGCTCGCTCTACCTGGTGCCCTGGTTCTTGAGCTTGGCCTACGCCTTCGCCAAGCTGGGCGTGCCGGATTGGCACTGGATCTTCTTTCCCGCAGGGCTTGGAGCGTTGGTTTTTTTCTCCGGAGTGGCCTACGTGTTTCCTCGGCCGCCCGGTCTGGACCCTTTT
>DATGIQ010000191.1:0-33255 GCA_035295665.1 Gemmataceae bacterium | reverse complement strand
GCGGGTCCTGGGGATTCCGAGCCGCTCGTGCAGAAAATAGGAGCGGTCCAAGCGCGGCTTGCCGAGAAGCGATACCGGTAGATAAGCAATGGCCGCGTCGGACCAGGGCACGCCGTTGCCTTCGAGAAGAACACGCGCCCGTTCGACATCCTGAACGATCGTCGCCGCCGCCTTTTGATGACAGCGCCGCTCCGCCCAGCGCGTGTGCTTGAAGGAAAAGGAATTCAGCAAGCCGTGACGCACATAGTCGTCGTTGTAAAGTTCCAGGCTGAAATAGACAAAAGGGACCCGGAGCCGCTCGGCCACCTGGGCGGCCCAGAGCAGGCCGCTCTTCTCGATGCCGATCAAACATCGGTACTCTTGCCCTTTCATCAAGGTCAACGCCCGGGGCACAAGCGAGGCATCGAGCAATCCTTTCTCGGTGCGGCGCAGATGCCAGTAGGCGTGTCGGAGTTCTCGAATTGCCGAACGGGCCTGGTTAACCCTCCGGCCCAGGAAGTCCGAGCCGGAGCGCAGGTACGTTTTCAAGCCGCGTCGGGAACCATTGCGGGAATGCTTCGCGGCCTCCAAGCCGGGTGCATCGCTTCCCGGGTGGAGATCATAGATCTGGACGCCCGGCTGCCCGCGCAGACTATCCGGTTCAACGAAGAGATGATTTCGAGACAGAAACAAATCGATCTGGTAACCGTGGTCGCTGAACATCGTGACCGTGTTGGCCAACACGGAAATCAGCTCCCAGTTGGCCAGAAACACGGCGACCCGTTTGTGATCTGTTGTTTCCATGATGCCGTTGCTAAATTGCTTGCTCATCCGTACCTACCAAAGGGTCGCCTTTCAGAGGACGTGGGCAACGCCCAACACGTTCCAGGTGGTTTCCTCGGGATCGCGCTCGATATCCGGGAAGGCCCCGAGTCGATCCAGGGCGAACCCTTCGCATTGGAGGAAGAGCTCGAGCTCCGGGGCGAAGAAGTACCGCATGGTGTGCGATTCCGTTGTTTCTTGCAGCGGCTTTCCCTCGCTCCACCGCCAAAGGAGATAATCGGTCCGACATAGGTGGCGAAGAGTATCCAGTGTCCCCGAAGCCACCCGCAGGATTTTTCCCTGGCGGGTGGGAATGACTTTGACACGCTGGGAAGGACGCTCACGGAGAACCGCCGGGCCGTACCAGACATCGAAAACGAGCAATCCGCCGGGACGCAAGTGCTGCCGCGCTGTCCGCAGGGTCGCCCGGACATCCGCGTTTTCGTGTTGGTAACCCAGCACGGCAAACATGATCAAGGCCGCGTCGAACGAACGCCCCAACTCGACGCTGCGGATGTCGCCCTGCTCGAGGGCCACCCGGTTCTCGGCAGGGCCCTGGGCGGCCTTGTCCCGCGCATGCGCCAGCATGCTTTCCGAACGTTCCACGCCAACAACTTCGTAGCCGCGCTGGGCCAACGGAAACGCATGGTTGCCCGTGCCGCAACCCAGATCGAGGATTTGGCGGACCGGACGTTGGCTGTATTGTCGAAAGAGCTGGATGATCCGATCACACTCTGCCTGGTAATCCTTGTCCTGGTAGAGGGCATCGTAGGAATCGGCGTACAGGGAGCCGAACACTTCGCTCATGAATGCACCTGCTTCCGCGTGGGCCTTTCACGGAAGGAGCCGCGCGTACCGCAGCCAGGCTTCCGTCAGTTTCATGCCTTCACGATAGGAAAAAGGAACGGTATATCCGAGCTGTTGCTTGGCCTTGTCGATCGAGTGGGCAACCGTGCGTGCTTGGGCAGCCAGAACATTATCCTCCCCGTCAAAATGGGGACGCCCATCGCCCATTTTGGAAACGACGCGCGGACTGGAAAACCGCCCGCGGATGGCTTCTTGCCGCTGGGGCGAAAGCCGTTCAAACCAACGGCCCGCCAGCTTTTCCATGGAGGACACCAGGGGAATCCGCCGGAGTGCGGTGCGGGTTTCCGAAGACAAGAGGACCCGCGGAGTGGCCCGCAGCGAATCCCGGATGATGCGAACGCGCGGGCGCACCGTTAGTTCCGCCCGGGAAATGTGCGGAACCTCCATCCCCACCCACTGGCCATGGTCCTCCAGGCACTGTCGCCAGGTTGGCCCCGTTCCGTCGGTGATAAAAAAAGTTTCCCCAACCACCTCCGGCTTCCAAAGGGCCAGGAGCACCGCTTGGATCAGGTTGTCCACATACACCAGGTTGCAGGGATTGTTGCCGCCATCGACGATGGCGAGCTTGCCGGCGCGGATCTTCTTTATAACGCCGGCCGTGAACGGTGAGAACGGACCATAAACATTGGGCGGCCGCAAGATGACAAAGGGCAGACCATGCTTCTTGCCGTAATGGCGGACGCGCAGTTCCTGGTTTAGCTTCTGGTTGCCGTAGACGAGATCGGTTGGCCGAAGAGGAGCCGTCTCGAATCGACTTTCGGGGGGCGGGTTGTTGCCGAAAATGGCCACACTGCTCATGTGGACAAAGCGGCGGACCCCTTCCTTGCGGGCGGCCCGCAACACATTCTCCAATCCCCTCGTCATGACGTTTTCTGATCCCCAGGCCAGATGGACCGCGGCATCGCAGCCGCGGACAGCTTCCTGAACACGCTGGGCATCACATAGGTCGCCTATCACCATATCCACCGGAAACCGCGCCAGCCGGGCGGCCGACCCGGTGGAGCGCAGGAACGCCCGCGGCTCAAAGGCGCCGGTCAACATCAGGACTTCGCACAGGCGGCAGCCGATGAAGCCCGCCGCACCGGTGATCAACACACGTGGCTTGGACATGAAAATACGATCCGATCAGCTCACGGCAACCGTGGCCGAAGAGTGCAACGAAGGTTTCCGATCCGCCGGCGGCAGGACCTCTTTCAGGCGTTCGAGCGGCTCATCCACCCACGGCTCAGGTAGCGGTGCGGCCAGCTGATAGCACGTTTCCATGAATGCCACCGATTCCAGTCCCTGCTCGCCGGAGACGCGCGGTTCGCCGGATATCTGAATAGCCTGGACAAAGTCTTCGAGCTGGAGGCGGAAGTAATCCTGCTCGGCCGAACCGGTCTCTTCCTTCGTCATGATCTCATGCCGAAGTTCGTGGTGAGCCGGATAGTAGGTGACGGACCGCTTTTGGGTCTCCCCAATCTCCACGATCCCCCCTTCACCCTGGATGCGGAGACGGTCAGCCAGGGCATGGGTCTTCGAAAGTGTGATCCGCCCGAGTACCGATTGACCCTGCACCATACACTCCACCGTGGCCACACAATTGGCTTCCACGCCGCCCCGGCTATCATCTGCAAACGATCGCACATGAACAGCTCCGAATAAATGGAGCATGCGGTCGATGAAGTGACTGCCATTCACCATCAGGACGCCCCCACCGGAAGTCGCCCGGGACAAGTTGTATCCGGAGTGGGGAGCCCACCCTCCCACGGAGCCGTGCTCGTAGTCGAAGGAGGTGATCGTGCCCAGAAAACGCGACTCGAGCAACTGCTTGGTCAACAGCGTGCTGGGATAAAAACGGGTGAAGTAGCCGACCGCCAAGGCCACCTTCGCTGCTCGCGCCGCCTGGCAGAGTTGCTCACAGTCCTGGCGTGTGGTGGCCAGCGGCTTTTCACACAGCACATGGATTCCCTTGGCGAGCAACTCGCAGCCTACCGAGACGTGCAGATGGTTCGGCAGAGCCAAGATCACCGCATCGACACGGCCAAACAGGTCGCGGTGATCCCGAAAGCCGATCGATCCGAGCCCGAACATCCGCTCCATCGAACGGAGTCGGCGTTCGCTGTTGTCGCACAGGGCGGTCAATTCGACGGCCGATGACGAAAGCGCAGCGGGAAGATGCGCCGTTTCCGTGATCGCACCGCAACCAATCACGCCGAGTCGGAGCTTGGTGCCGTTCATGCAACCACCTTGTGGACGGCCTCGCAGACCTGCTCCAGTTGGGATTCGGTCAGGGCAACGCCGGACGGCAAATAAAGACCCTGGCGGGCGAGGCGCTCGGCAACGGGATACCTTTCCTGGAGGAAGAGCCCTCGCTGGTGGAAGACAGGCTGTTCATGCATTCCCAAAAAGAATGGCCGCGTCTCCACGCCGAACTCGCGCAACCGCTGAGCACACTGCGTCGCGTCCATGCCGGTGTCTTCCGCCAGGACGATCCCGTACATCCAATACACATTCCGGGCCCACGATTCTTCGACCGGCAGCTGCAAACTTGCGATGTCCTGGAGCCGGCGTGTATACTCCTGCCCCATCCAGCGCTTGCGGGCAACGATCGCCTCCATGCGTTCCAATTGGCCGAGCCCCAGGGCTGCCTGGATATTCGTGAGTCGGAAATTGTGCCCGAGCCGTTCGTGATAAAAGCGTCGCTGCGGCTGAAAGCACAGATTCCGCAGCGAGCGAATGGTCTCGGCCCGCTGGGCGTCGTCGGTGAGCACCATGCCTCCCTCGCCGGTCGTGAGGAGCTTGTTTCCGTAGAAACTGAAGCAGCTGAACTCGCCGAAGCTCCCGCAGCGTTGCCAGCGCGGCTTGGCACCGGTGCGATCGGTCAGGTATTCCGCCCCGTGAACCTCGGCGGCATCTTCGATGATGGCGAACTGGTGCTTTCGGGCCAGCTCCAGCAGGGGGTCCATGTCGACGGGATGACCATAGATGTGGACCGGCATGATGGCCCGCGTGCGGCCGGTGATTTTTGCGGCCACTTGCCGGATATCCATGCACCAGGTCCGCGGCTCGGAATCGACCAGCACCGGAACTCCGCCCCCGTAGACGACCGCGGCGGCACAGGAGATGATGGTGAAGGTCGGCACAATGACTTCGTCACTAGGCTGCAAATCGAGGGCCTGGACCGCCAGTTCCAGGGCGGTCGTGCCGTTGCTGACAGCGATGCCGTACTTGCGGCCACAATACGCGGCCCAGCGCTCCTCGAATTGCTCCAGGAAGTGCCCCGCCGACGAGATCCAGCCGGTGCGCAGACACTGGGTCACATACTCCATTTCCTGCGGGCCGAGCAGCGGCTCGTTGACCGGTATGGTCATCTAGAAACGCTCCTTCTCGTCGATGCCCGTGTAAGGTCCCTGCTTCACTTCGACCAGCACGGTATCATCGAGCATGCGGAAGCCGTGGCCCCCGCCGACCATCAACATGATGTCGCCTTCCCGCAATTCCCGCGTGGCCACGAGTTGGCGGTCGTCGTTGTACAGATCCACTTCGCAGCAGCCCTGGCGCACCACGAGCACTTCGGAGGTGCCGACGAGATGGCGTTCCAGCGGTCGGTGGACGTGACGCTGGACTTGTCCCCCCGCTGGGTAGACAATATAGCCGACCTGCTGCTTGTATTCCGGAGGCGTCAAAAAGGTCGTCCGCTCGGGGAGAAAACTGGCTTTGATGATATAGGCAAGACATTGTTCGCC
This sequence comes from Gemmataceae bacterium, assembly GCA_035295665.1. GTDB lineage: Bacteria > Planctomycetota > Planctomycetia > Gemmatales > Gemmataceae > DATGIQ01. The sequence goes on along the minus strand of DATGIQ010000191.1, from coordinate 27,859 downwards.
CGAGCAGATCTTCTCCACGAGGTCGGTACCTTGCCGCACGGGAACGGAGGCTGCATCCGAACCAGCCATCAAGAATTCCTTTCGGTTTTCCAGAGATAAAAGGGGATCAGTTCACGGTAATGGGCAGAGCCGCTACCCAAACCGCTGGGCATCACGCTTTGATTAACCGCACACAGGCGACAGGCTGGCGGTCTGCCAACCGTCGCCGCCATAACGATAAAACATCTGCGTCCGCTTCGTCGTTTTTCCGAATGCGGCCAGCGCACGGGAAAGCAGATCGCGGCCAACATGCCACGGTCACTCCTGCCCAGGGCTATGGAACACAATCCACACCTCCGGAGTGGTTCGCTCGCCTCCACTTGAGGAAGTGACGCGCACCGGCCCAAAAGATCGAGGCCCGGAACGGCCACCACAGGTAGGCCCGCACCAAACAGTGCCGTGCTCGAGCCTCATCCCCTGCCTTGCGAAATAGGTAGCCAGCGGTTTGGTAGTGAAACGCCAGAGCCTTCGGTCCGAGAACGCGAAGAATCGCCCAGCGGTGCTTTGCCATTACCTGAAGATATCCGGCCGCGTTGCCGGTCAAACTTCGCGACAGCGAGCTGGGGTTCCGGAAATTCCACACAAAGGTCGGCTGCGGCACGAATGCAAATACGTGGTGCTTCGCCAGCCGAATGGTCGTGTCCCATTCTTGGTACGAACGGATCGATTCGTCCAGGTAGCCGATGCGGGCCAGGGCTTCTCGGGTGACCAGCATGCCCTGGAACATAGGTCCGGGCTGCCGCAACACCTCTTGATAAATCTGGCCCTGCAAGGGGCGCAAGCCCATGCGCTCCAGGCTCTCCTCCTCCCCGGCCGGCCCACCAGATGGGCTCGCCTCGTCCGGCTTCAGGATATAACACTCCGAATGAACCACGGCTACCTGGCTGGTCGTCGCTAATTGTAGCCGGACCTCCAAGCTGTCGGCAAGCCAGCGATCGTCGGAGTCCAAAAAAGCAATCCAGGGTCCCTGGGCAGCCCGAATCCCCGAATTGCGTGCCGCTTGCGCACCCTTCCGGTGTTCATGGCGGAGACACCGGATGCGCAGGTCCTTTCCGGCGTATTCCCGAGCCACCCGCGCCGTGCTATCGTCGGAGCCATCGTCCACGATCAGGAGTTCCCAATCCGTAAACGTCTGGCTCAACACACTTTCAACGGCCGCGGGAAGGAAGGTCTCCCGATTATGGGCAGGAATGACGACCGAGACCAAAGGCATGCACTTACTCCTGGCCAACAATTGCCCGGCCACGCAGAAAACAAGGCGATGGAATCAGCATGGCTTCGATGGCTCGCACGGGATGATCCGCTGAGCGCGGAGCCAGCTTTCGGTGAGCCGCATCCCTTCCGTACGGCTGATCCGGGGAATGTAGCCCAGTTGTTCCTTGGCTTTGCTCGTATTGAGGCCGCCGCGGCGGGAATACTTGAGCAGGTCCCAGTCACTGAATTGGACGGAGCCACCGAAAAGTACACGGCGGACGCGCCGCAGCAGAAACCGGGTCGCACGGAAGGAAAACCGGGCCGGCTCGAAGCGCGGCAGATGCTGTTCGAGAAAGTCTTGTAACTGCCCCAGCGAATGCTCCAGACGGCGGGCAGCGCGGTCTTTCAGGCCCGTAGCGGAAACCGAAGGTAAGGCAGTTTTGCCGACCATGCGTGCATACGCCAGGAAAAACTCGGCCCAGGAGCAGGGCTGATCATCGGTGATCAAAAACGCAGCCCCGTCCACGCCGGAGGCGACGCCGGCCAGCAGCATGGCGTCCACGAGGTTATCGACGTACACCGCATGACAGGTGCCCAGCCCTTGATCTACCAATCGCCATGTGCCGGCAACAATTTGCTGGACGGGACCAATCGTGAAGTAGCTGGAACGGGGGCCCCACACGAATGTCGGCCGGAGGATGACCACGCTCTGCGGATGGGCCGCGGTGAACGCGGCGATCACCTCCTCGGCATCGATTTTCGAATCGGCATAGGCATTCCCCGTGCGCACCAAGGGAGTTTTCTCGTCGGCATTTTCTGGTGGCTTGGGACCATGCACGGCAACGCTGCTGAGATAAACCAGGCGGCGCACGCCGGCCGCCCGCGCCGCCTCCAGCACTCGGAGCGTTCCATCCCGATTGATGCGCCGGCATGTTTCCGGATCGCCCCCGACTCCCACACAGTGAAAGACGACCTCGCAGCCGTCCATCGCCTTGGCCAAGGCATCCGGGTCGGTGATGTCGCCTTCCAGGAAGCGTGCCGGCAACCGGCTGGCCCAGACCGCATGGCGCCAATCGCGCACCAGGAGACGGACGTCGGCCTGAGCTTCGAAGGCCAAACGCTCGGCGAGCCGCCCGCCAATAAAGCCGGTCCCGCCGGTCACCAAAATCGATTTCGCCCGGTAGTCTACCATGTCAGCCCCGGCAATGGCGTTTCCTTGGGGCGCGGGTGGCGCGCCTTGTCTCGGTAACAGGCCTCGATCAATTCCAACACTGCCAGCCCCGCCTCGGCCGGGATATTGCTCGGAGAGCCTTCCGTCGCCGCCAGGGCAAAATCGCGCAACTGAGCGGCCACGGCAGCCACAAACTCGAACGGCTCTTTTCCCAACACCACCCGCTGAGGTTGGCCCCCATTCTCGGTGAGCTCGAGTTCGGAAGTGTTGTACATCGGGAAAGCAACCGTGGCCTTTTCGAAGCGCATCTCGACGCGGTTGCTCAGAGAGCAAGTCCGGCTCAAGCGGAAGTGAACCGTGGCGTCCCGCTCGTATTCCAGCAGGAGCTGAACGTTGCTTTCCAGTCCGCCCAAGGAATCATCGGCGTATTCGAATCGTCGCGGCGGTCCGAACCACCAGAACAGCAGATCCAGCGTATGGAGCCCCTCGTTGAACAGCACTCCGCCGGGGACGCATTCCCGCCGCAGGGTGTAGGCGGTGCGCGTGGGCCAGCTGAACGGCGAGCCCTGTTCGATTCGGGCCTCCACGAACCGCCCCAACGCACCAGCCTGAAATAGCGTACGGGCATGACAGCGGTTGGCGAAAAACCGGTATGTATGAGCCACCGCCAAGGTTCGCCGCGCCGCCTGGGCGGTAGCAATCATTTGTTGACACTCGGCCACGCTGTTGGCTATCGGTTTCTCGCACAACACGTGCAACCCACGTTCCAGCGCGAATTGGGCCAAGGCGCAGCGTACATGCGGCGGAGTGGCCAGGACCACCGCATCCACGTCGCCGGCAAGGTCTTCCAACCGAGTGGCAACGCGGGGAACACCATGTTCGGCAGCCAGGGCTTGAGCCTGGGCACCATCCGTGTCCACCAAACCGATCAGGCGCACCTCGTCCACGTGCTCGATAGCCGGAAGATGGGCCATCTGTGTGATCGCTCCGCAGCCAACAATCGCCAAGCGTAATCCGCGCGGCTTGCCGTTGCTGGGAGATGAGCGCCAAACGCCTTGCAGCTCGGAATTACCCAAATCGTTGACCGCAAACCCGCAGCTGCGGAGGAGCGTCCGGATCTCGGCCGGACGGACCGTGGGCTGATGCACTTCACAGATAATCTGTTTGATCTGCCCGGAACGCAGCAGCGCCCGTGCTCCTTGCAGGACTTCCAGCTCGGCCCCTTCCACATCAATTTTAAGCAAGTCCACCGAGCCCAAGCCCAGCTCAGCAAGCAACGACGGCAGGGAACGAACCGTCACCTTCTGGCAGGAACGCCGCGTGATCGATTCGAAGCCCTCCAACTTATCGAGCCACTCCCCTCGCAAGGAGTTGGTTGCCTGATCGCTCCCGGTGAACAGGTCGGCCCACCCGTCTTCCTTGCCCAAGGCGGCCTGAATCGGCGTAATCCAGGTCATCTGGTTCAGGGCGGCATTTTCGCGCAGCAGCGTAAATGTGTCGGGCCCCGGTTCAATGGCAATCACCCGGCCCGAAGGCCCGACGGCACTTGCTGCCATCAACGTATAACGACCGATGTGGGCACCCGCATCGATGACGGTCCCCCCCACAGGCACGTCCTTGACAATCCGTTCCACGACGGCCTCTTCCGGCCGGCCGATCAGTGAGGTTAAATCGACCCATTGGGCCAGCCGGATGCGTAAGGTGTGGCCCTCCGCGTCCAAAGCCAGTGCAGTCCGCCCGCCAAACAGACGGGGTCCAACCGCCCGCCATGCTTCGCCATCCCAGTGGCCCCAAGCACGGCCGGTGCATAAGCTCAGGAGCCGCCGCAGGCGCGGGAAGGCATACCACAGCGAGCGTAACAGCTTCGTTCGGCTTGCCAGGGTGGTTCGGCTATCGAGCACCGGATTCTCAACCATCGCATACCTCGCTGGGACCGCCGCGAAACCGACCTTTCTACATGCGTCCTTGATCATCGGTGGCCAGGCGAATACCGTGAGCCTCCGCTTCGCTCAGGAAGTCGGCGGGATAACGGAGTCCTTTTGGATAGAAGCAGCCATCCCTGCTGTGGTAGTAATCGAGGCGATCCTGGATGAAGCGACGGTTATTGATCACGAAGCCGCCGTTGATCAGGATCTTTTCGTGCTCGGGGGGAACCGGGAGCTGCCGGGGTTGGCTGCCGCGGTGGTTGACCCGGATATCGAACAGGACGAGATCGCCGGCCTTGTTTGGAATCTTGACCGGGTTCCTGCGGAAGAAATACGGAGTTCCATCCCAGCCGGGCGCGTCGAGGATCGGATGCTGCCCCGTGCAGGCGTACCACATCTTCTTCACCTTGAGGCTAATTCTTTGCCCGAGCGGTCGTTTCGACCATTCCGGCGAGCTGATGAAGGGGTCAGGCTCGAGATGAGATTTCGGCTCGACATCCAGGCCCCCGCCGTATTCTTCCGTATTGTCTTGCAGATAGAACGCAAAGCCAATCATCCGATAGCCCTTTTCCCAATGGATCTTGCGGCCACTCTTTTTCTCCCAGGGGGTCGTATCCTTGTGCCAGCGCCCAAAGCTGTTGAGGATGGCAAAAGACTCCGGCATGAGGAGGAAGTCGTCGCCTGCGAACGCCTTCATCAGCTCGATGAGCCGTTCGTGGAAGAGTAGCCAGCGAATGGACGGATAGCGCGAGAAGATATCGACGAGGCCGCCTTCGGTATCGCCCGGCAGACGATCCTCGGCGGGGAGGTTGAACTTCGGCCGGAAGAATGCGCGCAGTTCGGCCACCTGTTCGGGGGTCAACATATTCCGAACTAAGAGGTAGCCCTCCCGATCAAATTGGCCAATTTCCTTGCTGGAGATCATCTCGTGTTGCTTCGTCTGGAGCCCGATCATAGGGTTCACCTCTCCCTTTCAGTTTACGGGTTGCGTACGCTCCTCGCTTGCCCGGTAACGGTTATCGAAATCCATAAACATACAAGCGCATGTCCATTCCCCTGCTCACCTGCCGCCACCAGAGCGGCTGCCGCGACACGAGCCCGCCCTGGATGTGCAGGCGGAAGCCGGCCTCGTTCAGTATTTGCGTCAGCACGTGCAATTGCTGGGGCTGATTCCGGTAGGAGTGATATTCGACGACGATCTTCTGAACGTTGCCCAACACAGCGGCACAATCGCGCAGAACATCCAGCTCCGATCCTTCCAGGTCTAGCTTCAACAGATCGATTTCCTGATCCAGCACATTTTGAAGCCGACAAGCAGGAACATCCACGGCATCGAGAGAGTGGGTCTGACCCACGATCCGCCCGCCATCGGCACCATCCCGGTCGAACTTGACCACGGCCTCTTCCGTCCAGAGCGCTTGGGGCACTAGCTCCACGTTGTCCAACTCGAAAGCCGCACAATTCTTCGCCAACACCTCGAAGATCGCAGGATCGGGTTCAAAGGCGCGAATACGGCATTTGGGATAGGTGCGTTTGAAATAGAGCACACTTAGCCCGATGCTGGCCCCACCGTCGATGATCAAAGGCATCTCGGTCCGCGTTTCGAACCGGTAGATCTGTTCCTCAAAGATGGCCTTGTACTGGGCGAGAAACGATTGCGCGTCCAGCAGTGCAAACGAGCCGCCCACCAAGTTGCTCGTGGCCGGGGTATTTCGGGGTACGCTTTGGAGCCGTTCCACTTCCTTGCGATATTCCCATTCCCGGCGGAATTCCGCATCACGTCGGAGCCGGCGTTGATGCCGAAGCCGGGATGGGATGGCCATGCGCAGGCAATCCTTGGCCCTTTCGGTAGCGGTTCGCCGGACGCCTCGCACACCCTTGGCGAGCCGGGCTCCGAGCGTCCAACCGAAGAGCGACCGCAGCTGCGCGGGCGGGACCTTGTGATCGAAACCGACTTCATAACGGCCCCACTCGATTCGCTGCTTGGCCTCGGCGGGATGGCAAAACAACTCCGGGTAGTACTGCCGCATGGTGCTCTCGGCACGGGCCCATTCCCAGTGCTTCATCATGGGCTGGTATTCCGTCACGTTGTTGTAGTTGGCGCTTCCCAACTCGGCGTACGAACCGTACAATGACACCTTCGCTCCCCGATAGGCGGCGTAGGCCACATGGGAGCCGACGGCGTTGGTCGTGACATATTCAAAGGTGGAAAACAGCCGGCAGAGTCGCACCAGGGCATTGCGGTCGGTATACAGCGCGCCTTGTACGATGGGGAAGCCGCGCTCTTTGAACACGTCCACCCAGTACCCGTGTTCCCAACACGACGGATGGATACAGATCCACACTTCGGAAAAGCCGGGTCGGAGGCGTTCGATTTCGGCGGCATATTGCTCAAATTGCCAATCGCTCGTGGTATCCTCACTCGAATGCGCCGGCATCACGAGCAGACTACCCGGCCGGCGCCTCACCTTCTGCTCCGGCACATAGACGATCGGCAGGCCGATGGCTTTGGCATTCGCATAGCCGTGGCGATGCAGCAACTCTTCTTCGTCGCGGCGGCCGACCCAGTGATAGTCTCGTTTCCCTTTTAGATCGACCGGTCCGAAATAGAGGATCGGGCTGTCAAAGGCGAGAAACTGCTTGGGTCCCCAACCGTGCATCCAGTACCCGCGCGGACTCGTCGGTGGCTCCGAAAAACCACAATAGGCGGCAGCCAGCGAACTGGCGCCGTAGAAGTCGCTATCATGGTGCGTCGTGGGCATCAAGCGAATTTCTGGCAATTCAAGATCCGCTAGAGAATGTTTTGGCATGAACCCTCCGGTCGGGTGTGTGCGCCCACCCAATGCCATGGGTGCGCTTAGCTCGGCCATTCCCAGGTCAAGATGAAGTACGGCACGGGTACAGCATTAAAGCTGGTCTTGAAATCGCCCCGGTTAGGGGAGTTCACCCCGACAAAATCGACGGCCTGGAGCCCCTTTGACTGACAGCGGCGAATGTTCTCGATCATCAGGTACGTGCCGCTGCCGCTGTTGCGGTGTTCCGGATCGTTGGCGCTCACCAGGTAATAGCCGCAGCGCTGGTCGAATAGGAACAGCGTCGCGGATGCGACCTCTCCACTGGGAGCGACACAGGTCGATACTTCGCCCAACCCATTCTCCAGGGCAGCCCGGGAAATCGACTGGAGCAGACGGACGTCGTGCGGATCACGCTCGATCCCCTGACGGGCAAACGTCTGCTGGTGCAGCCGATCGAGCAGTTCCAGGTCGCGGGATGGTTGCACAGAGAAACCATGCCCCTGACAGCGCCGGTATTCTTGGCGACGCACCGTACGAATCGAGCCGAGGTACGCATCGAAATTCGCCACCGCCGCCAAATCGAGCAGTCCGGAGTATTGCAATTCGAGACGGAACTGCCCGCGCTCGGGCTCGTGGTAATGGAACCAGGAGAAACCACGCAGATCCTCGAAGCGATAGTGCTGACAGAGGGCCAGCCGGCGGTACTGTGCTTCCAGCGCAGCCATGAGATGGCCGACCACTTCCAGGGTTTGCTTGGTTCGATGGTGCGGCGGCCGGGAGCACAGATCGGCGCCGAGGAGCACGCCCTGGTACAAGGTGAATGGGTACTGGCCGGGGTAAGGCTGACCGTCGCGCAAGAGCAGCACAAGTCCTGCCTGGGGCGATCCCTTCTCCTCGACAAACAGCAGGCGATATTCTTCCTGGAGCGCGTCGAGAAAGGGCGTCAGACAGAAAACGCTCCCATGGGGCGAATCCGCGACAAAGCGGTTCCAGTGCTCCCCATCGGTACAATCGGTCAGGGTCAGTGCCATATGTGATTACCGGTACGCGAAGACGGCCACATCGGCGCGCTCGTAGTGGTGATGGAGGACGACCTTCCGCGTCAGGTTGCGGATGCAGAAGTCGAGAACTTCGGCCGGATCGTGGTAAGCCATTTCTGGATCCGTGAAGTTCACATGCCGGGAAATGAAATTGAACCCCAGGCCCACGGTGCACAGCCGGAAGGCATGCGTGAGTAGTTCCTGCATGTACGTGTCCGCGTCCGGCATGGCATTATTAAAGACCACCGAGGCGAGCACGTAGTCGAAGCGATCCTCCAGGCTGCGCGTGGAAATATCACAACAACGGAAGCGAGCTGCGGGGTATTTCTTGGCGGCAAATCGCGCCATTTCCGGAACGAGGTCCATCCCGGTGTAGTCGAGCGTGCCGAATTTCTCGATGAGGAAGGGATAAAAATCCCCGATTCCGCACCCCAGATCCAGGACGCGCCGGTTCCGCAGGTCGGCAATCTCCATCAACTTCAGAAAGCGAAACCGCTGGCCGTCAGCGCTCATCTGCGTCGCTTCCGGAGCGTCGCCGTGCTGTTGGAACAGGCCGCGATAATTCGCAATCAGCATGTCTTTTTCGTGCATGCTCATGGATCAGAGCTCCCGTGCATGGTCCAGCACTTTTTGGATCGCCGTGATTGCATCATCCAGATCCCGATGGGTAATGTCCGCGTGACAAATATTGGTAAGCATCAGCTCTTCGTTATACATCCGCTCGGTCACTGGGCAGATCCCTTTCTCATAATTCACCGTGCCCCGATACGGCGAGCAGGTAAACGGACAGCCGCCGGTCCCATAGACCACACGCTGTTGATAGAGTGGCTGCCAATAAATCGGCTCGACGTAGCCGGCCGTCATTGGAATCCCCTCCGCATTCAAGGCTTTCACGAAGGCATTGCGTGGAATCCCGGTCTTGCGAGCATCGTAACGGATGGCATACACGTAGTAGCCGTGGCGGACTTCGGGACGGACCACGGGCGGCGTAAAGCCCGGCAGCCGGTAGAGGCGCGAAGTAAGATAATCGGCGGCCTCGATCCGCGGCAGCAGCAGCCGATCCAGTTTCTTCAGTTGTTCGCTGCCGATGGCCGCTTCGATCTCCGTCATGCGGTAATTGAAGCCGAGCATGTTGATGAGATTCGGACTCCGCTTCTCGCTGACCACGACCTCGGCGTGATTGCGGATCAGCTGCAAGCGTTCGGCGAAGACATCATCGTCCGTAACGATCACGCCCCCTTCACCACTGTGGATGGTTTTGTGGTAGTTCAAGCTGAACACACCCATGTGGGCCAGCGTGCCGGCATGTTGGCCACGGTACAGCGCCCCCGGCGCCTGGGCGGCATCCTCGATGACGACGAGGTTCTGTTCGCGGGCCAACGCCATGACGCCATCCCGATCGAACGGATGACCAAAGATGTCCACGATGACGATGGCCTTGGTACGCGGGGTGAGGAGTTGGCGGATCGTCTCGGCACTGATGCAGAAGGTTTCCGGGTCGATATCGGCAAAGACCGGGATGGCGTTGTACACGAGCACACACGCTGCCGATGCACTCATGGTGTAGGGCGATACGATGACTTCATCGCCGGGTCCGACCCCGCTTGCGCCCACGGCAGCGTTGAGGCCGGATGTCGCCGAGTTTACTGTGACCGCATGTTTGACCCGGAAATATTCCGCCCACTCACGCTCCAGTTTGCGGACGCGCGGCCCGCCATAAAACTCGTCCGTCCAATTGCCGACGAAGCTGGACAGGACACCGCTGTCGAGCACCTCGGCAACGGCCCGTTTTTCCTCTTCGCCGATGGTCCGATATGTGGGAAAAGGAGCGGTCCGCACGGGCCGGCCGCCATGAATGGCCAATTTACTCACGATCTCACTCCGATGGTTGGATCGATAAACCTCGGGGCCGCTTGCGTTTTGCGTACCGAAAAGACTACCGAACGCGCAACGCCAGCCGGAAAGCTATTCTGGAAAAGGTTCCTAAACGGAAGGGCGGCCCAACATGGAATCCAGCAAGCAGACAATCCGCTGGGCGGCTCCCGGCTCAATGCGGATCTTTTCCGTTCGAGCCACCGCCTCCGCCCGGATGGCCTCATCGAACAACAGACTTGCCAATGCCGGTTCAATCTCTTCCCCCCGATAAACGACCCGGCTCACGCCCCAGCGGTTGGTGGGCAGCGCATCGGCGAAGCGCAATCCCGGCTGGACGCTGAGTACGACGCAGCCGAGCAAGCAGGCTTCCACCAAGAGCACCGTCGTCATGCCCGTGACCAGGTCGCTGGCCAGCACCACTTCGCGTCCCTTGCCCCGGCCATCGACTACCAACCGCAGCGGCGGCTGCGCGGCCAGGTGCAAGCTCTTGGGATTGTCCAGCGGATGAGGGCGGACAACCAGGACGACCTTTTCGGTTGTCCGGGCGGCAATGCGCTGCAGCGCGGTCGCCACCTCCCGCAGCACGGTCTGTTCCGTGTACCCGGGGTAGAGCGGCTGGGACGGCTCGGTGCCACACATGGTCGAGATCGGTTCGGAGGCAAACAAGACTATCCGTTGGTCATCGCCGATCCCCAACCGTTGCCGCACTTCCTGCCGCAGTTGCGGCGAAACCGAACGTCGAAACGACGTCAATTCATCGAAAGCCGGCTGTCCCGTCACCACGAGCCGGCCGGCGTCCAGCCCGTCCGCAATCATTTCCTCCTGCGCCTGCGCATCCATAATAGCGATTCGATCCGGGAGATAGGCTAATTCTCCCTGTTCATTGGCGAAGCGCAAGCGGTAATTCATCCAGTGATCCAGAACGGCTAACGAGGGGATGCCCAGCCGGCGTGCGGCGGCAAAGAATGGCTTCTCCAGGTTGATGCCGTTGTCGGATGTGGCACTCAAGAGGATGCCGGCCCGGGGGGTGCTCAAGTACCGTTGGGCTTGCTCCACATTGGTGGAAGGAGGTAATTCCTCCACGTCCAGCCCTCGGCTCCTCCAGTTGGCGACGGCTTGACGGTATGCCAGGCTACGCAACCGGCGCCCTTGCTGCCGCAGCAGCTCGAGGACCGGGGCCACCGCCGCTGCGCCGCCGGGATCGCCTGCGATCGCCACGATCGGGGAAGCCTCAGCCGTCATCCGCCGCGTTCTCCCAATGCCACCGGCTGCCCGGTGACGGCGGACCGCTGCGCCGCCAGGCCGATTTCTAGGGCTCGCACCGCGTCCATGCCGGTACAGCGCGGGGCAGCCCCTGTCCGAATGCACGCCACCACATCTTCTACCACGTATCGCAGCACATCGCTCAAAACATGCTCCGTTCGACTGTGGTGGACGAGGCTGCGATAATCGGCACTCGGCACGCCGTCGACGACCCGGAACAGATCCACCACGTCAGCCGAGCCGGTCAAGCGAACGCGGCCGTCGGTGCCGATCACGTCCATTTCGAAGACCGAAAAATCCTCTTCCGAGCAGCCCAAGAGTTCGCCAACCGCGCCCGATTCGAAGTCGAGATGTACGTCCAGAGTCGGATCTGTCCCCGTCTCGTGCAGATGGTTCCGTCCCGCGACCCGGAGCACGTCGCCCAGCAGAAACCGGGCCAGGTCCAACCAGTGCGTGCCGCTATGCAGCGTCCCCTTGGTGTAGAGTCCTGTCACGAGCCGCACGCGGCCTAGCCCGCCCGAGTGGAGAAATTCGCGCAACCCAACAATCCGCTCGGCATAACGGCGGAGGTAATTGACAGCGAGCACAACGCTGTGCTGGGCAGCCAACTGCACGAGCTCCCGAGCTTGTTCCAACTTCAAGGCCAGCGGCTTTTCTGCAAGCACCGCTTGCACACCAGGCGTCCGGAGTGCGGCACGAACCAGCTCGTAATGCGTCGTGTCCGGGGTGCAGATACTGACAATCTCGGGGTGCTGTTCTTGCAAGAGCCGGCCGACATCGCGATACCGGGCGGCGACATTCCAGCGTTGCCCGCACCGCTCCAACTTCGCGGGGTCCGGATCGCAGACGGCGACGAGTTGGGTCGCTTCACAGGCGGCGTACGCCTGGGCATGGGTGCACACACCGGCATCCGCAAAGCCCGGATCGTCGGTAAATTCGCTGGCAATCCGGCCGCACCCAATTAAGGCCGCTCGATACACCATCAGCGCACCGGCTTATCCTGGATCTCGGCATTCAGCGCCCGCAGGTCCGGCCGACGGTCAAGCAGGCGGAGCACATCGTCCAGCCGGAAGGCAGGATTCCTCGGATACAATTCCTCGTAGACGGCGGCCAAGAGCTCGTAATCTTCCGGCGTATCGAGGGTCAGGCGCAGATCCCAATAGTTTTCGGGGAGATCGCTCTCCACGTTGTGCAGCCGGTACCTTTCGGGATGCTCGTAGATGTACAGGGAGACGTGCTCCCGGTCTGCAGGGTCTTGGGTAAGCCGAGCCACTTCGGCCAACACAGCGGTCGCAAACACCTGGATATCCAGCCCGGCCGGATAAGTCCGTTTCAGGACATTGGCCACGTAGTCATACGAATTCGCCCGGTAGACATCCACCAGATCATCGATGATTTCTGGATCGGCCAGCGGGCAGTCACCCGTGATTTCGACGATGAGATCCGCCCCGACCGACTGGGCCGCACGGAGCACGCGGTCGAGCACATCTTCTTCGCTGCCCCGAAAACAGCCGACGCCGAGCCGGCGGGCCAGTTCGTCGATGGCATCGTCGCTGGGATGGCCGGTGGTGGCCACGACAATCTGGTCAATCCGCCGCGCCCGCCGGAGCCTTTCGATCAGCAGCTCCAACATGGGCTTGCCGACCGCCGGACGCAGGACTTTACCGGGCAAGCGGGATGAACGCATCCGAGCTTCGATCGTGGAGACGACCTTCATCGACGGCCTCCATTGCCGCCCACCAGGTCCCAGCTCAGGGGGGTTCCCCGCGAAACGTCCACGGTCGCCGAACGACCGAGCACGTCGGCGAAATACTTGGGAGGAAGTCCATGCCCCGGGCGGATGGAGCGGACATTCTCTCCAGTGAACACTTCCCCGGCCTTCATGTCCTTGACCACGAAGAGCGAGCGGCGGAAGGCGCGGCTGGCTTCTTCCTTGTTGCCCAGGCCATAGTAAATCCGGCCAAGCGCCTTCTCTGTGGTGCGAATCGCTTCGACCATGGCCTTGAACTCATCCGGTTCCAGGGAGAAGGCGCTGTCCGGGCCGGGGACGGCACGAGAGAGCGTGAAATGCTTTTCCACAAGGGACGCCCCCACGGCGACGGCTGCGACCGGGACCGCGATGCCGAGTGTGTGATCCGACAGGCCGGTCGGCACGGCGAGCGCTTCGGACAGATGGGCGATCGTCCGCAGATTAATCTCTTCCGGCGGAGCCGGGTAGGCGCTCGTGCACTTGAGCAGGGCGAGGGCGCTGGCCCCGGCACGCCGAGCCGTGGCCACCGCTTCGCCAATCTCCGCTAAGGTGGCCATGCCGGTCGACATGATCATCGGCTTGCCGGTCCGGGCAATCCGTTCGATCAAGGGAAGATCCACCAGCTCGAACGAGGCTACCTTGTAAGCCGGAACGTTCATCTTTTCTAGGAAGTCCACCGCACTGGGATCGAACGGCGTGCTGAACAAGTCGATGCCAATCTCGTCCGCCAGTACCTTGAGCCGGGGTTGCCATTCCCACGGCGTGTAAGCTTCGCAGTAGAGATCGTACAGGGTGCGGCCATCCCACAGCGTGCCGCCGCCCACGCGAAACTCGCGACGGTCGGAACGAATGGTCAGGGTGTCGGCAGTGTAGGTCTGGAGTTTGACGGCGTCGGCGCCGGCCTCCTTGGCGGCGTGGACCAGGCGAACTGCCTGATCGAAATCATGCCCATGATTGGCGGATAGTTCTGCAATAATGTACGTTGGGTCGCCAGCGCCGATCCGCCGGTCTCCAATCTTCAGTTGGGGTTCCATGCTTGTCATTTCCGTAATTCCAAAAGATTCGCCGGGTAGCCGCGAACGACGGTAACCTCCACCTCCCGGTAGCCCGCCTTCTCGAACGCCCGGTGAGAAGCCTCATTCCCCTGGCGGATGAAAGCGTGGATCCGATCCACGTTGGCGCGTTCGAACAGCCTCTCGGAACCTTTGCGGATCAATTGCGTCCCGTAGCCACTGCCGCGGAACCGGGGATCCACGCTAACCGAGACGATGGCTACGTTGCCCTCGACATCCCCGCGGACCTGGCCGATCGGCACACCGGTTCCGTTCAGCGCGATAAAGAACGCACAGGCCGGGTCGTTTAGCTTGGCTGCAAACCATTCCTGGTGTCGTTCCCAGGAAATGGTCTCCGGGGCGAAGGAAGTCGCCCGTACCGCCGACTCGTTGACCCATTCCCAGATCAACCGACAGTCTTCGGGGGCGACGGGCCGCAGACAAACGTCGAGGTTCAGGAGTTCGCCCACGACCCGCGCTGCCCCGAGGCCGTCGACCAGCTCCGTACCGCGCTGGGCCATCCGCGCCCGCGCCTCTGGATCCTGCAATAACCGCTGCAAAGTTGCGGCCATGACCGGCACCGAGAGCTGCTGATGCGGTCCCAGGTTCCAACCAATGCCGACCTGCTCCGAGGCATGGGCGACGTCCCGCTGATTATCCGCCAGGATGACCACCAGGCTGGGAAGGCCCATCAACGCGCGTTCCCAGGATGTGGTTCCCCCCGCGGCGATGGCAACGTCGGCCCAGGCCATGAGGGCGGACATGTTCTTCACGGTGGCGCGCAAACGGATAGCGGCGCCGCCTTCGGCGACTGCGGCCTCCAGTTCGGCCCGATGCGGATTGCTGGCTCCCGCCACGACAATTGCCTGCAATCCCTCGATGGAGACTTGCTGGAGAGCCTGAATGACCTTGCCGGTAACATTATCGGGGTCCGAACCGCCCAAGGTTACCAGCACCTTACGTGCCAGGGCAGGGGTGGCACGCTTCCAGCCGCGCCACTTCCAGAACTCGCGCCGCAGCAGCGCAAACCGCGTCCCCAGCAATAAGCGCGTGTTCGGCTCGCGCTGGCGGTACATGCTTTCTGCGGCGTGCAGATTCTGATTGAGGACCAGGTCCGCCCAGTAGTGCTCGGCATGGCGACAATCGTCGATCACGAGCAGGCAAAGTCCGGCCTGTTTGATGGCTTGCTGATATCGGCCGCAGAAGTGGTAGCCATCCAGTACCACGGATGCGACCTCGAGGCGGCGGGCCAGTGCGATCGTTTCCCGAGCATCGTCCTCGGTTCCCAGCTGGGCGGAGATCGTTTGCCGATCGACGTGCTCCTCGGCGAGCCGGGCTTCTAGTCCCGGGGCAAGGCAAGCCGACGCAAAGATCACCTGTCCCCCTGCGTTCTGCCAAGCCTGGGTGAGAGCCAGACAACGCATGACGTGGCCTGTCCCGATCCGGACATCCGCATCGGCGCGGACCAGCAAGTTTCGGACCCCGAATTCACGCAATGGCTTGGTCATCGTCACGCTTTCGACATCGCTCCGAGAACCTGCTTGGCTCCCTGATGGGGCGATCCCGTGCCACTCGTCTTTCGCCACAGCCAGATCCGGCCTTGACCGAACTCTCCCACGGGCGGCAGCCGCAGTGCCAGTTGGTTGATGGGAGCGTGGTAGTCTGGTTCTTTCCCTTCCTGGGCCGCCAGCCAGGCGTTGACAATACGGCTGAGGAAGTAGTAGGTCGAGCTGTAGTAGACACAGCCTTCCCGCGCGACTCCAGGGATCTGAACTTCGTCGATTTCCGCATCGCGCAGATACCGGTTGTGCCAGGGCGGATCGATCTTTGGCAGATCAATGCGTTGCCGGAATTCGTTAATCTTGTTGAGACCGTCTTGGCTGTTCTCGCACATCACATACAGTCCATTGTTGGCCAGCAAGCCCGTGATGCCAAGGATCGCCGCTTTCTGCGTTGGCCAGTCAGGGAGATTGATCAGAGTTCGCTCCGTGTAAATGAGATCGAACTTGTCCCGGATGGGAGTAAGGTCTGTTACGTCTCCGACCTGGAAGCGAACGGAGCCTCGGAAATCTTGTCCGTCTGCGAGTTTGGTGGCAGTGGCTACCATCTCGGAAGCGTAATCGATCCCGGTGATGGTGACTCGGAATCGGCGTGCCAGCTCGATGGCCGTGATGCCGTTGCCACAACCCATGTCCAGCACGTGCATGCCGTCCTGGACATAGGAGGTGATCGCCTCGATTTCAAGCTGCTTGGCAAGGACATCCTGGCTGCCGGCCCACTGGCCAAGACCGGCTCGGTTGTTCCAAAAGGTTCGCACATCTTCCACAGCGACATTGGTAGGCATTAGGGAGACTCCTTGACGTGACCCAAGAGAATGACATCCACGTAGGTTCCATCGCAAAAGCAATGTTGTTTCCGGAGGCCTTCGTGCACGAAGCCCGCTTTCTCGAATGTCCGGGTCGAACCTTCATTGTTGGCGTAGCAGCCGGCCGTGAGCTTGTGCAGATTGAGGCGGTTGAAGGCGTACTCCACGCAGAGCTTGATGGCCTCCGTTGCATAGCCCTTGCCCCAGCAGTCTTTTTCACCGATCAAAATCCCCACTTCGCCTAGCCGATGGATCCAGTCGATCGGTCCGAGCTTGATATTACCGATGTGGCGGTCCTGCTCGTGCAGGACGATGGCCAGGAACACGTTGTTGCGATCGCCTTGCTTGCTCGTCACGAACTGACGGATCGACTCCATCGAGTTGGGGAAAAAGCGGCTTTCCAGAAAGCGCGTTACTTCGGGGTCGCTCATCCAGCGGTAATAAGTTTGGCTGACGTCCTCCAGGCGCACCTCGCGCAGGTAGAGCCGCCGGCCGGAGAGAAACGGGCTGTACGAAGTGCTCATGGGCTTGGCTTTCACGTATGCAACCGGATCGGGATGCCCGCGTTGCGGATATGAGCCCGGGTCTGCATGGGGCTCTGATCCTGAAAACAAAAAAAGGTCCCCGCGGAGACCGCATCGGCACCGGCCCGGAATCCTTCCACGAAATGGGAAGCCAGTCCACATCCTCCCGACGCAATCACCGGCACGGAAACCCGTTCCACGACCCGACGTGTGAGGTCCACGTCGAGGCCGGTCTTCGTGCCATCCCGGTCGATCGAGGTGAGCAGGATTTCGCCCGCATCCCGCCGCTCCCCCTCCGCCGCCCAGGCCACTGGATCTAATTCGGTTTCCACCGTGCCGCCCCGGATCCATACCCGGTAGGTTCCGTCAGAGCGGCGGCGGTAGTCGATGCTCAACACGACGCACTGGGCACCGAAGGCTTGTGCGGCCGCGTCGATCAGATCGGGCGTCTCAACGGCGGCCGTGTTGATACAGACTTTGTCCGCCCCGTTGGAGAGAAGCTTGCGGAAGTCGGCCAACGAGCGAACGCCGCCACCCACGGTGATGGGCATGAAGATTTCCTCGGCCGCCTTCCGTACCACCTCCACCATCGGTGCGCGGCCTTCCTTGGAGGCGTCCAGGTCTACGAAAATTAGCTCGTCGGCAGCCTGCGATTCGTAAATCTTGGCCTGGGACACGGGCTCACCGATCTCGATGACCTCACGGAACTGTACTGTCGTCACGAGCACCATCCGCTCGGTCCGGCCCAGGCGGCGGGCTTTCAGCTGGAGTTTGGGAATCAGGCGACGCTTGAGCATCGGCAGCTCAATCCTTCCAACGGACGAAGTTGTCCAGCACGCGGAGCCCGAAATCCTGGCTCTTTTCCGGATGGAACTGGGTGGCGAAGATATTGTTCTTCCGCACGGCCGCCGTCACCGGACCGCCATAATCGCACTGCGCTTCCACATCCCCCGGATCATCGCAGCGGAGATAGTACGAGTGGACGAAGTAGAAATCGGCATGCGGCGGCACATTGGCAAACAATGGACTGCCGGCCCGGTGGTCCACGTCGTTCCAGCCAATCTGGGGCACCCGCAACGCCGGATCCTGAGGCTGAAGGCGGACGACGTCGGCCTGGAACCAGCCAAACCCCTCATGCTCGCCCCCCTCGAAGCTGCGGCGGCCGAGCACTTGCAGGCCCAGGCAGATGGCCAAAAGCGGCTTCCCCTTCCGAAGGATCTCTTCTGCGAGGGCCTCCACGAAGCCATGCTTGCGCAGGCTCTGGATGCAATCCCGGAAGGCGCCCACTCCTGGCAAAATGATGCGTTCCGCTTCACGCAGTTCTTCCGGAGCGGTGCAGATTTTCGGTTCACTGCCGATCATTTCCAGGGCATGATAGACCGACAGCAAATTGCCCATGCCGTAATCGACAATGGCGATCATAAGGACCCGCCGATCCATTCAACGGCCGTTCGCAGAACCGCCGCCAAACTATGCTTGTTGCCGCCGCCAGCGCTGAAGTTGTCCCGCTGCCTCCGCCGGCTGCAAGGACCCTTCCTTCATCCACTGGTCAAAATCGTGTGTCTTGCGGCCAGGCGTTACCTTGCTTGGATCGTGCCGATACGGGGAGACGCCGTGCGATAGTGCAATCTCCAAAAACTGTTCCTCTGTCAAGCCGACGAATTGCAGGAACAGATCCAGGCTCGGCGGCCGTTTCCCTTCGTACTCGTCGATCATCTGCAATCCCTGCCCCCGGGTCAAGCGGTCGTTGCGGATGTCGATGGACGCCAGGTGTGTCGGCCGGGTGTAGCCACGCTTGATGTACTTGATGTAATCGCGAACGCCCTGCAGGGAACATTCAATCTTTTCGTAATTGTACCCCGGCGGGACATTCTCCACTTCGTCACCCTGCCAGCCAAGCTCCTCCTGGATGATCTGGGCCTGTTTCTTCGCATCCCACGGAATGTAGGAACCGAGACAAACGGACCGGTAGTTGATGCGGCGCAGTTCCTTGAGCGGCGGATAGGTAAAAGGCTTCAGGTCCCGTTCGTCCACGGTCCCTTCCAGTCGCACATACATATCCTGGGCTGTGATGCCAAGGTTGACGAAGCGGTTGAACCGCTTCTCGTCCACTTCCTCGGGCTGGTCATAGCTGTAGTAGCTGGTGTATTCCGCCGACGGCTCTCCCCAGAAAATGAGCGGGACGTTGTACCGAATGGCGACCCACATCGGGTACGAGAAAATACCCGTATGGCAATGCCAACAGAAATCCCCTTTCTCCAGGAATGCTTGCAGCATCAACTTCTGCACGACCTTCCAGTTGGGCGTGAAGTGCAAGAAATCGACCCCCAGTTTCCGCAGGACGCGCTGCGTGTTGGCCAGCACAGTGGGCCGCAGGAAGCCGTGGTCAAAGCGGACAACCAGCGGCTTGACCTGGTATTCCTTGACCAGATAGTACAGCGTCCAGGTGCTATCCTTGCCGCCACTGAACGGAACGATGCAATCATAATCATGCTGGCCCCGGTACGATTCGATGAGGCCATCCAGTTCCTTCTTTTTCGCTTGCCAGTCGAGCTGTGCCTGTTTGATTTCCTGGCCCCGGCAAATGTTGCAAACGCCTTCGCTATCGAAGACGATGGTCTCGTGGGTTTCCGGAAGGAGACATCGAGTGCAGCGACGAAGTTCGGCCATTGTTTCTCCCTTTCGAGCGGCCAAGCCCACCCATTGCAAGGGTTGGGCTTGGCAATGAGTGGGCTCAACGGACGCGGAACACCGGCTGGATCATCGCTCCCTCCAGGTGGCCCGCAGGGTCCGGATCCGAAAGCCAGTTGCTCAGCGTTTTCAAGACGGCCGCATAGACTTCCAGCGTCTGCTCGATGGCCTGGGCATCATGGGCAGCCGTCATGTTATGGGTCGTGAGCAACAGGATGCCTCGCTTCACGGCCTCTTGCTGGAACAGACTCCGCTCCAGTAAACTATCACTCCCCTGGGCATCGCGGAATTTCAGCAACGACCACCAGGGATAGCCCGCGCACTCCAATCGTCCCGATAGGCCACTGAGCTTGGCCAACACGTTGAAGCCGTCCTGAAGCTGCTTGCCGTTGGCCTCGATACGGGCCAGGGCGTCCGTGTGTTCCAGGATGTCGAGGACCTTGAGCGCGGCCGCCATCGACGCTGCCTCGCCGGCCAGGGTGAAGCTGACGAAGATCTCTTCGAACAACTTCATGAGATCGGCCCGGCCGAGCACGCAGGCAATCGGGAAGCCATTGCCCATCGCTTTGCCGAAACACGCCAGGTCCGGTGTCACTCCGAAACGCTTTTGGGCGCCGCCCAGGCCGAAATGGAAGCCGCTGCAAATCTCATCGAAAATGAGCAAGACCTCGTGGCGATGGGTCAGCTCCTTGATCGTGGCCAGGTATCCAGGCTTGGGCTCGACGAAGTTGACCGGCTCCAGGATCACGGCCGCGAACTCGCCCGGATGCGTGCTGAGCACCTTCTCCAACGCATCGGGATCGTTGTAAGCAAATGGATGCGTCAAGGCACGCACCGCCTGGGGGACCCCAGCCGAACGGGTCGTGCTGCCGATGTACCAATCCTGCCACCCGTGATAGCCACAGCACGCCACCCGATCCCTGCCGGTGCTTGCCCGGGCCACCCGGATGGCGGCGGCGGTCGCATCGGAACCATTCTTGACGAACCGCACCATCTCCGCACAAGGGATGAGGCCGGTCAAGCGCTCCGCCAGTTGCACTTCCAGCGGGTGCGGCAGGGAAAAGCTGTGGCCATTGGCCAACTGAGCGGCCGCGGCGGCGTTTACGTCCTCGTGGGCATAACCCAGGATGTTCGGCAACAATCCCTGGACAAAGTCGATGTATTCATTGCCGTCCACGTCCCAGACCCGGCACCCCTTGCCGCGTTCCAGAAAAATGGGAGCGGCCCCCAGAACGTACTGGGTGTACCCTTTGCTGAAGGTCTGCGAGCAGCCGGGAATCACCTTGCGGGAGCGGGCAAACCAGGCATCGGACTGGGCGCGCGGCAGTTTTGCCGCGGCCCCCGCTGTCGCCTGGTCATGCAGACTGCGGTAATAGCCCTCGTTCATGGGAGCGTTTCCCTGGAGACGCCCCAGGGCCGGGTCTTGTTCGAGCAGCATCAGGATATCCTTCAAGCGAAAATCGGGCTGGTGCGTGAAATGGGCGTAGATCCGGCGAACGAATTGCAAATCCCTCTCGTCGTCCACGGACCAGCGGAAAGCATGTCCCGAAAGATCGGTGTCATTCTCGACGTTGGTCAAGCGGAACTTGCCGGAGAGCCGCAAGTACGGCGTGACGTGTTCCCGTTCCGATGGCTTGCTAGCCTCGCGCCACGCTTGGGCCAACGCCTCCCCGGTGAAGGCTTCGGCGTCGAGTCCATCCGGGTAGGTGTACCGGAGAGTATTCGAAACGTAATCGTACTTCCCCGTTTGCAGGACGCCGATCACGCGGTCGATGACCTCAGGGTCAATCAGTGGGCAATCGGCTGTGATGCGAACATAAAATCTCGCAGAGAACGCTTGGGCCGCCTGGTAAAAGCGGTCCAGCACATCCGCCTCGCTGCCCCGTACACAGGCCCATTCCTGGCGTTCACACAGGGCTGCGATGGCATCGTTGGCCGGCTCTTTCGAGGTCGCCACCACGATCCGGTCCACGAGACGCGCCTTGTGGACCCGATTCACCACATGCCAGAGCATGGGCCGCCCTTCGATCTCGGCAAACACCTTCCGCGGCAAGCGGGTAGAGCCGACGCGGGCCTGGATGATGGCAACGACACCAACGTTGGCTGGCATAATTTACCGATTCAGGCTAATCACTCGGCCCGTCGCCGCCGACTCCTTGGCTGCCAGGGCCACTTGCAAAACGCGCGCACCTTCGAAGAGATCCAGCGTTGGTTCTTCTTCCCGTGCCAAGCAACGAAGAAAATGCCGGAGCTCGTCCATATACATCTGATTGGGCTCCCAGCCAGCGTCGTTGGCAAACGTCTGCCCTTTCCGCGTGAGACCGGAATAATGGCTCACCTGGCCGGTTGTATAATCCCAGCGGATGGTTCCCTCGTCGCCAATCAGGTGGCAGGTCCGGCTGTAGGCACGCTGGACGTAGTCCAGGTGGACCTCGCCGATGGCGCCGTCCGTGAAACGGAGCAAGATGGCGGCAGTATCCTCAGTCTCGATTTCGAGCCGGCTCAGTTTGCCGCTGAAACAGGAGACGGTAGCGACGTCGCCCATCAGCCAGCGAACGTAGTCGACTTCATGAATGGCATCGAGGATGACCCCACCCCCCAGGTCGCGGCGGGCGCTGTAGCCGCGGCGATAATCCTCCTGGGGGTGCCAGTCGGGCAAATACTGGCCAACCTCCACCCGTGCAGCCACCACACGACCAATGGTTCCCTCTTGCAGCAGACTTTTGATTCTGCGCAGGCCCGGATGGAAGCGCAAATTGCAGCCGACGAGCGTAACGAGGTTCCGCTCTTTCACCACCGCCAGCAACCGCTCGACCTCCTCCCAGCTGTCCGAAAGCGGTTTCTCCACCAAGAGATGGCAGCCGTGCTGCGCCGCCTCCAGAGCCAGGGGAACGTGTAGCCGGGTCGGAACCGTGATCAACGCAACATCGGCGCCGGCCAGCCAAGCTTCCTCCAGCCGGCCGAAAACCGGGATTCCGAACCGGTCCTGGACCTCAGCGCGTCGGTCTTCGCGAACATCAAAGGCCTTGACGTCTCCCGCCTGGCAGGCGATCAGATTGCCGAGGTGGCGTTTCCCGATCGAGCCACAACCGAGAACGAGAAACCGTGGGCGGATCGCGGAAGAAGCAGTCGGCATGGATGCAAAACTGAAGAGTTGATTAACCCGCTGCCAGGGCCGAGCGCAGGGCGGCGACCGACCGTTCCACATCGGCATCGGCCATCCGCGGGAATAACGGCAAACTCAGGCACCCTGCGTAATAGGCCTCGGCCTGGGGAAAATCACCGGCCCGGAAACCGAACCGGGAACTGTACCAGGGCTGGAGGTGGATCGGGAAGTAGTGAACCTGCGTCCGAATTCCCGCAGCCTGGAGCCGTTCGAACACCGCCCGGCGCCGCGGCGCTCCACCACGGATTTGCGCCACCAGCAAGTGGTACGATGACCGCCGACCCGGCACTTCCGTCAGCAGGCGGACATCATCGCGCAGATCGGCCAACAGCTCGGAGTACCGCTGCACGAGCTCGCGCCGGCGGGCCACGAACGTGGCCAGCCGTTTCATCTGAGAAAGGCCGAGGGCGCACTGGAAATCGGTGATGCGGTAGTTGAATCCCAGCTCGTGCTGTTCGTAATACCACGGTCCTTCATCCCGAGTCAGACGCGCGGGGTCCTTCGTAATGCCGTGCGTGCGGAGATCGAGCAGTCGCTGATACAACGCTGCATCATTCGTCAGAATGGCCCCTCCCTCGCCGGTGGTGATGTGCTTGACCGGATGAAACGAGAGCGTGACCATATCGGCATGGGCACACGATCCGACCCGGAACGACTGCCCGTCGCATGAGTAGGTTGCGCCCAGGGAGTGGGCCGCGTCTTCGATCACGCGGGCGCCCACCCGGCGGGCAATTTCGTAAATCGCTGGCAGATCGGCCGGCTGGCCCGAGAAATCCACCGGGAGGATCACCTTGGGTCGTTGCCGCCGGCAGGCATGTTCCAGGGCATTCGGATCCATGGTGATGGTTCGCGGATCCACATCCACAAATCCCGGCGTGCCGCCGCAGTAGGCGACGCAGTTGGCTGAAGCGGC
This sequence comes from Gemmataceae bacterium, assembly GCA_035295665.1. Lineage (GTDB taxonomy): Bacteria > Planctomycetota > Planctomycetia > Gemmatales > Gemmataceae > DATGIQ01. The sequence continues at coordinate 4,096 of DATGIQ010000191.1, read as the reverse complement.
GAAGCTGATCGGGCTAGTGAGTCCTCCGTCTCCCGGCCCCACCCCCGCGGCCAGGCAAGCCAGATGCAGCGCGGCCGTCCCGCTGCTCACCGCCACGGCATAACGGGCCCCACAGAAATCGGTGAGGGCCTGCTCCAAGGCTCTGATCAAAGGGCCTTGTGTGAGCCAATCGCCCCGCAGGACCTCCACGACAGCGTGGATATCCTTTTCGTCGATCCATTGCCGGCCATAGGGAAGGGGAGCGTCGGTAGCACTCATGGAACTGTGGTCCTGCAAATGGCCACTAAACCAGGAGACGTTCTTGCCAGGATTCCACCAGATCCTTGGCCGCGGGCAAATCCAGCTCCCGGATCATGTGTTTCATCTCTTCCGGACTGACCCAGCGATGATTATTCCCGCTGGTGTACGCAAACCCCTCCGGGCAGCGCGGCATCCCTGCATAGCCGTTGCTGCTCGAATCCCAGAAGCCCAGCACCGGCTGGATCACATAGTGGGTGCCACAATCCAGGGTATTACGGCCGGCTTCGGGCTCGACGAGCATCTCGTGCAGCTTCTCACCCGGCCGGATGCCGACGATATCCTGGCGGCATTCCGGACCGATCAGGCGGGCCAGGTCGGTAATCCGCATGCTGGGGATTTTGGGAACGAAGATTTCGCCCCCTTGCATGTGCCGCAACGCATTGAGAACGAAATTGGCGGCCTGTTCCAGCGTGATCCAGAAGCGCGTCATGTCCGGATGGGTGATCGGCAAGGAGCCGGTCTTTCGCTTCTCCAGAAAGAACGGAATCACGCTCCCGCGGCTGCCGACCACATTGCCATAGCGGACCACGGCGAAGCCGGTGTCACGCGGCCCCCGGTAGCTGTTGCCGGCAACGAAGAGTTTGTCCGAGCAGAGCTTGGTCGCCCCATAGAGGTTGATGGGGTTGGCCGCCTTGTCGGTGCTCAGGGCGACCACGCGGCGGACCCCCGTATCCAGGGCGGCGTTGATCACGTTCTGGGCGCCCAGGACGTTCGTGTTGATGAATTCGAACGGGTTGTACTCGGCTGCCGGCACCTGTTTCAGGGCAGCCGCATGAATGACGTAATCGGCTCCCTCGAATGCCCGCCGCAGCCGGTCCTTGTCGCGGACATCGCCGAGGAAGAACCGCAAGGCTTCCGCGCCGGCGAAGGTCTGCTGCATCGTGTATTGTTTGAACTCATCGCGGCTCAGGACGATGACCCGCCGAGCCTTGGAATGGCGGAGCAGCATCTGCGCAAGCTGATTGCCCAGCGAGCCGGTGCCTCCGGTGATGAGAACTGACTTGCCTTCCAGGAATCCGTAATCATCGACTCGGTTGATCATGGAAGCTCTCCTTCTGACCGTTGGCCAACTCGGCGGTCGGTTTGCGGATGGTGTGCGACCAGGTACTGGGCCAGTAAACTTCGCAATTCGAATGTCTCATGTGCTCGAAACGAGGCCGGTAGCCGGTGAGATCGGCGCCGATGACCGTGAAAACAATCGCCTGATCCACCTGGTCATCCACAGCACTTTCCGGCTGCCTCACCCAGGGAGTCAAGGCATACGTGCCGGGGTAAACCGTGATCTTGGGAATCGTGACGCGGAACCGGTGGAGCCCCACTTCCAACGGCCCGGGCCATCCCTCCCAGTGGGACACAAAATATTGCAAATTCATGCCCATGTTGTTTTGCAGGGCAATGGCGATCTCGGGCATGTCCAGCTGTTGTGTGCACCGAACCTCCAGATCGACGATCATCGTGTCGCCCATAGCGAACGCATCACACGGCAAGCCCGCTTCATTGGACAGGGCAATCGCGGTGATCCGGGCATACCGGCAGGGGCCCGAATGCATGGCGTTCTGCAAGTCGCCGCCGGGATTGACGGACACCGATTTCATGTACCGTTCGACTCCCTCATGCGTGGGCCCATCGAAGACAATTCTCCCGCCCTCCAGCACGATCACCCGCTCACACAGGCTGCTGATCGCCGACATGCTATGGCTCACGAAGAGGACCGTTCGCCCATCGTTGGCGACGCGGCCCATTTTGCCCAGGCACTTCTTCTGGAAAGCAGCATCCCCGACGGCCAACACCTCGTCCAGGATCAAGATTTCCGTCTCGAGATGGGCGGCCACGGCAAACCCTAGTCGCACATACATGCCGCTCGAATACCGCTTTACGGGCGTATCGAGGAATTTCCCGATCTCGGCAAACTCGACAATTTCATCGAATTTGCGTTTGATTTCGCGACGGCTCAAGCCCAGGATGGCGCCGCTAAGGAAGATGTTTTCCCGGCCGGTCAACTCCGGGTGGAAGCCCGTGCCCACTTCAAGCAAGCTGGAGATGCGGCCACGGATTTCGATTTGGCCGGCGGTCGGCTGCGTGATCCGGCTCAGGACCTTCAGCAGCGTCGATTTCCCGGAGCCGTTCGCCCCGATGATGCCGAGTTTGACCCCCGGCTGAACGCGGAAGCAAACATCTTTCAACGCCCAAATGGCGTAATCGGGAGCCGTGCCGTTGACGGTTGCCTTGCCCAGGTTGCCCCACCGCGACAATTGTTGCAGGCGGTGCCAGGGTGCGGCGGCGGCGTCCATGATGGCTTCCCGCAGCGTGCGATAGCCTCGTTGCGCCGCCCCGATCTGGTAAAGCTTGGCAAGGTTTTCGACTGTGATCACAGGTTTCATGGATAATGCCAGATGGCTGAGGATCTGTTCATCATTTCAAATGATGTCGGCGAAGGTTCGTTCCACGCGGCGGAAGTAGAAGCAGCCGATCACCGCCAGCACGGCGCTCACGGCCACTGAGATGGCCAGGGAATAAAGGTCTAGATCGCCGCCGAGGACGGCTTGGCGGAAGTTAACGATCAACCCGTGGGCCGGGTTCAACGGCAACAGCGCCCGCAAACGCGGACTGATGATCGTCTCGTCCTGGATATAGATGGCCGGCGTCGCAAAAAACCAAAGCTGGATCATAAACGGGATCACACTGCGGAAATCGCGGTAGGCAACGGTCAAGGCAGCAAGCAGGATTCCAAGGCCCAAGGCAGCGATCGACAGACCGACCACGAGAAACGGCAGATACATCAGACTCCAGCCGGGCAGCACACCGTTGAACAGCATCAGGACGGAAAGAATTCCCAAGCTGACGGCCAAGTCCACAAAAGGAACCCCGGCGGCGGCCACCGGAATGATGAGCCGCGGGAAATAAATCTTGGTGATCAAGTTCGCACCGGTCACGACACTCTGGCTGGAAAAGCTCAGCGAGTTGGCGAAAAAGGTCCAGGGAAGCATTCCCGTGAACACGAACAACCAATACGGTGGAAACGCGGCTCCCCCGTCGGCACCGTGCGCGGCCGCCACCTTACCCAGGAAGATCGTGAAGATGGCCATCGTGGCCAACGGCTGCAAAACCGCCCAGAGACCGCCGAGGACGGTTTGCTTGTAGCGCGTTTTGAGATCGCGCCAAGCGAGAAAATACATCAGCTCGCGCGACCGCCAGATCTCTCGGAAATTGACCGGCTGCCAGCCCTGTGCGGGACCAATGATCGTTACGGGATGATCGGCCAGTTCCGCGGGCGAATGGTCCACGGCCTCACAGGCAACTGGATCTATCTGTGTGTTCATCGGGATTCGTTCGATATCGAGTGGAGCACGTCACCGCGCGGTTCTGCGAACCGCCGCTAAACTGCCCCTTGACGTTTCTGCCATTCCCACTGCCGGGATAGCCCTTCCTGAAGGGTGGTGTGCGGTTGCCAGCCGAGGTGCCGGCGCAACTTGGCTGTGTCGGCAAAGGTGTACCGCTGGTCGCCGGGACGAGCTGGCTCTTGCTGGATCACCGCGCGACATCCCGCCAAGGCTTCAATCTTGTGGATGATGTCCCAAACGGTGGCCGCCTCGCCGCCGCCGATGTTGTAGGTTTCGCCCGGGTGGGCCTCCACCGCCGCCAGCGTGGCCGATACGCAATCCGACACGTAGGTATTGCCCCGCACCTGCTGCCCGTCGCCGTAGACCGTCACCGGCTCCTTGCCCAGGAGGGCCTGGATGAAACGGTGGTATCCCATGTCGGGACGTTGCCGCGGCCCGTACACCGAAAAATAACG
>DATGIQ010000190.1:0-2612 GCA_035295665.1 Gemmataceae bacterium | reverse complement strand
TTCGACGCGGACTGCGCGCGCGCCGCCAGCACCTGGGGCAATGCCAGGTCCAGCGCGCCGATGGTCCCGATCTGCAGCATGTTCCGCCGCGTGATTCCCACAGGTCCCGGACAGTTTACGGGTGGTCGCATCGGAGCGGTTCCCTCCCTTGTCTGGTTCCAGCAGCCACAAGGCTGGCATCCGAAGGCGATGGCCTTCTTCCTACGGATCCTTCTCGTTAACGAAGCGGTACATACCCCCGAATCCGCTGCCTGTCGCCGTACTTCGATTCGGTAATCGCCTGCATCGCCAGGGCTCCGAGATCCTGCCGAATACTCAGGTGCGCATAGGAAGTAATCTGAACCATAAGGATGCCGATGAGGTCTTCGGTGGGATCGACAAAGAAGTAGGTTCCCCAGGCACCTCCCCATCCGAAAGTCCCCGGTGTAAGCGACTCACTGGACTTGCCGGCGTCCAACAAGATCGAGTAGCCGAGCCCGAACCCGTACCCCGGCCCCTTGAGTGTGACCGGCACGTCGCCAACGTGGTTGGTGATCATGAGATTGATCGTCGTGGGGCTCAGCAGTCGTATGCCGTTGTATTCTCCACCATTGAGGATCATCTGCTGGAACTTGAAATAGTCGGCGGCGGTGGAAGAAAGCCCGGCCACGCCACCGAAGATCGTCGTCGACCTGGGCCTCGTTGCCGGCCTCGGCTGGATCGAGCCGTCCTGCCCAGGCACGTAGACGACCGGCCGCCGAGCCAACTTGGATTCGGGGACATTATAGTAGGTGTCGTTCATCCCCAGGGGTGTGAAGATCCGCGCGCGGAAGAAATCGTCCATGTTCATGCCCGATAGCACCTCGGCCAAGGCCGCCACCACGTCGGTCGCGCTGCCGTACTCCCATTTCTCGCCCGGTTGAAAACTCAGGGGAGTGGCCGCAATCCGCTGGACCCGCTCGCGGAGGGTCGTTGCGGGTGAGGCCGACGCGGGGGTGCCCGTGCCGCGCGCCAGCCCGGCGGTATGCGTCAGCACGTGCCGCACGGTAATCGGCCGCGCCGGAACCAGCCTGAAGCCACTCTCGCCTTCGATCCGCACCTGCATCTTGGCGAATTCGGGCAGCCATTTGGAAATGGGATCGCTGAGCCGAAACTTCCCTTCCTCATGAAGCATCATGAGGGCTGTCGAGGCGATCGGTTTCGTCATCGACATGATCACGAAGATGTCGTCCTTCTGCATGGGAAGCTTGTCTTCACGATTGCGATACCCCTGGGCCTCGTAGTGGACAACCTTCCCCTGCCGTGCGACAAGGGTTACGACTCCAGCAACTTGTCCCTTATCGATGTACTGCTGCATGCGCTGGCTGAGACGTTGCAACCGTTCCGAGGACATGCCGACCGTCTCCGGCTTGGCCCTGGGGAGCGACTCGTCGGCCCCGAATACAGGCCGTGCGCTCGTGATTATCAGGCCAAGGGCCAGCGCAGCACACCAGGCAGAGAGGTTTCTCTGCCCATTCGATTCGCAGCACCTGTCCATGTTCAGTTCTCCCGCAGTTCTTTGAGATCAGGAATCGACGTTCTCTCGTGCCGAGCAGGTGATTCGTTTGGCTCTTCTTCGATTGTATGCCTGGAGCAGGATTCGAGTGGGCCGACCATGTCGGACAGTGGGCGCAGACACGTCGGATGCGTTTCACCAGTGACAATCGGCAGATGACCCGGCCCGCTCCGGAACCTCTCCCTGAGGGAACCGCGCTCTGCGTCACCCTGATCCATGGTCCGGTTGGTTGGGTCCGTTTCGCGGCGGTGCGCAGAACCGCGCGGGGCGCATCCGCACAAGGTTCTGCGCACCGCCGCTAAATAAACAAAAACGGACACATTCAGCGGGACTGGGTATGAGTGGCACCCGCATTCGGGCAATCCGCATGGACCCTTCGGGAGACAGCCATTCGACAACCGACATGATCTGGCAAGACCAGCCATTAACGAATGCTCCCGATCACGTTTTGGGGTTTTCCGCAACTTGCGTGAAAGATGTACGGACTGGGATGAATGGCATCGACAGGCTATTCCCAGTCCAGCCCGATCGCCGCCAGCTCCCGGCGAATGGAATGCAGGTCCCAGATGTGGATACCCCGGACCGTGCCGTTGGTAACGGTGATCACCCGTGTGCCATCCGGCGTGAAGAAGGGCGTGGCACTGTCGAGATAGGGATCCGGCAGCTGGAGGATTTCGCTGCCCGAAGCGGCATCGACCAGTCGTACCGTACCGGTGTTCGTATCATGGGCAATCGTCTTGCCATCCGAAGAGAACACAGGAGACACTGGGTCTCCGGTCCAGAGTCGGGGTCCTTCCGTCCAGGGTTCCACATCGACGGCCCACAGCCGGTTGCCATCGAGCCCGGTGGCCAGCCACTTGCCATCGGGGCTGAATTGACAGTACCCACGGCCGCCGCCTTGCTCGAGCTGGCGGACCAATCGGCCGCTGCGGGCTTCCCAGATTTTGAGAGTATCAGCGAAGTGAATAGCGGTCGCGATCCAGCGGCCATCCGCGCTGACAGCGAGATGGGCCGCGCCGGCCTGGGCATCCAGGCGGGTCGGTGGTTCCGGTTGATCGGAGCAGAGCACCCAGGTACC
>DATGIQ010000189.1:0-2091 GCA_035295665.1 Gemmataceae bacterium | reverse complement strand
TGCCGTGGTCTTCCAGCGAGTCCGGCGATAAGCCGATGAATTATAGTCTCTGCGATCCGTGCGCGTCAATGAGCCGTTGCGAGAAAATGCTTTGGGGTGTAGCCAACTTCTCTGGTGGGGATGGCGGTAAATGGGTAAATTCGGGTTCGGATGGATGCTGTCCCCGAACCAGGATGTTTTATGAACACGCAGGTGACGATCGAGATCGAGGCCAAGCACGAAGCGATCGTGCGGCGGGCGGTGGCGCTGGCTGAGGAAATGGAGCCGTTGGCGTTGACCGCGCCGGAGGGGGCGGTCTTCCAGGCCTGCGAAGAAGCGGTCATCGCGCAAGGGCGGACGTTCCCAGCGCAGGCCCTCAGCGAAGCGGTGACGCGACGGATCGACGCCGCCGAAAAAAAGGGGCGCCGCTCCGCCTCGGCCGCTGCGGTCACAAGCAAGAAAACCGTGGCCCCAAAGCCCGTCGACTCATGAGCGCGGTCGGCGCCGTCGTGTTCACACGCCGTTATTGGAAATGTACCTGTGGCCGCGATGGCGCCTATGCCGCCGATGAATTGCTGGGCGTGGAGGGCTTGCGTTCCACCCAGACGGTGCCAAAGCACTGGTGCCGTTTGGCGGCGGAAACGTCGTTGGCCTCGGCCAGCGAGCCCATGCAAGAAATGTTGGGAGTCGACTTGTGTCCGGAAACCGTGCGTACCCTGGTCGAAGGTCGCGGCCAAGCGATGGCGCGGTCTCAGGCCCCGGACACCGCCAGCGCGCAGGCGTTCCAAAAGGCGGCGGGGGAAGTGGAATTCACGACCGACGCGGGCAAGGTCAACACCCGCGAAGAAGGCTGGAAAGACCTGAAAATCGCGGTGTTTTCCAAGCGGCAAGCCGGTGAGCCGACCACACCGGGGCAGGGGAAGAAGCAACGCTTGCCCGCCGCGACGATGGTCCTGGCGTTTGCGATGATTGCCACGGCGAAGGAATTTCGCAAAGGATGGCGCCCGCGACTCCGGCGCCTGGGAGTGACCTGCTTGGCGAACGTGCAGGCGTTGGCCGATGGCGCGGGTTGGATTGGGAAGGCGGTGCAACGGGTGCGCACGGGTTGTGTGCAGACGCTCGATTTCTTTCACGCCTGCGCGCCTCTGAGCAAGTGTGCCCAACGCATCCATGGGGAAGAGACGAAGGAGGCACGGATCGCTTATCGACAGGGCCGCAGCCTGCTGGCGCGTCACGGATGGGCCGGGGTCTGCCAATGGGTAGGTGAATTGTTGGCGGTACCCGAGGAGGCAGAACGGGAGCGCCGTCGCGGCGCAACGGATCGGCTGCTCGGCTATTGCGCGAAGCACGGGAACCGCCTCAACTACGCGGCGCACCTCAAAGCCGGCCGCGCGATCGGCAGCGGTCAAGTGGAAGGGAAAGCGAAGACCTTGGGCGTACGCCTCAAGCTTCGGGGTGCCCGCTGGAAGAAACGGAATGTAGCCCCGATGGCCAGCCTGGTCTGCGTTCGCCATGCTTCGCAATGGGACGCCTACTGGGCGATGGCCGCTTGATCACCCCCAGAGGATTTGGCTACACCCATGCTTTGGGAGATGCCACCCGCGTCGGGGCGTTGGTTTCTCCATTGACGCTGCCGGGGGGGAGGCTAAAATTGTCTTTTTCCTGTCACGGAACGTCCCATGGACGACGCCATTCGCAAAGCCGATGTCCTGATCGAAGCCCTCGACTACATCCGTACGTTCCGCGACCGGCTGACGGTGATCAAGCTGGGCGGCAGCGCCATGGAGAATCCGGACAGCCTGCGCTCCAACCTCCATGACGTGGTCTTCATGGCCACCGTCGGGCTGCGGCCGATCCTGGTCCACGGAGGTGGCAAGCCGATCGACCGCGCCATGGCCGCGGCGGGCCTCAAGCCGCGCAAGATCCTCGGCCGCCGTTACACCGACGACGAGACCCTGGCCATCGTCGTCCGCGTCCTGCTCGAAGAGATCAACGCCGGGATCGTGGCCCAGATCCGCCGGTTCGGCGGCCGGGCTGTGGCCCTGCACTCCGGCTCGCTGCAAAGCCTGTTCGGCGAACGCTTGTTCCTGCCGGGGGAGGGCGGGCAGGCGG
>DATGIQ010000188.1:0-22568 GCA_035295665.1 Gemmataceae bacterium | reverse complement strand
AAAAAAAAGATACCGGCCTGACGCTGCCTGCGATCCGGCGGGGCTTGCAGCAGCTGTTGGCACCTCTGGCCCGACCCGATTGTCCCTATTGCCGCTCACCAAGATCAACCCCACTACTGATTTAACGGAGTAGTATTAAACCGTGCCGGGAAGGAGTTCCCATGGCCGGTCAGCCGCCTGCGGATCGCCCACCGCAGGCGGCTATTTTTTGCACAGGGATTTTCCCATCCGGTAAAATGATCGCCATGGCCAATCCCGTCTCCACTTACGATCCGCGTTATCTTGCCGGAATCTTGTTCTTCAATGCCCACGACTTTTTCGAGGCCCATGAGGTATGGGAAAGCCTGTGGATGGAGTGCTCCGGACCCGAGCGCCGCTTTTGCCAGGGGTTGATCCAGGCGGCTGTGGGTTTGTTCCATTTCGGCAACGGTAACGTGCGCGGTGCCGCGAAACTCTACGGCACCAGCCGGGCCTACATGGAGGGGCTGGCTTCACCCTACCAGGGACTCGATATCGTAGCCTTCTGGCAGCAGATGGCCCTCTGCTTCGCGCCGCTCCTGACCGATTTTGATCCCCAGCGCCGGGTGAGCCTCGATGAAGCATTGATTCCGGTGATCACATTGGACCCGCCGCCGGAGCATTGGCCCAATCCCGCCGATTTCGCCAGCGAAGAGGAGTGATGGTCGATCCCGGCCGGGCTATCTTTCCCCATTTGACGTTCCGACGTTGCGGTCATACCTTGACCCCATCGGTTACTGAACGTCTCATGGTGGAGGTTCAACTATGCAAAAGCGTCCCAATGCGGTCACGTTCAAGGGCAAACCGTTGGCCTTGGTCGGCCCACAGCTCAAAGCAGGCGACAAGGCTCCCGATTTCGCGTGTGTGACGGCAGGGCTGGAAGTAATCAGCCTGGGCCAGACTCCGGCCAAGGCACGCTTCTTCAGCGTCGTGCCTTCGCTTGATACTCCCGTGTGCAGCGAGCAAACAAGGAAATTCGACCAAGCTCTCGCCAGTCTGAAGGATAAGGCTGCTTGCTACACCATCAGCCTGGACATGCCATTCGCGCAAAAACGCTTCTGCAGTGCCGAAAACATCAGCAACATGCAGACGCTTTCGGATGTGCATAACCATTCCTTTGGCCAAAACTACGGTGTCCTGATTGAAGGGCTGCCGATCCCGCTCCTGTCGCGATCGGTCTTCGTCGTCGACAAGACCGGGAAGATCACCTATCTCGAATACGTGCCGGAAGTCACCGCGCATCCCAACTACGACAACGCCCTCGCAGCCCTGAAGTCGGCTGCTGGTTAACATGCCAAAAGAGTCCGTAGTTCGTGGCCCGTAGCCAAATTGCTGCGGGCCACACACTGCGGAGTTTTTGTTGATTCAATTCTGCACAGGCCCTTTCTGAGCGTAGCTTGCCTGCCATCTTTGCGTGACCTGTCAACTTTACCAGCCGCGGGAATGATTTCTTGAGAAATCCAGACCGGGTTCTCTTGCAAGGACTGTGTGTCGAATTAAGGTGAAAAGTAGCAACGTACCGTGTGGGTCATCCCACCGCACAAGGAGGGATCGGGCTCCCATCCGCAGAGCGTGCGGAGCGGGCCTGAGGCGAGTGTTACTTCCAGCGGATTCAGTGAAGGAGACTGTGCCATGAGACCCTTGAGTCGCGCCACGTGGCTTTGTACGATTCTCTGGCTGGGCAGCGCGGTGCCGGCGGAGGCCGCCTGGTGTAACGTCTTCCAGGTTACCTGCTTTCCCCGCGTGCAACGCGCCCCAACCTCCGTGAGTTATTACGCCCCAGCCCAGTGCTGCGATCCCTGTCCGCAAGTTTGCACCACGCGCTATGTGCAACGCTGCTACTATCAGCCCGTTGTCGCTTATCAGACCCGCAGCTATTACGAACCGGTCACCACGTACCGCACCAGCTATTACTACGAGCCGGTGACGAGTTACCGTTACAGCTGCTACTACGATCCATGCACGTGCAGCTACCAGCAGGTTGCTCAGCCGACCACCAGCTACCACCTCCGCTCGCAGACCTGCGCCGTGCAGAGCTGGGTCCAGCGGTGTTCCACGGTGCCGGTGACCACGTACCAACAATCATTCTTTTGGGAGCCGGTCACGAGCTGCTCAGCGCCGGCGCCCGCCCCATGCCCAACGCAGGATTGCGCGGCGGCCCCACTGACTCCGCCGTCCACGCAACCGCCGCCCATGGGAACCGAATCGCGGCCGCCAGCCGGTGGACCGGGAGTTACCGAAATCCCTAACCGCAACGGCACCGATAACATGCCGTACAACCGGTACTATCCGCCCCAAGAGCAATCCCCGCCTGCTTCGGGGAGCTCCTACCGGCAGCTGCCGCCGAACCGCCCGGTGCCGCAGCGACAAGTCATCCCTGTCCCTACGCCGCCCACCGTGCGGCTGGATCGCATTGTCGCCCTGCCTCAGGGCGAAGTCGACAGCCAGGTTGTTCGGTGGCAAAAGCCGGCTCGGCCCGGTACCCCGTAGGAACTGGATCCTGGGGAGCCGTAGCTACGGGGGAGTAGAATCTGTCTCCGCCAGGGCCGCCTGGTATTCGGCGGGGGTGTTCAGGTTGCGGAGCGTCTGAAAAGCTGGGTCCACATCGGCTAGTTCCGCAGCCTGGACAACACGCGTCGGCACCGCGGCAAACAAAAAGAATGGCCGCAAGCGATCCTGGGCCAGGAGATTGTCCACCGCTTCCTTCACCTCCAGGCGGTAGACCGCGGCCAACGGGTGATGATAATTGCCGACCTGGGGAACACAGATCGAAAATCCACCTAGAAGATCAATGAGCCGGCGGACAAACGCGGGCCGAAGAAACGGCACATCACAAGAAGAGACGTACGCCGCTTCGGCCAAACCAGACAGCGCAGCCAGCCCGGCTGCCACCCCTTGAAGCGGGCCCCGGCCCCTCTCTTCGTCCCGGACGACGCGGATGCCCGCGGGCAAGGGCGGAACTGGCTGCTGGGGAGCTGCAACCACGATGATGGGATCCACCGCTTCGCCGAGAAGGCGCACGACCCGCGGCAGCAGGAGTTCGCCGGCGAACGGCAGCCAAGCCTTTGGCTGGCCCATGCGCTTGCTCTGTCCGCCACACAAAACGACGCCACCCACGTTGGCCATCGGACGCTCTCTACCCATCCGCCGAGGAATCGCTCATCACCTTGGTCAACTGCAAGGCTTCCACTTCTTCCCGAGGGACTTGTCCTTGCGGGTCCCAGCCCCGAGCGGCGTAATAGGCTTGGATCATTCCCTGCAGGCGTTCCCGGGGCAGCAGCGCCTGGCGATCGAGACCCGCCGGCAAAGCATGCGTGAGAAAACGCTCGGGGAGCGTATCTTCGCTGGAACTCCAGCCTTCACGCAGGTTGTAGAGTTTCTTGGCCGCAACAATTCGTCGGGCAACCGTGCGCAGCTCGTGGGCGGTCACATCCCACCCGGTGACGCGGGCCAGCAATTCGGCACTTTCGGCGTACAAGTCGGTGAACACACCACGTAAGAACTTGCAAAGGATCAGCGAATCCATGAGCGCCGCTCGGTCCTCGGTCTCGACTGCCAGCCGGGCCGCTTCCGGTGAACCGTGGAGCCGGTCGGCGGCCGCGGAAAAATCGATCTCGTAGGCGCCGGAGCGATTGTGGTCGGCGCCGCGGCTGCCGACCGCAAAACCCAAGGCCATCGTCTGGAGCGCCCGTGGTTCATACCCGGGCAGCTCAAGGCCCTTGACATGGGGTGCAAAATGGGCGGCATCACCACCGATCTGGAGTGCAGCGCGGCGGGTCCCCTCGGCGAGCAGTGCACCGAGCCCTTCGCGGCGGCTAAGCTTTTCCAGTAACGCCACCAGCAGTGGGGCATTGCCGAAGCGCAGACCGGGCTCGGCCAGCAGGCCTTTTTCCGCACATTCCATAGCAAAGGCGATGGTCGCGCCCGCCGAGATCGTGTCAAGCCCGAGCTGGTCGCACATCTCGGCCGCGCGCAAAACCGCTTCTGGATCGCCGATGCCGCACAACGGACCGAGAGCGAACAAGCTTTCGTACTCCAGCCGGACTTCCTGCGGCTGCTCGTCTGGGGCCAGCCCAGTCGTGGGGCGGACAGCGTAAATGTGTTCGCAGCCAATGGTGCACGCAGCACAGGAACGCCGTGCGATCCGGTGGGCCGCATTCAGCGCCTCCCCGGAAAGAGCGGCCGCTTCGGCAAAGGTGCCTTGTTGGAAGTTCCGGGTCGGCAGGGCAGCCAGGCGGTTGAATGTGAGCAGGTTCGCCACCGTGCCAAGCTCCCGATACTTTGCCGTCGCCGGTCCGAAGGAGCGCTGGGATAATTGCTTGGCGGCGTCCACGACCCCGGCCGGATCCGCTACCTCAACGCGCTGGGAACCAGCCACCGCGATGGCCTTCAGCCGTTTCGAACCCATGACCGCGCCGAGCCCGCCCCGGCCGGCATGGCGATTCTCATGGCTGATCGTCGCGTACCGGACCAAGTTCTCGCCTGCTGGTCCGATCACGGCCGAATGAAAACGCGGCCCCAGCCGCGCCAGGAGGCGCACGCCCGTTTCTCTTACTCCGAGCCCCCAAAGGTCGGTTGCAGGGACGATCTGTACCCTGCTGTCATCGATGAGGAGCAAAGAAGGACGAGGACACTGTCCGACGATGACGATGGCATCGCAGCCCGCCTTTTTGGCTGCGATCGCAAAATGCGACGACGAAAGGGAGTCGTTGAGCCGATCCGTAAGGGGCGACTTGGCCACCACCGCAAACTTGGCCGATGTGGTGAGAGGCGTTCCTACCAAGGGACTGAGACTGAAGACAAGCGGTGCCTCGGCAGCAAGGGGATCCACGCCGCGGGCCGCTTCGCAGTGCAGAAGGTATGTTGCCAGGCCGACACCTCCGAGGAAATGGCGAAGCACCTCTTCCGGCAGCGGGCGCCAGGCGGCGCAGCCAGTGGTGACATCGATGCGGAGGTAACGGCCATGGTAGCCGAACATCAGTCTCCTAGATGATCCAATTGCCCGGAGTCCTGTCGCTGCGCTGGACTTCGGTGACCGGGTCCGAACGCAGCGCTTTTCGCCGAAACGCCAATGGAACGATCGCACGGAGCAGCCACTTGCCCCCCTGATATTCGGACACTTGGACAGGAGCCCGCTCCCGGCCATCGTGGCGATACAGCTGAAGACGGTGCGTGTCCCGCTCGCTGATCAAGAGTTCCTGTACGCCGATTGGGCTGTAAAACGGAATCTGTTCGTCTGTTTGATCAACCGGAGATTGAATCTCCACTAGGAAGTCTGGGTCGCCCATCCAGTGGGTGTTGCAATCGACGGCCCGCCCCGGCGTCAAGACCACCACCACATCCGGTCGGCCCGTGGTTTTGCGGATGCGCTCGGGATCCCACGTGACTTGGTCAGCACCACTCATGTCCCCTCCTGGTTCATCCCCCCGCATCTGCCGAAAGCAACAGCAGGTGATCGCCGGGCTGCACTTCGTGGCGCAGGTCCGTCACAAACGGCGCGCCATTAATCGAAAGAAGGTAGTGCGGCGACAACCCGCCGTCAGCTTGGCAGAGATCTTTGAGCTGCGGGCAAGCCCGTTCCACGCAGCGCAACAACTGGCTCAAGGTGCCCGCCGGCGCGGCAAGGTCCGCGCGCCCGGCCCGATGACGAGGCATGCCGAAAAACTCGACGGTGACGCAGCCGTTCCGTTCCACACCCTGTCCCTTGTTCACGGGAGCACGAGCCATTCGGCACCGCCCGGCTAAATGTGTTGTGCGAGCGGAGACGGGCAATCGTCTTCTCTCGGAGCGTGAAAGTCCCTCGAACTTTTACTGCACCTATGTATAATACTGCTTCCGTAGCAACCCTGCCATCCGTTGTGATGGGCGCTCCCACTTATTTCTCCAGGCCTCGGTAGGCAAGAGACCGGTGAACCACCCACGCTTACGATCGCGCGAATCGGCTGGATCGTCAGCCCTTATTCCCCTTATTTTTTGTACAAGTTGACGGAAAGGAAAATGCACCGATGGGCCACAAGCAAACTGCTCAGCACCGCTACGGCAAGGGTTCGTATCACCAAATTGGCCTGGTGCGCGGCCAATTCGGCAACGTGCCGATGGACAAATGGGTGCCGTTCTTGCAAGACTGCGGATTCGACGGCTGGGAGGAAGCCAGCTGGGAGCTGGATCTGAATCGATGCAGCAGCGACGCCAGCGCGGAGGCCTATGCCAAGGAACGAGTCGATTTGGCCAAGAAACATGGCCTCGAGGTTTTTACCGTTGCCGCCCATCTCCAGGGCCAGGCGCTCGGCGACGAACCCAGCGCCAAGACGCTCCAGCTGATTGGCGGCGAAGCCGTTGCCGCCTACAAGGCTTGGCGCGACAAGGGGAATAAACCGCCGCGAACCAATCCGTACTTTGTTCCCGAGGACGTCGGCCGCGCTATCCATGATAAGGCGGCCAAGGACCTCGTTAACACCGTGCGGCTGGCCCATTACCTCGGCAAGCTGCAAAATCGCAAAGTGGCGGTGCCCGGTTTCGTCGGTTCGCCCGCCCATTGCTGGAGCCATTTCTTCCTCTTCCCGCCACTTCCCAGCAGCATCGCCGGTCACGCCATTCCGGACGCCCGCGAAGTCAGTCTCGAATTGCTGGTCGAACGCTTCAAACCGGTGTTTGACGCTTGCAAAAAATACGGTGTCACCTTTGATTTGGAGTGCCACCCGAGCGAGCGCGCCATGGGCGATCTCGAATCGGCGGGCGACTACCTGGCCGCCCTGGACAAGGCAGGGTATGCCGAGGTGACCGGTTTCAATTTGGACGGTTCGCACATGGAATGGCAGGGCGTCTCGGTGGTTCAGTTCATCCGCGAGTTCGGCGAGCGGATCCACTGTGCACACATCAAAGGCGTGCAAGTCAATCGGGAACATACCCGCGCCGGCCTGCTGGGCGGGCACCGGCCGATGGGACATCGGTTGAACGGCTGGAACTTCGTGACGGCTGGCACGGCCCGAGATGCCAACAGTGTCGAGGAAATCCTGATCGAGCTGAACCGCGTCGGCTACGATGGCGCGGTCAACATCGAATGGGAAGACAACGACGCCGAACAGCATGCCGGCGCGAAGACTGCTCTGGCCAATGTTCGCCGCGCCGATTTGCCTCCCAGCGGCATGCGCCACGATGAGATGTTGAAGGCGTAATGGCTGCCGGCCGTGTGGACCGGGAACACCGTTCCCGGTCCACACGGCCAAGAGAGGTCATTCTTGGGCGGCGTGGGCTCCCACAGATCGGCGGGACAAGGTTCGGCGAACGCTATCGAAGCTCACCTGGGCTCGCATCTGCACGCGCTCGCCATTGGCCTCCCGAACGAGAGACCGGGCTAACTCTCCAAACAGCCCTCTGAGACCGGGCCGCTCCACGTCCTCAGCCAGCTTTTCGAAGTGGCTGGCTGACAGCCCTTTACGGGCCAGATACTTGTTCAGGTCCGCGGCCGCGGTTGCGTCGGTGCAGGTGATTTCTACCTGGCCACGGATTTCGTTTTGGCAGCGGAGCCAGCCGTCCAACCCCTGAACGTGGCTAAGCGTGCGCCGATCGGCATCGGTCAGCGCCAACGCCTGGAGGAAAAACAGGATTGCGTCCCAGTTGATTGCGGAGCCGACTACCCACATCTGCGTCCCCGCCGGCAAGCCCGTCAGAGGCTTCTGAATTTCGGTGAAAAACCGTTCTACGCCAGTAATCGGCACGGTGGGAACGCTCTCGAGATCCTTCGGTTGCAAGGCCAAGACCAACGTTCGCTCGTTGGCACACCATAGCGCACCGCCCAGCTCGCCCTGCTCCGGAGCAATGCGCTCGACAGTTTTGTTGGAGAGATGGACCTGCCGCCCCCCCTTGAGTGCAGCCCGAACATGGGCTGCATCGTAAGGCCGGCACGTCTGCACAACGAGAAAGGCCCGTCCGAGAAGCTCGTCTTTCATTTTGAGCCCGAGCACAACATGATCGAGGTCTTCCAGCCCCAGCCCTAACATCTGCTGGAGACGATGGAGAGGGAAGTTGGCGCGGTCAGCCTGCATCAGACGCAGGATCGAAGCCGTCTCCGGCCGGGCCATCAATTCGGCAACATGGATGGCTGCAATGGCCTCGGTGCCCGCCGGCAAATAGCCTAGAGCTGCCAGCTGGGATGGCGCAATGGACGGGACCTCGGAAGGCGACAGGGTGGAGGTCTCGCTCGGATGATCGCGTTGCCGCCGGATATCGGTGGTGATCCATGCAAAGACAAACCCGATCGTCGCCATCGCAGCCATGATGCTCAAGATGACCAGAGCCACCGAGCGGTTGGACCAGCGCTGCGGACCCTGGTCGTCGGTGGGATCGCCAAACGCTCCTTCCGCTTGTGCGGGCTGGGCGGAAGCGGCGAAGTCCGGATCTTGGTCTTGCTCCCCGGCACGGTAGGGAAACAATTCGTGACAGCGCGGACAGCGCAAGCGGGTCCCACTCTGGGCGGGTCGCTGCAGGATCACCGAAGAATTGCAATAAGGACAAGAAAGTGTTTCAGCGGCCATGAGACAGGTCTCACCAACAGCAAGGAACGCGGGCAGCAGCAAAGCTGCGCCTCTGTTCATTGTTGGCTGCCCACGGGCGACTGTCCAGTAGGGAAGGATCCAAGCGATTGAATGGATGGGTCAGACTCCATCGCTTGTCGAGCTGCAAGTTCCGTCTAGCCGCAAAGCGTGGCACGCTGTTTGCGATGCTGTACGTATGCCCCGCGGGCGGTTCCATGAGCAGTGCGGTTGCGCCCGCCGAACAGGATTGAATCCCCTCGTGCCAAGGCGAAGCATTGCAGTCCACGACGGCGTTCATGAACGGGGGCGAGGCGACTATGGATGACCTCTGCGGGGACCGGGTGCGCCAGGCACGACCACTGCCGTCGTTGCGCTTAGGTGTGCGAACAATGCGCAGAGGAGTGCCGTGGGATGGCCAGCGCTCCCGGTTGAGAGGGGTCCAAGAACTAGATATGAAAGGAGGGTGAAAGCATGGCTACGCGACCCGAAGAAGGCAAAGGGAAAGAGCACAAAGGGAGTCCGCAAGCGCAGCCTCGGGAGGCTGGCGGAGCGCTGACTCGTTCGCGGCGGGGGAGTCCAGCCCCGTACGGCGGTTTCGAGCCGTTCTATCGGCTCCGAGAAGAGTTCGATCGATTATTGGACCGGTACTTCCCCGGCTGGCCCAGCCCTTGGGAGTCGTGGGAGAGGAGCAACCGCGGCGGTTGGGGCCTCGACGTGCAAGAGGATGAAAACAAGGTCACCGTCCGCGCGGAGGCTCCGGGCTTCGAACCGTCGGACTTTGACATCCAAGTACGCGGCGACCAGCTGGTCTTGCGTGCATCCCACAAGGCGGAGACCGAAGAGAAAGAGCGTGGTTACCGTGAGTGGCAGCGGCAGGAGTTCTACCGTTCGGTGCCGCTGCCCATGAGCGTCGACCCCGACAAGGTGGAGGCGACCTACCGCAACGGCATCCTGGATGTGACGTTCCCGAAGACGGAGCAGAGCAAGGGACGGCGCATCGAGGTCAAAACGTGAAGTTGTCGCGAGAATCGAAGGACCGGTCGTTTCGCGGCGGTTGGCTGAACCGCCGCGAAACAAGGGCCGGTACCTCGGACCGGCCAGGATGGGAGAGGAGGACGTTTCCGTGATCCACGCTCGCCGCTTATCGCATTCCGACTTCGCCATCGCAACCGAACTACTGGCGGCGGTTCGGTCCTTGTCTTACCCGTTGCGTAGACCAACCGACCTCGATCCGCTCTTGAAGCGGATTGGCGACGCCCGGTACGTCCTCCTGGGCGAGGCATCGCATGGCACCCATGAGTATTATTGGTGGCGCGATGCACTGAGTCGCCGGCTCATCGAGGAGAAAGGCTTCTCCTTCATTGCCGTGGAGGGCGATTGGCCTGACTGTTACCGCGTCAACCGCTACATCAAGGCATACCCCGACTCCGGCAACAGCGCTCGTGATGTGCTCCACGCTTTCACGCGCTGGCCGACCTGGATGTGGGCCAATGAAGAGGTTGTAGAATTGGCCCAATGGTTGCGGCGGCACAATGACGGCTGTCCGGAGGGACAGAAAGCCGGCTTCTATGGGCTGGATGTTTACAGCCTGTGGGACTCCCTCTACCAGGTGATGGGTTATCTCCGCAAGAACGCCCCAGAGGGCTTGCCGGCGGCCCGCCGGGCGTTCCAATGCTTTGAGCCCTACGGCGAGGACGTGCAGGATTATGCCCGCGCGACGCGCTGGGTAGATGCATCCTGTGAGGACGAGGTCATCGCTCTGCTGAGGGACGTACGCCGTTCCGCACCGATGGATCTCCGCGATGGCCGCGAGGCGCATTTCAACGCCGAGCAAAACGCTTTGGTTGTCAACAACGCGGAACACTATTACCGCACAATGGTCCAGGGCGGGCCAGCGTCGTGGAACATCCGTGACCGGCACATGGTGGAAACGTTAGAGCAATTGATGCGCCATCATGGTCCGAAGGCCAAGGCCATCGTCTGGGAACACAATACGCACATTGGGGACGCCCGTTACACCGACATGGCGGAGGACGGCATGGTGAACGTCGGCCAGCTGGTGCGCGAGGGACACGCCGGCGAGGGCGTCGTGCTGATCGGCTTCGGCTCGTACCGGGGTAGCGTGATCGCCGGGTCGGAATGGGAGGCCCCGATGCAGCAGATGGGCGTGCCGCCGGCTCAGCCCGACAGTTGGGAGGACGTTTTGCACCGGGCGGGCGCGGCCAACCGACTGCTCTTGCTAAATTGCCTGCGCAATCAAGAGAACTTCCTGGCGAAGCGGGGGCACAGGGCCATCGGCGTGGTCTACCACCCGGAGTACGAGCGCTTTGGCAACTACGTGCCGACGGTACTGCCCTGGCGGTACGATGCCTTCCTGTTCGTGGACGAGACGGAAGCCCTCCGCCCCCTGCACGAAGTGCACCCCCACGAGGAGCAGGAAGTGCCGGAGACGTACCCCTCGGGGGTGTAGCCCACGGCTCATATTCGTTTACGATTCGGCACTTGCGTTTCGCACTCGGTGGTCCCTTCCGACCGCGAAACGGTGCGTTGGATCGGCCAACCGCCCTGTTCGTCAATCACATCATCGATTTCCTGCATCAGACCGATGGACGCAGCCATTGCCCCGATGATTTGGCTGTAACAAGCACGGTCTTGCCGAGAGAGTCGACGCCCCTTGCGGTCGGTGAGCCACTTTTCGCAGACGCGGTAGCCGCCGATGTGGAACCGCCACACCTCGGGCGGTACACCTTCGAAATACTGAGTCGCATTGATCCAAACCCGCCCTTGCCGGTCTGCGCGGCGCGAACCACAGGCTTCTTCCTCGTACCGAATCCATTGGACGGTGTTGTCTCCCGTACCGAGATAAGTGGTGCTGGCCGGCGGGCGCTTCTCCAGCAGGTGTAGACCGAGGAGCTGTTCACCGCGGGTGCACAGGGCGCGGAAGAGAGCAAGTTCGGCGGTCAACGGCAAGCGCGGGAAATCGTACTTCAGGGACTCGGCATAGCGGCGCCGGTAGCTCGGCGAGTGAAAAAGCGCATAGGCATAATGCAGAATACTCTCTGGCCCAAGGGTC
Organism: Gemmataceae bacterium; assembly: GCA_035295665.1. Lineage (GTDB taxonomy): Bacteria > Planctomycetota > Planctomycetia > Gemmatales > Gemmataceae > DATGIQ01. The sequence goes on along the minus strand of DATGIQ010000188.1, from coordinate 10,943 downwards.
CGGGTCAGGTCGCCAGGCCCATCCGCCACCCATCGCAAACGGAGGCGAGCAGCAATCGTGTGGGTGAAGGAGGCGGAGAGATTCGGTTGTGGACTCGCTCCGGACTTTGGGTATCGGTACAGCGGAAAATTGACACTGCTGCCCCGATAGAACAGGTTATGGTCGCACAGCTGATTGACGCAAAACACCAAATCCCAGGTGCCACTACGGACAAGGCCGGCGCGGCCAATGCACAACGCATAGTTCGGGTGCTGAAGATGCGCCATGATGTCGGGCCGCGGCCAGTCAATCATCGCCTCGTTGTACAGCAGATAACGTCGATCCAGCGGGCGGTACAGGTATGGCCTGATCGCTCGGTGCCAGGACGAAGTTTGACGCAACGCGCGTCTTGCCACGCCCATTTGCCATTGGCGCGTATCCCCGGGTGGGTACTGGCCCACCCGTTTGTCACGGAAAAACTTTTGGCGGATCTGCTGATCGGACTTCTCCGGAGCAAGGAAGGATTCGATCTGGTGTCGGAGGTCGGCCCGGCTGAAGCCAACCACTAAATGATCCCGTGACGTTTGCACGCCGTTGGAACCGGCGGTAAACACGTCCTTCACCGGCCAAAACTGTTGATACTCGGCCCGTGCGTTCCGGTGGACGGGGACCAATTCAAATCCCGGCAAGGCCGGCATTAATCGTTTCCAGCCCGTGCCTTGCATCCCCTGAATGGCCAGACGATCCAGCTTTGCTTGCCGTGAGCCCCATAGATCTCGATAAAAAACACGGCCCAAGACAGGGCGTTCCGACGTTTTCACAAACAGAGCGATGGCGACACCTTGCTGAATCGCGAAGACATTGTCGTCTTTGCTGCCGTCGGGTGCTCGTTCGCGACGCTTGGCATTGCCATGCAAATTCAGCACGTAGAGGTCATCGAAGGTTTTCAATAGCTCATGCCGCATGCCGCGAAAGGTGGGGCTGTCCAGGTAGCTGTGGTCCGTGATGAAAGCCAGGACGCCACGCCCCATGTGGTCGATGCACCACTGGCCCAGGCGCAGGAACTGAACGTAATCGTTCTTGAGCCAGACTTTCTTCTCTCCCAGCGGGATACCCTGGATGCGACGGTAATCGTTCAGCAGTTGGCTGATCCAGTTGCCGCATGCGGCGGAACTGCCGCGGTAAGGTGGGTTGCCGAGGACCACCAGGATCGGCGGATCACGCTTGGACTTTGCGTCGACCCCTCCAAATCGGCCCGGGAGGTGTTCGATCAAATGAGTAGCGCGCTCGGCCAGGTCGTCGAAGCTGCGTATCAGGTGTAGGCTCAGCCTCTGCTGCCCAGCGCAAGTGTTCCCTCGTGGGTGGTCATTTGGCGAACGGAAAAGACTGTTCAAGCGCAAGTGGGAAATCGCATACGGGGTCGGCAGCATTTCGAAGCCATGCAAACGAGGCAACAACCAGCGGCGCACCGCTTGGGAGCAGGTTCCCACCCGCATGACCTGCGCGTCAAAAGCAGTTCGGACATGCGCAATCACGCCGGCCAGGAAATTTCCAGTGCCACAGGCGGGATCGAGAATGAGCACCCGAGGCGGCACTTCGTTTTCGGCCAAGCCGTCTGGGACCTGGAAGTGCAGCTTCAGCAGATCATCGACCGCACGGACCATGAAGGCTACAATCGGTGCCGGTGTGTAGTACACACCGTAAGCCTTCCGCATCTGTGGATTGTAAGCTGCCAGAAACGGTTCGTAGAACGCACCGATCGGATCTGATTCCTGGCGGAGTGCAGAGGGGTCGATCTTTTCAAGCAATCCCACCATGTCCGCGATCAAGCCGGCGTAAGGCTGCCGAGCCATTTCCGGTGCCGTGATTGTCTCGGAGAGGCAACCAAGAAACGGATCGCTGGCCGGGATTGCCACTTGAGCCAAGCGATTGCACCGGGCGGCGAAGAGGCCGTAGACAAACGTCTGGGCAAAAACATCGGCCAGTTGCTCGAAATCGGCCGTCCACGTTCCCATCACGCCATGAGCATTCCGCAAATTCTGTAAAGCCGCGGGTGGGTGACCGTTAATGAGAGCCTGGAAAACGGTATCGCGCAGGCGCCCTGCCAGCCGTGCCATGCATGGGACCCATTCCGTAGGTCCAAGGATATCCTTTCGTAACGTAGCAACGTCGGGATGGCCACGCCGACGGGCACTGGCTCCAGGCACGGTTCCTCTCCGGTAAGAGCGACCGTGTCATTCTGGCAAAAAGCCCGGACGAGTTCCAGGAGGGCAAGATAGAAACACGGCAAACGATTCTTACATCAGGGCCGCCAGCTCCGACGGGCTGAGACGAATCGCAAATTCACAGCCAATGACCCAGCCGTTTCCGCCCAGCTCAGTGGCGTAGATCACACGCGCTGCCACCTCCCGCGCCATGTTTTGATGGGGGCTCAGTAACTCGATGGCGAGCATGGTTCCCGGCTCAAATCGATGGCCGACGACCAGGCGAATTCCGGTTGCAGACACATCCCGTGCTTGGGCCGTCCAGAAAATGTAATCCCGTGGCTGATTGGCGCGGCAGAATGCGGCTTGGCCGCACGGAAAGCGAGAGTGGGTCCGGCGTTCAACTGCGGGAAAGGCTCTGGAAGGGCAGGCGGATTGGGACACAAAGGCCTCTGGTTTCTCTGTTCCTCGACTGTTCCGCACAAAGCCTAGGTCATCCATACCGAACGGTCAAATCGCCACACGGAGGACTGGTTTGCTCAACCAGGTCCAGCCACGCTGTGCGCAGAATATCTTCGCGGATGAGGAAGGCAGATGCGCGAGGAAAGCCTGTGTGCCTCAGCGAAGCGAGTCTCAGCCCGCGGCTCATGCTCCGCTCAGCAATTCGTGCATGGCATCCGATTTGCGAATACTTCCCCTCAGCGTCCGGAACGTGATTGGGATTGGGACTATGGAGCTATTATGTTCATTCAACCATCCCCGAAGCCGCCGCCAATGCCAGAGCCGCCGCCGCCTCAGCCGGAGCCGAGTCTCCCGCCGGGAGAGCCGCCCCTACCGCGGCCCGGTGAACCGATGCCGCGACCGAGTCACGGGGCTTTTGGCCTGCGCGATTTCGGTTCATCGCCAAGCCAACCGAAGCCGGGACCAACTCCCAATCCGCCGCAGCGACCACCTCCACCGCAGCGGCCCAGCGAGGATGTTCCCCCGCGGCCCGGCTTGCCGGCTGAAGAACCGATGGCTCCGCCACCGTCCCCGCCGCAGACGCCGCCGGGACCGGCCGAGCCGCCGGTGTGGGGATAACAGGAAACCAGGACGAGAAGGCTTATGATTCCCTTCGAACATGTTGGGCCGGAGCATCCGGCAATCCGGTGGAGTCGCACCGCGCTCCTCGGCTTTATCGTCGCCGCCGGGACGATCTTGCTGTTCCCGTTCACGCTGTTGATGCTGTTTCTGCGTGGCCTGGGATACCTGGTCCAGGGGCGTGGGCTTTCAACTCGGGGTTACTGATCGGATGCCCGTTTGAACTTTTCCGGCGGCCGGGGATTTTGCACCAGACGCCTGAAGGCAAACTTGCCGGCGATCCAGCCAATGCCGGCTGCGAGTGCGGATCCATAGATTTGGATTGAAAAGTGTCCCCACCACGCGTCGCCGGCCACGCGCTCCAACCCAGCAGGAATCAACAGAAAACAGATCAAGCCAATAGCGGACAAGACGACCAGCGCACACAATATGCCCGGCGCGAGCCAGAACATCCAGTCGAAGGGTGTGTGCGCATAGGCCCGGACGGTCGTGATGCGCTGCCGGCTCTGCGTGTTGTAGCCGCAGTTGAGGCAGATGACGGCATCGGGACTATCCATTTGCGCGGCACACTGCGGACAACGGCTGGAAAGCGCGACGTCGGTGAGGCCGTAAGGGTTTTTCCCGGATTCCTCCTCCGCGTTCGCCGCGGGCGGGGCTGGCGGCTTCTTCTTGGTCGCTTCGGCCCCGGCGGCAGCCTTTCTTGGCGGTGCGGATTTGCTCGGTGTGGGCGTGCCCACAGCGAAAACGTTTCCACATCCCTTGCAGCGGACGCGCTTGCCTTGCAACTCTGCGGAGGCTTTCAGTTGTTTTTTGCACTCCGGACAGGTAATGACAATCTGCTCTGGCATGGAACCCAATCCCCTTGAATGGCCAGACGGCCTCCTCCGGAAGCACTGAAAATGATAGACAGTATTTAGAATAAGCCTCCAGCCCGGCCCAAGGCAAGCAGCAAAGTTTCGCACAAGGAGTCGGCGTGTCCGCCGCAGCCAGTTTACCGCGCATTCTCGTTTCGGTGGCAACCTACAACGAGCGGGACAACCTCGCTCCGTTGATGCACGCGATTCATGCCGTGGTTCCGTCGGCCGATGTACTCATCATCGATGATCATTCTCCCGACGGCACCGGCCAATTGGCAGACGAGCTGGCCGGCGCTGATCCGCGGATCCACGTTCTGCACCGTGCGGGCAAGCTGGGGCTGGGCACCGCGATCCTGGCCGGCGTGCATTATGCCCTGGATCAGGACTACGACCTGTTGGTGAATATGGATGCCGACTTTAGCCATCATCCGCGTTATCTCCCAGCATTGCTGGCCGGCATGAAGCGTCGGGATGTGATGATCGGTTCCCGCTATGTGCCGGGCGGCGGATCGGTTCATTGGCCGTGGTCCCGCCGGCTCATGAGCGGCGGCATCAACGCCCTGGTTCGCTTGCTGTTCCGCATTCCTGCCCATGATTGCAGCGGTGGCTACCGCTGTTACCGAGTAGCGAAGCTGCGGCAGACTCATCTCGACGGGCTGCTCTCACGTGGCTACTCGTTCCAGCAGGAACTCCTCTATCGCTGCCGGCGGGCCGGGTGCTCGATCGGCGAAACGCCCATCATTTTCGAAAACCGCCGCGCCGGTGCCTCAAAGGTGAACCCCAAAGAAGCGGCACGCTCCCTGGCTGTCATTTGCTGGATCGGGATTCGAGCCCTGTTTGGCGCGGATGCCGCACCACAAGCTCGGTGAACGGGCGTGGGATTTAGTGGCCGTTGCGACCGTTGCCGTTGGCATGGCCATAGAAACTGACGCAGCCGGAACCGAGCATCAGCTCCAATTCGCCGATCAGGAGCGTCGATGGATTGACGCGGTAATTCTCGCCGGCCTTGAGCCGGCAGTGCCGGCCGGCAGCATCCCGAATATCGACGTACACCGGACAGCCGCCGGGACTGCGTTGCAGGAGACTGGCGACCTGCTCGATGATAGGGGAATTGTGAAGGCTGAGGTTCAACGATACCTTGAGCCATTTGGTGAGCTCTTGCCGCGCTTGCGGGATGCTGAGGACCCGGCTGAGCACGAGGCCGGGCTCCTCGCGGGTCCGTTCCACGATTGCCCGAACGATGCAAACCCGGTCCTCCTGAAAATCATCCTTGTGGCGGGCGAAATCATCGGGCCACATCACGCATTCGACCGCGCCCGTGAAATCTTCCAACTTGCAGCGGACGTAGCGGCTATTGCCGTTGCGGGCTTTCTTGGTCATCTGAAAACGGATACTGGTGAGGATGCCCCCCAGGGTCACTTCCTGATTAGCCGCCAGCTGAGCGAGCTGCTCCACGGTATGGCTGGCCAGCCGCCGCAAATCGTGTTCGTGCTGGGTCAGCGGATGGCTCGAAAAATAGAAATCGAGCGCCTCCTTTTCATTCTTGAGCTTTTCCGTGTCCGACCACTCGGGGATGTCGGGCAGCCCTTGCCCGACCGGCGGCGGCTCCGCAGAATTGCTCGCCAGGCTGTCCAGGAAATTCAGCTGTCCGACCCGGCGGTCTTGCTGCAGTTCTCCAGCCGCTTGCAGTGCCTTGGGCACGACCGCCATCCACTGCGAGCGGCGCGCCCCCATGCCATCGAAAGCCCCCGCTTTGATCAGCTTCTCGATGGCCAGGCGGGGTACAATCTTCAAATCGACGCGCTCACAGAAGTCGAACAGGTCTTTGAATGGTCCCTGCTCCGAACGCGCGCGGACCATCTCTTGGGCTGCTCCTCGACCCACCCCTTTGATCGCGGTCAGGCCAAAGAGAATTTTGTTCCCCGCAGCAGCAAATTCTACCTCGCTGGAATTGACATCCGGTGGAACCACTTCGATGCCCAGCCGGCGGGCATCTTCCATGTGCTGCACAAGAATGTCGCGTTTGTTGCCGTCGTCGACTTCGCTGGACAGAAGTGCGGCCATGAACTCGGCGGGGTAATGGGCCTTGAGGTAGGCGGTTTGATAGCCAAGCAGCGCGTACGCTGCCGAATGGCTCTTGTTGAACCCATAGCCGCCGAAGTATGTGATCAGGTCAAAAATCTCGCGGGCCTTGTCTTGATCGACGCCGCGTTCCTGGGCCCCGTTGACGAATTCCGCTCGGCGTTGATCGATGATTTCGTGCTTCTTCTTGCTAATGGCTTTGATGCAAGCGTAGGCACTGGAGAGTTCGATCCCGCCCAATCGATTCAAGATCCGCATCACCTGCTCTTGAAAAACCATGACTCCATAGGTTTCGCGCAGGATTTCCTCCATGACGGGGTGCGGGTAGGTAGGGCGTTCCCGGCCGTGCTTGCGGTTTACATAGGCATCGACCATGCCGCCACCGAGCGGACCGGGCCGGTACAGGGCATTGCAAGCAATCAAATCGCGAATGTTGTCCGGCCGCATCCGCTTGAGCAGCTCGCGGATGCCGTCGGATTCAAACTGAAACACGCCCTTGGCATCTCCCCGCTGCAACAAGGCGTAGGTTTTGGGATCGTCGAGGGGGAGCTTCTGGAGGTCGATCTTTTCACCGTGTGTCTTCTCGATCCGTTTGACAGCGTTATCCAGCAGGGTTAGGGTGCGCAGGCCAAGGAAATCCATCTTGAGCAGACCAACCTTTTCCAGGTCGCCCATGACCCACTGCGTCGTGATGACGGCCTCGTCGTGTCTGCTGCCGTCGCCGTCGCCCTTGCGGATCACCCGTTGGAGCGGCACAAAATTGGACAAGGGGCCGTTGGCGATGACGACGCCGGCCGCATGCGTGCCCGCGTTTCGATTCGTACCCTCCAATTTCCGCGCGATATCGATCAGCTCGCGCACCAGAGGGTCGCGGTCGTATTCGTGCTTTAAATCCGGGTTCTGCTTGAGGGCATCGTCGAGGGTAATTCCCAGCGTCTTGGGAATCATTTCAGTCAGTTGGGTGACCCGTGCCAGCGGCACATCGAGCGCCCGGCCCACGTCCTTCACCGCAGCGCGCGCGGCCAAGGTGCCAAAGGTGGCGATCTGTGCCACGCTCTGTTCGCCGTACTTCTGACGCACATAGGCGATCACTTCTTCGCGGCGGTCTTGGCAGAAGTCGATATCGATGTCCGGTGCTTCGCTGCGATTGGGATCGAGAAATCGCTCGAACAGGAGGTCGTATTCCAGGGGATCGACATGCCCCAGCTGCAACACGAAGCTGACGAGCGCACCGCAAGCGGAGCCGCGGGCACTGGCGGGGATGCCGCGTTCGCGGGCAAATCGCACAAAATCCCACACGATGAGGAAATAACTGGCAAAGCCCATCCGACAGATGATGTCCAGCTCATGCTCGAGCCGCGCGGTTGCTTCCTCCTTCGGCTGGTCGCCGTAACGGGCCTGGAGGCCCTCGACGCATAATTCCCGCAGATAGGCTTCGGGAGTCTTCTGCCCCGGCGGGGTAAAGACGGGAAAGTGCCGGCTTTTCAGATCCAGGTCAATACAGCACCCGTCCGCAATCTGCTGGCTGCGCGCGACGGCGTCCGCCTGGGTGGGGAACAGGTCGTACATTTCGGCCGGTGCCCGCACATAGAACTGATCGCTTCCATAGCGGAGGCGGTTCGGATCGCCGCGGGTTTTGCCGGTGTTGATACACAAGAGCACATCGTGCGCCGCACAGTCGGCCTGGCAGAGGTAATGGGCATCGCTGGTGGCGACGAGCGGCAACCCGAGCCGATTCGCGATCTCGACGGCGCAGTCCGCGCACCGCTTCTGGAGGTCGAGGCCGTTGTTCTGGATCTCGATGTAGAAGTTGTTGCCGAAGAGCCGGGCAAACCACTCCGCCAGAGCGGTCGCCTCCTCCAGCTGATCTTTCAGGATGAGCTCGCTGAATTCCCCTGAGGCACAGCCGCTCAAGCAGATAATGCCCTCAGCGTGAGCGGCGAGCAGCTCCTTGTCGATGCGCGGCACAAAGTGGTAGCCATCGAGGAACGCCGCCGAGGCCATCTTCACCAAGTTCTGGAAACCGGTTCGGTTCTGGGCCAGGAGCGTGAGGTGATAGGCGGCCTCACCCCGGCGGCGGGCTTCCCGCGCGGTGCGCGCACTGGGAGCCACATAAGCTTCATAACCCAGAATCGGGTTGAGCCCGGCTGCTTTGCACTCTTGGTAAAACTCGATCGCACCGTAAAGGTTACCATGATCGGTCAGGGCAATCGCGTTCATGCCCTGTTCCTTGGCATGCGCCACCAATTCGGGAATGCGGTTGGCGCCGTCCAGGAGGCTGTAGTGACTGTGGCAGTGCAGGTGGACGAAGGAACGTTCCGGCATGATGTTGATCCGAGCGGCCAACTGGGAGCGACCGCGTTTTGCTCGAACTCTGAATGGAGCCGATTGTAGATCAACGGACCGTTCTCGTTAAGAGAGGTTCGCTTCGCCTGCCGCAAGCGCAGCCAGCACTTATTCTTGTGTGTGGACTGGGAATTTCGATCGGCAGTGTAGAATGGTGGTGAGCGCCAGCTGCGCGGATCTTGGGCCGTTTCTCTGCCTGGGCCTCAGCAACGGCGGGTGGAATCTCAGCAGACGCCAAATCCTTGGCCGGACGTGAAGGTGAGTTTGCCCTTGCGGCCATTGGCTTCGAGCCAATCGAGCAGATCCTCAGCCTGGGACTTGGTCAGGCCGACGGCCTCGGAGCTACCTTCCCCATGTCGTGAATGCGGACTCGGGCCAGCAGGAATGGGGGCCAACGCATTCCGAGCCGCACCCGTCAGGGAAAAGATGAAGACGGCAGCAGTGCAGCAGCAGCAGATGGCCAAGAGAGTAGTTGTCATCGGCGTCTTCCTCGTCCCGGAAGGAATCGAAACTAGTTATCTCCATCAAAACTCTAGGTCACAAAATGGGCAATCGGTGCGGGTGGCCGGTTCTTTACCGAAGACGAAATATTTGACGGCGACTTTCGACGGGACCTCAATCCTTGAGACGGGGGCGAACCCGAAGGGGTTTGGATATTCCACTTTTTTGGTGGCTTACTGGTTTTTTCCCTTGCCCTGGCCGCGGGGGGATGGTAGGCTGATCGCTCAGTTTTTGGGCACGCGAATGGTTCCTGATTCGGCTTCGCAGCACGCGTCTGCGAAATCCGTTGTGGTGATATGGGCTGCCCCTGTTCGATCCTGGAAGCCACCGCGAAGGGAGCACTCGCTATGGAATCCGTCCTTGATGATCGGTTTGTGGTCTTCCTCCGCCACGACCGCAGTCACAGCGCCCGTCCGGATCATTCGGAACGCCCAATCATGTCCTGCCGAAGTTACGAAGAAGCACGCCGGATCCAGCGGCAGCTTCAGCACACCTACCGCGACTGCGTGATCCGCTTTGTGGGGTCGGCTGGAGGCGGCGATTGATGTCGGGAGGCCCGAACTACTCCGTATCCAGGCACGCACGCCGCCGCCGCGCTGGACGAACCCCTTTTCACGCCGTCGGCGAAGGTTTTCTGACTTTCCGTTCACATCTGATGGCGCAAGAGGCACAGATTGGGTAATATGCGAGAACGTGGAGACCCGATGGCCGGACTCGCGGTCGCCTCAGGCGCAAGTTTCTCCAGCATTGCCGTCCCTCTCATGGGGATACCCACGTAAAGGGAAAAAGATGGCTGGAAGCAACCATGATCGCGTCGGTTCGTACGCAAAGGTTCTTGCTCTGCTATTGGCGGCCACGGTCGCATCCTGGCCTGCTGCGGCCCAAGCAGCAGGGATTGCCTTTCGGAACGATACGGATGGCCCGATCTTTGTTCAGGGGATGATGATCGTCAATCGTGTGGCCCGCCGCGGCAAACTTCACATCCTGCGGCCCGGCGAAGTGAGCCGAGAGGCTGTGCTGGTGCCAGGGATGATCCTCATCCGGGTCACAGATGGGAATCAGCCGTCGCGCGTTCTTTATGAGAAAACGGTTCCATTCACGGGGACTGATCTCTTCTTGGCCGTTCAGGTTGATGAGCCGGAGAAACCACCGCCAGGAGACAAGCCCCCGCCGGATCCGAAGGATCGGAGGACAACCCCGCTCCGAGTCAAGCTCGTGCCAGTGAAGCCGCCGCCGGTGAAACCCCCGGTCCGGCGTTAGCAATTTGGCACAATGCTATTCCTGACGTTCAGCGTACCATTCTCGTAGCTCTTTTGCGTGCGCCGGATCCATGGCCAGCAGAAGGTCCAGTTCGGCGGCAGCCTGGTCCTTGGCGCCGGTTGCAAGATAACAGCGGACGAGAAGTTTCCGCACCGGATACCAAAACGGGTTGCGCTCCAGTGCTTGCCGGCATTCGGCGATTGCGGCCGGCCAATCGTGCAGCTGAGCGCACGCCGCGGCCAAGCCATCATGGAATTCATAACGCCAGGGATTGACGGCGACGGCGCGTTCCCAGTATCCACGGGCAAGATTTGGCCTGCCCAATTCCATGGCCAACGTCGCGGCGCTGTGTATCGCCGCCTCCTGCCGCGGGGCCATCGCCAAGGCTTTAGCTAATTCCGTTAGGGCCTCCTCGGTACGACCCAGGGCCCACAGAGCACTTGCCTTGGCTTGCAAAGCGGCCACATCGCGTGCATCCCTTTGCACGGCCTTGTCCAAAAGGGGCAAAGCCTGCTGACCGAGCGCCTTGCGTGTTGGCTCGGGATACCGCTCGAACCGGTCCATCAAGGCAATCCCGAGGGCGCGAGCCACCTCCGGGTCTTCGGGCTCGACAAGGGCTCGGTGAAAATGCACC
>DATGIQ010000187.1:0-5680 GCA_035295665.1 Gemmataceae bacterium | reverse complement strand
GTCCCGTCGCAATCCTGCTGGCCCGGGCGCGGCGCAGAAGCGTTTCCACATGCTCCGGACTGTAATACAGATGCCACGCCCGGTCGTAGATGTCCCGCCACTCCTGGGCGCTCATGCGCGCGTGCGCGGTGGTTACGTGCTCCACATCGTAACGGTTCATGTCCGGGTCCATCCACACGCCTTGCCGGTCCAGCGCCTGGTGATCGGCTGAGCCGGGCAAGGGTGTGAGAATGAAGAACTCCAGGACATCAATGGGCAGCTCGCGCTGGATGGTCTGGATGTCACGCTCGATGGATTGCGGAGTGTCGGCAGGAAAACCAAGGATGTAGCCTGCAACCGTCACCACGCCTTGGGAGCGCCAGGCCTGTAGCATGGCGCGGTATTGGTCAACATGGTTTTGGTGTTTCTTTGCCGCTGCGAGGTTCTCGGGATTGACACTTTCCATCCCGATGAACACGCGCGAACACCCCGCGCGCGCCGCCTTGTCGATGAACCGCGGAATTCTGTGGCATTGGGTATCGACCTGCAGGATGAATTGGATGCGTAAGCCGTCGTGTTCCCGAAGCAAGATCAGTCGATCAAAGATGGCTTCCCAGTTCTTGTTGCGGGCAAAATCGTCGTCGGTGATGAAGAACTTATGGACGCCTTGCGCCAGGTTGGCGCGGACCACGCGTTCCACATCGTCGGCGTCACGATGCCGAGACTTCCGTCCTTGGACGTTGATGATGGTGCAAAAGCTGCACTGGAATGGGCAGCCGCGACCGGCATCGAAGGTGGTTTCGAGTAGGTTGCGCCGGACCATGCGGCGTGGCAAAATCGGGAGCACTTGTCCGCGAAGATCGGGCAACTCCTTCAGAAAGTTATAAATCGGCTGCAACTGTTCCCGGTAGGCGTCGCCTAAGAGCTGTTCCATGCGGCCCTCGGCTTCCCCAGCGAAAAGAGTGATTCCCAGGTCCAATGCGCCGCGCAGGTCGGGCGGCAAATTAGGCAGCATGGCGAGACAACCGCTCACGTGAAAGCCGCCGATGGCAACGGTAATACCTGCATCGCGAAATTCTCGCGCCAGGTCCACCGCGCGCGGAAACTGGTTGCTCTGCACCCCAGCCAGCATCACCAGGCCGCGCCCGCCACCGGCTCTTATTCGACGGATGATACGGCGCACCGGAATTACGGTATGCGATTCGTCGTAGCCGTTAACAACAACGTCCACGTCCAGGCCCAACACCTGGCGTTGTTGCACGTCCTGGACAAGGGCGTAGAGGCAGGCCAACGAGTTGGAGGGAATGAACGCCCGGACCCACTGAATGACGTAGCCGTCATCATCGTAATGGGACGGCTTGATGATTTCGACGAAGAACTTCGTGCGCGCCTGGTTCCCGAGCGTCATGGGTCATTCCTCACAAGGAGCGGACGGAAGAGCCCCTGTTTTGCGATGACGACGTGCACCGTCTGAATCTGTTCAAACCCCAGCCACCCGTCTGGGCAGCAATTGATTCAGCAAACGCGATCCATCCCGCGTCAATGGGCCTCTTCCCCTGGGCCCCTCAGTCCAGGACCTCGAAAGCGTCAGCGGATTCCGGTAAATCGTTCGCCCCTAAAAAAACCCTATAAGGGTAATGAACCACGGCGTTCATACGCTTTGGAGGGATTTGGATCAAGGGCGATAACACACTGCAATCAGCGGCATAGTTCACAAATGGGTAAACCCGCGCCATACTCTCGGTGTCACGCTTTCGCGGCCCGCTTCGACTCGCATCGTTGAAGCCGCGGAGGGAAGGGGAACTTACCAGCCGAGCGCAGCTTACCCGCTTGCCGCCACTGCCCACACCGGCAATGCGGCGGAATCGGATGGCGGGCGGGTATCCGCACTCTCAAATAGGGGCCGGGTAGAGGCTAATCCTCCCGTAAAGTCTGCTTCTCCGTGGTACCGGTCAGTATTGGCCGACACGCCACAATACGGCCAGCGTCCGGCCAATCCGCATCAGGCACATTACATCCCGCCAGCCGGGTTGCATGTGCTGCATGAATTCCCTGAACGATACCGCGCTTCGGCCTTTGCCGAACCAGTCGCGCCTGGGTGTCAGTCGGACACATCGCCGAACATCGCTCGGCGAGCCGCGTCGCCGGCGCTGAGGGCGTCCGTCTGGAGTTGCCCGGACAGATCAAGGTAGATCTTGTCCTGCAAGATTTCCTGGATCACGATCGACAGCTGGTCGCCACCCCGGACATTGACCAGCGGTCGAGCGCCGCTATTCAGCGCCTTCATTCGTTTCTGAATCAACGTGGACAACTTAAAGCGACCACCCACCTTGTTGACAATGGCTTCTTCCTTCAATTCATCGAGCATTTTTCCCCCTTCGAACCGATATCGAATAATCATGGCCGACATTCCTGCAACGAGGCCAAGAGCGCATACATCGTCCCCGCGGTGTTCTGGAAGGCAACCATGCCGGCCGCTTACGAGAAAAGTCTCTCGTATCCGGATCCTCAGTCTTCCAACGGCGGCCAGCCGTTGTCCAGACCTTCGCGTTCGATTGCGCGAAGCATGTCCTCGCCAATACCAAAGCGGTGGGCAATCTCGCGCCGGGATTCTGCGACCGGCATCTCCTGGTCCTGGGCCTCGACAAGCGCCGAGAAAATTTCCTTGCGAACTGGCTCGGGCAGATTGTCCGCCATGCGCCGCCTCCTATCTTGCCAACTCTTAGCAACTACTAGTTCTGGACTCATGACGCAATCGTCAGACGGGCAAACCCGCCTCTTCCCTGGCCGCCTTACACGAGCTGCTGCCAACCTCGAACTGGCGACAATTCGCAGGCCGGGACCGGTAGATTGCACAGCGGCAGGGACCGCCGACTCTGCCGCGCAGAGCGACGCAGCTGGGATTGCTGGCGCCTTCTCGATCGTGGGTCCCCAGGAAGGAACTACCGCCGGTCCGGACGACGGTCAGGCCCAGACGGCTCATCTGTTTCGACTCGTCCTTGGTGAGGTAAACGTAGCCGATGGCGGGGTCGAATCCCTGGTTGGTACAACAAGCGCCGCACTGCTGGCAATCATAGACAGGCCCTTTCCACACATCTCTCCCTTTCTTGTACAAGGCTTTTGCGTTGTCTGAAGCACGCGGTACGACCAACCGGCTCAAGAACGGGCGCATCTACCTCACCATTCGGTTTCAGCGGTGATGAGCCCGGCGGTCGAGCCAAGAACGTCCCTCCTGTCAGGACTGGCAGGGACGTTTGCCCCGGTCGGCATCACCGCCACTCGTCGGTTACTCCCGACTCCCTTCCTCGGCCTCCGCATTCCCGGCGAGGGAGAACAGCTGGCCCGTGCCAGACCCCGTCCCACCACGTAGTTCTCGCCTGCGCGGGCCAGCAGATGGGCTGGCCTCAGCCGCTGCTTCCCCGTCCGAAGCCTCCGTTCGAGAGACTTGCTTACGACTCAAACCTATCCTCCGTTCACTGGCGTCTACGCGCAGGACCATCACCTCGATTTCGTCGCCGACCTTGACCAGGTCTTCGGCGCTCTCCACCTTATGGTCGGCTAGTTCCGAAATGTGCAACAGGCCCTCCAGTCCCGGTTCCAGTTCGACGAAGACGCCAAAGTTCGTCAGCTTGGTAACTTTGCCTCGCTTGAGATCGCCCGGGTGGTAGCGGCCGGGGATGTCACCGTCCCACGGGTCGCTGGTCATCTGTTTCAGGCCTAGCGCCACACGCCTGCGCTCGGGATCCACGGTAAGGACGACGCAAGTCGCCTGGCCACCCTTGGTGACCACCTCGCTGGGATGACCTACCTTGCGCACCCAACTCATGTCGCCGACGTGCAACAGGCCGTCAATGCCCTCCTCGATCTCGACGAAGGCGCCGTAGTTCGTCAGGTTGCACACTTTGCCAGTGAGGACGGTGCCCGGCGGGTAGCGCTCGGCGACCTTGTCCCAGGGGTTGGGCTGGGCCTGCTTCATGCCCAGGGAAATCTCCTGTTTCTCCTGGTTGATGTTCAGAATCTGCACCTCGACCTGGTCGCCGGAGGAGACGATCTCGCTGGGATCGTTGATGCGTTTGGTCCAACTCATCTCACTGACGTGGACCAACCCCTCGACGCCCGGCTCCAGATGAACGAAGGCGCCGTAGCTCATCACATTGACGACCTTGCCACTGTGCCGGCTGCCCACGGGGTACTTCTCGGCTACGCTGGCCCATGGGCTGGGCGTCTTCTGTTTGAGACCCAAAGCGATCTTTTCCCTCTCCTTGTCGACCTTGATGATGTACACCTCAAGCAGCTGATCGATGTGCACAACTTCGCCCGGGCTGGTCACCCGACCCCATGCCATATCGGTGACATGGAGCAGGCCGTCGATGCCGCCCAAGTCGACGAAGGCACCAAACTGAGTGATATTCTTGACCACGCCCTTACGAATCTGACCCGGCTCGATTTCGGCCAGGACCTTCGTCCTCATCTCCTGGCGCTGGTCCTCGATGAGCTGGCGGCGGCTGACGACGATGTTGCGCCGTACCTCGTTGATGGTCACAATCTTGCACTCGATGGTCTTGCCGATATAGTCGCCGAGGTTCGACGGCCGGCGAATGTCCACTTGGCTGGCGGGCAGGAAGACGTTGACGCCGATGTTTACCAGCAGGCCTCCTTTAACCTTGCGGGTGACCGGGCCGACGACGATGTCGCCGACTTGGTGCTTGCCGACTACCTGTTCCCACTGCTTCTGCCACTGGGCCTTGCGGTAACTGAGGATGATCGCGCCGGTTTCGTCCTCGACCATCTCCAGGAGGATCTCGACTCGGTCGCCGGGATTGGGCGGGACGACCTTATCGAGGCTTTCGTCGTACCACTCGCGTAGTTCGATAGCGCCTTCGCTCTTGTAGCCGACATCAACCCAGACCTCGGCGCTAGTGACATTGCGCACACGGCCGGTCACAACCCGATTGTCCCTGAACTCCTGGTCCTCCGGCGGCAGCCATTCGGCGTCCTCGTGACCGAAGGCCGCATTCAGTTCTTCTCGCAGTTCGCCCTCCGACAGGTCGTACTGGCGGAGCAGATTATGATTTACCATCGCACCTCCTGGTTGGTTCCAACTTGTGGCCGCGAGAAGCTCTAGGTTACGGGCCTCAGCAAGGTCAACCGGGGAAGTCTTCAGCCAGCCTCATCCCCAGCCTTACCCTCGACCGCGCCCGAAACGGCCTCACTGTCTGCTGTCCATGACATTCCAGCAGTCTCCTGTACGGGTTACCAGCCGTGCCTCGTTGGGTAGAAGAACTGTCGCGGGGAAGTTAAGGATGACTTTCCTGTGCAAGCGTGCACAGAAAGCCATCAAGTGATTGGGCATTACCCGTACCTTTTCCTTGCGCGCGGTCCTAAGCCGAACCCAAGGCGTTTTCCTGGCAGGGTATGAAACGTGTGCGTCCCTATTCCAACAACCGCCCGGCTTGGCCGTGCCGAGACCGGCGCGGCAGTTACAGGCCCCATTTAGATGGGCCGATGGTCGCAGTAATGAGGGTATTAGAATGAAGGTAGTGGTTCCATGTGGACGCTCTTTGCAACGGGTTCCGGCATGTATCGTTCCTTGTGCCTGCGAAAGCACTCTTTTAGCTGGCGCGTTCTGGCGAGTCAAGAGGGTTGCACGGCGGCCTTCGAGAAACACCTTGGATTGACTCGCTCTCTGTAAGGCGAATTG
>DATGIQ010000186.1:0-11910 GCA_035295665.1 Gemmataceae bacterium | reverse complement strand
CACATCGCCCAGGCACAGACCAACAAGGTGCCCATCCTGGGCGACCTGCCCTATGTCGGAGCCGCGTTCAGCCAGAAGACCTTTACCGATACTGAGCAAGAGCTGGTGATCTTGGTGACGCCGCACGTGGTGGACCCGATGGCTTGCAACCAGCTTCCCAAGAGCCTCCCCGGCGAGGAAACGCGCAAGCCCGATGATTATGAGCTATTCTTGGAAGGAATCCTGGAAGCGCCGCGCGGACCGCGGGTTCCATTCCCGGACCGGCGGTTTGTGCCAGCGTACAAGAATGGGCCGACCTCGGCGCTGTACCCCTGTGCCGGCGACGGACGGTGTGGACAGCCGGTGCAGCCTGCGACAGTTCCGGTGAGCGACTCGTCTTCCCACCTGAATAAGCTTCCGGTTGGGAATGCGGAGGCGAAACCGCTCCCGCCGGTCGCGGCGACTCCGCTGGGTAATCCCGACGCCAGGCCTCTCCAGCCGGCCGCGGCAGCTCCGCCGGCCACCGCTGCGGAGACGGCGCCGGCTACGCCAGCAACACCTCCTTCGGTCGAAGCGGTACCGAATGTGGATCCGAACAAACAGGCCGGGGCGCAGCCCAACATGCCTGCGACTTTGCCAGCCGCCCTTCCAGGCTCGGTGAACACGGAGGGCAAGCCATAACGGATGGAACGTTTTGAGGGTTTGATTCACGGATCAGGAAATCGACCCTCCCGGGTGGTGGATGACGGTTCTGTGCTCCTGATCCCCAACGTCTTCGGCGGTGGTCATGAAGGATGTGCAACGGGTCGTGTTGGTTGACCCATCGGATGCAACGCGGGAACCCCTGCGCAACATGCTCCTCGGTGTGGAGTCGGTTTGGCTGGAGGCCGAGTGCTCACGCTACGAGTTCTTCTTTGATGTCGTCCATCAGTCGAGCCCGGACGTGGCCGTCATCGCCCTCGATGCCGACCAGAATCGCGCCTTGCAACTAATCGCCCAGTTGGCCAACGATTGTCCAGACCTCCCCATCCTGGCCGTTAGCGGGCTGGGGGACGGGCAATCGATCCTGCAAGCGCTTCGGAACGGTGCGCGGGAGTTCCTGACTCAGCCGGTGGTTCTGGAAGAGCTGCTGCTTGCCTTGCAGCGTTTGCAGCAGAAGCAGGTGCGCCGACCCGATGGTTCGACGAGCAGCATTGCCAAAGTCAATTCGCTGGCAATCGCCGTTCTCGGATCCCGTGGTGGCGTCGGCTGTACCAGCATCGCCGTCAATCTTGGGTGTACCCTCGCGGCCGACGAAGCCAATCGCGCGGCCCTCATTGACCTCGATCTGGCCCTGGGCGATGCCGACGTGGCGCTGGACCTGATGCCGACCTACACGTTGGCCGACATGGCCATCAACATCGAGCGCCTGGACATGACCTTCTTGCGGCGGTCGTTGTGCCAGCATCAGAGCGGCTTGTCCGTTTTGCCGCACCCGATTCAGCTGGGCGACATCAGCCTGGTTCATGAAGATCATCTGCAGCGCGTCATCGGCCTGCTTCGGGCCAGCTACACCCACTTGATCCTCGATCTGAGCAAGCGGTTCACTCCCACCGACCTGACCGCTCTGCGCATGGCGGATGTCATCCTTGTGATTGCCCAGCTCGAACTGACCAGTTTGCGCAACGTCGTCCGCATGCTGCTCGCCCTGACCGCCGAGGAGGGGATTGACAAGAAAATCAAGGTCATTGTCAACCGCGTCGGTTCCGAGTCGTTCGATGGGGAGATTAGTTTGAAGAAGGCGGAGGAAACGATCGGGAAGCCGGTTTTCTTCCAGCTTCCCGATGATCCCAAGTCGATGATGGGTTCGCGGAATTCGGGGGTTCCGCTCCTCCAGCATGCGCCCCGTTCGAAACTGCAACAGGCGATCGGGCAGCTTGCCCAGGCGGTCTGTGGCAAGGAAATCCCGGTTGAGTCCAAGAAGAAGGGCTTTTTTTCGTTCAAATGAGGCAATGGGCTACCGGCACGCTCCCACAAGGAGCCTTCGCGGTGGTGGTGAACGGCTGATGTTACGAACCTTCTGAGCAGAGGCAGCTATGTCGCGCTTACAACGAGGTCTTACGGGTCTGAGTCAGAGTCAGCAAGGAACCTTTAACCGCTCCAATGCTTCCGCGCTGGGAGGCGGGGTTACCGGCACCAACACCGAACGGCAGAGCAACAAGAGCTTCGAAGAACTCAAGCGACTCATTCACGGCAAGCTGGTCGACAAACTCGACCTGTCCCGGGTGAGCGACCTGGAGGGCAATACGCTTCGCCGTGAGATCCGTCTGGTTGTCGAACGCCTGTGCGATACCGAGAATCCGCTGCTTAACCGTATGGAGCGGGAACGGCTCATCGACGAGGTGCTCGATGAGACCTTCGGCTTCGGACCGCTCGAAGTGCTGCTCAAGGATCCGACGATCAGCGATATTCTCGTGAACGGGCCACACAAGATTTACGTAGAACGCCGCGGCAAGCTGGAACGCACCGATATCAAGTTCCGCGACAACGAGCACCTGCTGCAAATCATCGACCGCATTGTCTCCAAGGTCGGCCGGCGCGTCGATGAGACCTCGCCCATGGTGGATGCCCGGTTGCCGGACGGCTCCCGTGTCAACGCCATCATCCCGCCCTTGGCGCTCGATGGCGCATCGATGAGTATTCGCCGCTTCGGGGCCAATCCGCTCAAGCTGGAGGATTTGCTCAATTACAAAGCGTTCACACCGGAAATGGCGATGCTTCTGGAGGCGGCCATTAAAGCTCGCTTGAATATTGTCATCAGCGGCGGCACCGGTTGCGGCAAAACCACGCTGCTCAACACGCTGTCGAGCTTCATCCCCAGCGATGAACGCATCATCACGATCGAGGACGCCGCGGAATTGCAGCTGCAGCAAGAGCACATCGTGCGGTTGGAGACCCGTCCTCCCAATATCGAAGGGAAGGGGCAGGTCACGACGCGGGATCTGGTGCGGAATGCCCTGCGTATGCGGCCGGAACGCATCATCATCGGCGAATGCCGTGGTGCGGAGGCCCTGGACATGCTCCAGGCCATGAACACCGGCCACGCCGGGTCGATGACGACGCTGCATGCCAACAGCACGCGCGATGCCCAGGCGCGGCTCGAAACCATGATCATGATGGCGGGCATGGAATTGCCGATCAAGGCGATGCGGCAACAGATCTCCTCGGCCGTAGACATGATTGTCCAGGCTAACCGTCTCCAGGGTGGCCCCCGCAAGGTGACGAGCATCACCGAGGTGATGAACATGGAACAGGACATCATCGTCATGCAGGATATTTTCCGCTACCGGCAGATGGGGATCGATCAGAACGGACGAGCCTTTGGCCAGTTCGAAGCGACCGGCGTACGTCCGAGCTTCATGCAACGGCTGGAGGCATCGGGGATGAAGTTACCGACCAACCTATTCCAAGAGCGAGTTTTACTGGGTGATTAGTCCTTGGCCCAGAGTCGGTGGTGCGTAGCAGGTTGGCAACGGACCACCGACCTAGACCGATGGACTTGCGAGAGGTTTGCCGATGACACCGATGTTAATCTCCATAGTGGCATTCGTCGCCGTATCGGCCATCGTGGGCGTGGTGGCGTTTGTGATGCGCGATTACGGCAGCACCGGAGCGGCCGATCGTCTGGATATGTTGGTCGGCAAGGGTCCCAAGGCAGACCCAGCGGCCGACATCATCAAGAAAAGCGCGTTTGAGAGCGACAAGAATTCGCTGTTGGAGCTGATCACGCCCAACATGCCGAGCATGCACAAGATTTTCGAACAGGCGGACTGCCACATCAAGGCCAGCACCCTGTTCGGCATCGGCCTCTTGCTCGGTGTCCTGGGCGCCACCGGGAGCTGGCTGGCTCGGGTGCCCTGGTTTTTCGCACCGTTTGTCGGCTTAGTCTGTTTCCTCGTTCCGTTTCTCTGGGTGTTGAACAAACGGCGGGTCCGGTTAAAGAAGTTTGCCTCCCAGCTCCCCGATGCCCTGGAGCTAGTCGCACGGGCGCTGCGGGCCGGCCACAGTCTGGGAGCTGGCATGCACGTCGTGGCCGAGGAGATGCCGTCGCCCATCTCGGATGAATTTGGCCGAGTCTATGAAGAGCAAAACCTGGGCATTCCGGTCGAGGATTCGTTGCGCAATATCTGCGAACGGATTCCAAACCTGGACCTGCGTTTCTTCGTCACCTCGGTCGCTATCCAGCGGCAAACGGGTGGCGACCTCGCTGAGATTCTGGACAAGATCGGCCACGTCATCCGGGAACGCTATCGGATTTTGGGACAGGTCAAGGCGCTGACAGCGGAAGGCCGGCTTTCCGGTGTCGTGCTCATCGCGTTGCCCTTTGTGCTCTTCCTCGTGATGTTGCACATCAAGCCGGATTACGTACAGGTCCTGTGGACGGACCCGTTAGGGATCAAGATGAGCGTCTTTGGCCTCATCATGCAGATCCTGGGTGCCTTGGTGATCAAGAAAATCATCAACATCCGCGTGTAGTTGGTTTAGGGTTGGCGATTTTAAACCAGCATCAGGATACTCTTTGGAGACGCCGCCGTGCTCTTCGCTATCGTTGGACTGAGCGACATCATACCGTTCCTGGTCTTCGCGGTCTTTATCTTTGGGATCTGGTCCGTGCTGTCCATGATTTCCCAGAGGAATAGCCGGGCCCAAGAGCGCTTGACCCGCTTCAGCCGGCCGGCCTCGTTGGTGGACATCGACACCCAGCAGGCGGTCAAGGAAAACCGCATGCAGGGCATCGTCGAGACGGCCCGGGCACTTTCCAAACCCCTTATGCCACAGACGGAGCTGGAACAGTCGGCCCTCAAGATTCGCCTGGCCAATGCCGGTTTCCGCAGCGATTCCGCGATGGCCGTCTACCTGGGGTTGCGTTTTGCATCCACGTTGCTGTTCTTGCTGATCAGCTTGGCGGTGTTCGTCCCTCAATATGGGATTAGCTTCGGGAGCCTGAAATGGGTCGTGGGTTTGACGGGGCTGGGATTCTACCTGCCACAGGTCATCCTGTGGTGGCTGCGTCGGAGCCGCCAGTTGTCGATCTTCTTGAGTTTGCCGGATGCCCTGGACTTGCTCGTGGTATGCGTGGAGAGCGGCTTGGGTCTGGATGCGGCCATGCGGAAAGTGTGCGAGGAGATGAAAACGCACGCCAAGGTTATCTCGGAAGAGTTGGCCCTGTGCAATTTTCAGATGCAGGTCGGCCGGCCGCGGCGCGAGGTCCTTCATGACCTGGGCGTCCGCACCGGGGTCGATGATGTGCGGAGCCTGGCGGCCATCTTGATCCAGGCCGACCGGTTTGGCTCCAGCATTGCCCAGGCGCTACGTGTCCAGTCCGATTCGATGCGGACTCGACGGCGGCAGCTCGCTGAGGAAAAGGCTGCCAAGACGGCCGTGCAGTTGATCTTCCCGCTCGTGCTCTTCATCTTCCCGGGCATTTTCGTGGTTCTCGTCGGCCCGGCGGCGCTGAAGATCATGGAGACCCTGTTCAATAAATGAGGAACCGTTCGCCGGCGTTCGCAGAACGCCCTAGGACAAAGGAGTACGAACGTATGAAAGGATTCGTGAGCGATGTACTGACCGCCTTGGGCGTGACGAGTGGCCTGGCGGTGGTCGGTGGCTGCGATTGCTACCGCAACCTCGTCGATCCCTGCTATCCGGAGCGGTATGAGTACGCCGCCCGGCAGGAGGTGATCGCGGCCTTTGCGCCCCAGGTGCACAATGGCCATTACCTGGATCAGACGGTGTGGAATTACCATTTCGAGCCGGGGACTGAAAAGCTAACGCCCGGCGGAATGGAGCAGCTGACGTACTTGGCCCGGCGCCGGCCCTACCCGGATTGCACGATTTACCTGGCGACGGCGCATGACCTCATGTATGACCCCGCGGCCCCTTCCCGGTACGCGGAGCAACGGGCCGCCCTGGATCAGCGGCGAATCCAGGCGATCCAGAACTATCTGGCTGCGGAGACCAGCGGCCGCAATTTAAGTTTTGAGGTCGTCATCCACGATCCACCGGAGACGGGCATCGGCGCCCAACCGATGGGAATCTCGATAGGGAAGATGTACCTCGGCTTCCAAGGGACCCTTGGGCCTGCGGTGGGCATTGGCGCCCCGGGTACATCGGGTGGGTCTCCCACTGGTCCAGCTCCGGGTGCTCCCGCTGCGGCCGCTCCCGGTGGAAGTCCGGGTGGTCCGCCGCGCTGAGGTGTTGAGGAATGACCGGGCGATGGCAGATTGCAGAAGCGAACGCGTGTTCCTTCTGCAATCTGCATGCCCAGATTGGCAATCCCGTAGACAACATGATGAGCTTTTCAATCAGGATTGGCCGCCATGGACCGTGATGTATGCATGTCCCGCCGCCGTCGCTGCCGGCGTTGCCTCTGGATCATCCTGCTTCTTCTCCTGCTGCAACCGCTGCCTGCTAACGCGCGGCAGTCGCATTCAACCGTGGTGCGTTCTCCGATATCGATTTCCGCGCCCTTGCTGGCCGATGGCTGGAGCTGGCGCACTCTTTTTGCGCCGGTGCAGTCTGCGCTGGGCAATCGTCGCCGCATGATTCAATTTGCCACGATCGGCATGTGTCTCGGCCTGTACATTTTGATGCGCAAATGAGGACCCCCCGCTGCCAGCTGGCTCTCCGTCGGCACCTTCGAGCAACTGAACCTAAAGGACAACGGACATCATGAGTGGCACCTTGAAACATTATGCCTTGGACCTGGATGGGCCCGGGATGGCGGAGGCCCCGAGCGCTCCCGAGAATTTGAAGGAAGCAGGCCTGACGCTGGGGTTCGTCAATGACCTGATTTTGCGAACCCTTTACACGCGCGGCATCATGATCGGGCTGGACCTGGCACGATTTCTGTGCTTGCCGTTCAAGGTCATTGAAGAATCACTCGCCTTTCTGAAGGATGAAAAATGTCTGGAAATCCAGGGGGGCGATCTCATTGGCCGAATCAGCTATCGCTTCACCCTGACCGAATTGGGCCGGCACCGCGCCCAGGACGCCATGAGGCTGTGCGCGTACGTCGGTCCCGCTCCCGTGCCGCTGGAGGACTATATCGAGCAGACCTATCGCCAGGCCGTCACGGGCATCAGTTGTAGCCCCGAAGCGTTGCGGGCTCCGTTCGGCCATCTCGTGATTACGGAAGAACTGTTCAATGCCATCGGTCCCGCGGTGATCAGCGGTCGATCCGTCTTTATCTATGGGCCGCCAGGCAACGGCAAAACCTC
This sequence comes from Gemmataceae bacterium, assembly GCA_035295665.1. Classification (GTDB taxonomy): domain Bacteria; phylum Planctomycetota; class Planctomycetia; order Gemmatales; family Gemmataceae; genus DATGIQ01. The sequence continues at coordinate 4,672 of DATGIQ010000186.1, read as the reverse complement.
CATTGCGCGGGCCATCGGCGAGTTCATGAACAACAGCGGCGGCGAAATCTACGTGCCGTACGCCTTCCTGGCAGAAAACAGCATCATCACGATTTACGACCAGGCGGTCCACCAGCTTGCCGATGACTCGGCCAACGACCGCATGGAGGATAACGAAGCGACGATTCGCCGGCTGCTCAATTCTGGTACCGTAGACGCCCGCTGGCTCCGGACGCGCCGGCCCGTCATCGTAACCGGCGGCGAACTGAACTTGGGGATGCTGGACTTGCGCTACAATGCGGAGTCCAACTTCTACCAGGCCCCGTTGCACGTGAAAGCCAACGGCGGCGTGTTCCTCATCGACGACTTCGGCCGGCAGCTGTGCAGCCCCAAAGAGCTCCTCAACCGCTGGATCCTTCCTCTCGAAGGCCGGCATGACTTCTTGTCCCTCGCCTCCGGCAAGAAGTTCGAAGTTCCTTTCGAGCAGCTGACAATTTTCTCCACGAACCTCGATCCGAAGGACTTGGTCGACGACGCCTTCTTGCGTCGTATTCGCCACAAGGTGGGAATCGACGCTCCGACGCGCGAGGTCTATGAGCGCATTTTCAATGCTATGGCAAAGAAACTGGGCATGAATCCTTGCCCAGAAGCTGTGGATTACCTCTACGAACGGTACTACAGCAATAGTCGTAGTCCCCGCGCCAGCGATTGCCGAGATCTTCTGGAGATCGTTCAATCGATTTGCCGATATCGAAGAAAGCCCGTCGAACTAACGCGCGAGCTTATCATCGAGGCAGCGGCCAGTTTCATCTGCGAATTCTAATCATCGAGAGCGTCCAGCGCACGCCATGGAAGATGTTGCGCTCGGGCCTCTCGGCAAGGGGGCTCCTATGCCAGCCTGTGCACGGGTGCTGCTTCCCGTTGGTATCGCAATCGGCACGGCCCTTGGTTGTGCGAGCTTCGGGAGCCTTCCCACTCCATTGAGTGGGGAAGGGTCGCCCTTGGCCGCAAATTCAGATGAGAACGGGCCCAAACGGCAACCGAAGCCGTCCACCTTGGTGGCTTATGGCGAATTGCATGAAAAGGCGGCTGCGGAGCCCGGGCGATCGCCGACCGATCAAGAGGAGCTGCGTAGCAAGGCGCGTTTAGCCTATCAGCAAGCGCTGCAAGTGAGCCCGACCGATCTGCCGGCGATGCTGGCCTTGGGCAGGCTGTACGCATCGGAAGGTGATTATGAGCGGGCAGTGGCCAGCTATGACCGGGCCATTCAATCTCATCCCAAGGACGCTTCGCCGCGCTACGAACTCGGCATGTGCTATGCGCGCCGAAGAAGCTGGGACCTGGCGATCCAGAACTTGCAAAAGGCAGTTGACATGGACCCGGAAAACCGCTCCTACCGACACGTCTACGGCTTATGCTTGGCCCGGGCGCAACGGCTGGATGAAGGCTATGCTGTGCTCGCCAAGCTCGAAGGCTCGGCCAACGCTCACTACGACCTGGCGCGAATGCTGCACCATCTGGAGCAAGATGACGCCTGCAGAGAGCACCTGCGCCTCGCCTTGACACAGAATCCTGAGCATCTCGAAGCACAACAGCTTTTGGAGTCGCTGGAAGGCGGCTACCGGGAACCTGTTTATCCCGTTGTCCCGGCGAGTGCGGAGATCCCGAGTGCCAACCCATCCCAGGCGGCTCTGGGCCGGCCGGTCCGCGTCGTCCAGCCGTAGGGCCTTTTCCTCCGGCGATTGCTTCCCTAGAACACGGCGGGACACAAATCGAGTGGAGTCGCACGGATTTAGTCCGGGTTCGCCCAGAAGGCTATTCGGCCCGGGCAGCGACAATGTCGAGGATTTTCAATTCGCGGGCTTGAAGCAGATCTCCCTGCCAAGTCAGAACGAGGCGATACAGGTAGACGATTCCTGCACACTCCAGCAAAGACAAGAGCAAGCAGATGGGCACTCCGTAGCTCCAACCAAGCTGCTCCAGGATAAATTGAATGCCCAGCGGTAACAGGGTTGGTGTCAGGGCCAGCGGAAACAGAAACACAAACCCGAGCTGGATGAGAATGTTGATTCCCTTCATGTTGGTCGGTTTAAAGGAGCCAGCAGCGACGGGCATGGGAGAGAGAATCGAAAGGGTATTCGCCAACATGCAGAACAGCAGGTACATGGAAATCAACTGCGGAAATGTGGCCAGGAAATCACTGAGCCGCATTCGACAAGCCGCTGCCAGCACACAGACCACGACCACCCCCAAGCCCAAGGCCAGCGGAGCAAATGCCAAGTTCTTGCCTAGCAGGATCTCACGGCGGTCGGCTGGGCAGAGCACAAACACGCGAAACCCGCTCCGGTCGAAACCGAATTGATTGCCCACGAGTCCGACCATGCTCATCAAGACCATGGCCATGGCACCAAAGGCGATGAGCGGGGCAAGGGCGTCCGGCATCTCACCGTGCCTCCGGACCAGCATCGCGCCGAAGATGACGACCAGAATAATCGGGGTCAGCAACATCATTTTCACTTCGGGAGCCCGCAACAGGGAGCGGAATGTCCCCAGCGTGACGGCGGAGACGTGCTCGGAAACGCGAGGAAGCTTTCGCTCGAGGAGTTGCGTCGCCGGCCTCAAGGCGGGCGTTGGCCTCACCGCTGGCGCGGATCGTTGCTTGCCGGAAGTGAACTGTCCCGTGTACAGCCGCAAGGTCGTCGAGTACGCCCGCCACAAGCTGGCGGCTCCGAGCAACGTGAACCCGAGTGTGCCAAGCACGGCGGGCAGGATCTGGCGTTCGGCCAACGTCATGGCGCCCAACGGAAGCCAGCCGGGAGGAAGCACCAGGCTGAGCAACCTTGCGGTATGCTCGACCTGTTCCCAATATTGCCGATTCCGCTCCTCGTGCTCGGCCACGCTGGCATGCTGAATTTCCTGTAGACGTTGCTGGTACTGGGCAACCGTGATTTCGCCCGAATTTAGGGAGCGTTGAAGCTGAGCCTGCTCTTGCGCCAGGCGCTTCTGAACGTCCTCCTGCTGCTGCCCTTTCCAAGGTTGCACGATGTTAATCAGGTTCGGTAATTGGCTGAGCAGAATGAACACCGCGGTGAAGAGCACGATAATCGTTCGGCGTCGCCGCGGATTCACCATGAGCGACGCCAGCCACCCTTGGAATTGATACGTGATCGCCGTGACCATCAACAAGAATGCTGCCAGAAGCGGGAGCAGAAGGAGCATGGCCGGGCCCTTGGCGAAGACCAATCCGAGGGCCAGTCCCAGCATGGCCGGCACAAACACGATGAGATTCAGGCTCAGGAGCGAGCTGAAATAGTTGACCAGAAACGCCCCCGCAAGGCTGACCGGAAGGTGCAAGAACTTTTCCAAGCTGAGGACCTCGGAGCGTTGCAGCTCGCTGATCAGGCCGATGGTCCAGCAGAAAAGGAAGCCGACGACCATTCCATCCCAGATGAGCAGCAGAACGGGCGGCGAGGCTTTCACCAACGTATAGGCCCCGACCAGGAAGAGCGTGCAGCTCAGAACGACTGCCAGGAGCAGGGCGGCGACCGCCAGGACCGCCAGGATCACCGCATTCACGGCCCCTGATCGTTTCAGCCGATTGACCCGCAGTCGCCAGTGTAACCAGACAACGGCCCAGAGCTGTTGGCGGTTCATGACGCTCCTTCCTCCAGCCAGCTGAGCTTCCGCGTTGCCTCCGTGTCTCCGCCGGCAATCTGGAGAAACCGATCTTCCAGCGTGCCGCCGCGACGAATCTCTTCCAGCGAGGCCTGCTCGGTCAACACCCCTTTCACAATGATGCCCACATGCGTGCAGAGCCTTTCTACTATCTCCAGCACGTGCGAGGTCAGAAAAACCGTGGACCCGCGCTCCACGTAGCCGCGCAGCAAATCGCGGATGACGCGGGAAGTCACGGCATCCACGCCTTCGAAGGGCTCATCCAGAAAAAGCAGGTCCGGGTTCGGCAACAAGGCGGCCGCCAGAGCCAGCTTTTTCTTCATTCCGTGTGAGTACTCCAGGGTCAGTTTTTTCTCTTCCCCCTCGAGACCCAAGAGCGGCAAGAGGTCCGCCATGCGACTGCGAATCGTATCGCCCGGCAACAGGTGCATCCGGCCGATGAACGTGAGATACTCCCGCGCCGTCAGGTTATCAAAGAGGGCCAAGTCTTCGGGGACGACTCCCATCCGGCTCTTCGCTTCCAGCGATTCGCGCGGATCGCGCATGTTCCTTCCCAGAACGAGAATCTTTCCCTGCGAGGGAGCCAACAGGCCCGTCAGCATCTTGATCGTCGTTGATTTGCCAGCGCCATTGGGACCGAGAAAGCCATAAAAGGTTCCCTCTTCCACACGGAGGTTGAGGTGGTCGACTGCACAGAAATCGCCGAACAGGCGGGTTAACTGTTCGGTTTCGATGGCCAACGTCATGGTGGTGTCCTACTGCTTCCCGCCGCAGTCCGGGACCCGTTGGGGGAACCGGTCGAGCGTTCGCGGATCGTGTTGGGATCCCGGGCGTTGGAAAGTGCCACATCGTACGTGATCTCGCCGCGCTGATAGAGCTGGAGTAGGACCGCGTCCATAGTTTGCATGTGGTACCGGCCGCCCAGCTGCATTTCATTGACGAGCAGGTGGGGGACTCCATCGCGGATATGTTTGCGCACGGCCGGGGTGGCAATGCAGATTTCGGTGGCAAGGATCCG
>DATGIQ010000185.1:0-18243 GCA_035295665.1 Gemmataceae bacterium | reverse complement strand
CCGCGCGAGTCGGGTCTTCCGCTCGTTCACGGTCAGCCCCAGCCGGGTGATCAGGTTGCGGAAGGTGGCCAGTGCCGCCGGCCCGGATCCGGGCCGACAGCAGATGACCAGGTCATCCGCGTAGTTGACCACACGGGCCTGGAGTCGCTGTTCGTGACCGAACTGCTTCCACGCCAGGACGAATCGCCGGAAGTACAGGTTCGCTAACAGGGGCGAGACGACACCGCCCTGGGGCGTGCCGCGGTTGGTGTCCGCGGCCGCCGTCGTGCGTTGCTCGCCCCGCTCCCGCCGCTCCACCACCGGGGCCTGGAGCCAGCGCTTCACGACCGACAGCACGCTGCCGTCCGCGATCCGCCGACTCAGGCACCGCATCAGCGGGCCGTGCGGGATTGTGTTGAACGATATCGGATGTTGATACCCCCCTCCACCACCCGGATGGTACCGGCGATTGCCTCGAAGTGACCGATCCTGCCCACCCCCTCTATGGCCGGCATTTCGAGATTGTCTCTGCGACGCACAATCCAAATGGCCACGTTTTCGTCCTCTATCGCGACGGCATCGTGTTGCGCCTGCCGCGTGCTGCCACCAATCTTTTGACCTTGGACCGCGATACCCCCTGCGCCAAACTCTGCCGATCCGCTGTGCAGGAGTTGCTCGCCCTCGTAAAGGAGTACGAGTCGTGTCCGAGGGTCAGGAGATCCCCGCGTGCCGAGTCTGGGCCACGATCTCGGCCGAAGACCGGCAAGAAGTCTTGCAGGAACTGAATCGCATTTTTCAGGAGGTGTTCGATGCCAACTTTCGATTTGATTCAGCCGCGTCATCTAACGCGCCGCGCCGTGATCTATGTTCGACAGTCGAGTCCGCATCAAGTGCTCACGAACACGGAGAGCCAACGGTTGCAGTACGCCATGAGGCGGCGTGCCTATGAACTCGGCTGGCATGAGCAAGACGTGCTGATCGTCGACGACGATACTGGCCGTACCGCGACGACCACCGCTGGCCGACTCGGCTTTCAGCAGCTCGCCGCCCAGGTCGGCCTGGGGCAGATCGGCGTGATCATCGCCTACGAGGCCACGCGATTGGCCCGCAACTGTACGCACTGGTACCAATTGCTCGATCTCTGTGGCCACGCCGGTTGTCTGATCGCCGATCGCGACGGCGTCTACGATCCCGGCTCGGTCAATGGCCGGTTGCTCCTTGGTTTGAAGGGGGCAATTTCGGAGCTAGAAATGCACACACTGCGCGGCCGCCTGACCGCCGGAATCCTCAGCAAAGCCGAACGTGGCGAACTGGCGCTCGCCTTGCCGACAGGACTGGTCCGACGCGACGATGGTTGTGTCGAGAAGCATCCAGATCAGGAGGTCAGGAACCGGATTGGGCTCGTCTTCGACACCCTGCTGGAGAAGAAGTCGCTGGCCCGGGTCGTTCATCACTTCCGTGGTCACCACCTGACCGTCCCGCGCCGTGATCGCTATGGCGCTATCCAATGGAAGCGCCCCACTATTGCCAACCTCGGCTCGATGGTGAAGAATCCAGCCTACGCCGGCGCCTTCGCGTATGGCCGCACGCGGTCGATTCGGGCCGAAAACACAGGAAAAATGCGACAACGTGTGCTGCCGCTCGGCCAGTGGCGGATCCTCGTTCGCGACCGGTATCCGGCGTATGTCTCGTGGCAGACGTATGAGAGGATTCAACAGATGCTGCGCGATAACCACGCCGAGTACGACCGCAACAAAACCCGCGGCGTGCCACGCGACGGACAGGCGCTGCTCCACGGCATCGTCTACTGCGGCGAGTGCGGCCACAAGTTGTGCGTGCAATACAAGGGAGGCACACGGTATCTCTGTAATCACCTGAGGCAACAACACGGTGAACCTGTTTGTCAGTGGCTGCCGGCCACACCGATCGACGAGCAAGTAATGCGCTGGTTTTTCGAGGCGCTCTCGTCAGCCTCCATCGACCTGTCCGCGCGGACGCTCACGGAAGCGGACGCGCGGCGCACGGCGATCTTCGCGGCGCGGCGTCAACAGCTGCAGCGCTTGCGTTACGCGGCGAGTCGAGCGGAGCGGCAATACCAACAGGTCGATCCGGAGAACCGTCTAATCGCCGCGGAACTGGAGCGGCGCTGGGAAGCGGCGCTCCGCGAACTGCGGGAAGCGGAAGAGCACCTGACGCATGACGAGCAACAGACCCCGGTGTGGGCCATCCCGGCCGACCTGCTCGAAGCGTTGCATGACATCGGACCGCGGCTGCCCGAGTTATGGGAGCAGCAACGCTTGTTCTCGTCGGCGCAGAAAAAGTCACTGCTACGATCGTTGCTTGACAAGGCAGTCATCCATCGCCTCGGTGGACGTCGAGGCGACCGCATTCACGTGCGCGTGGTGTGGCGCGGCGGCGCGACGACGACCACGGATCTGCCGGTCTCGGTCGGCCGTTTCGCAGATCGCACCGGCGCAGCCCAGATGGAGGCGACAATCCTCCGCCTGGCCCGCGAGGGACGAAGCGACACCGAAATTGCCGCGCTGCTCACAGCGCAAGGCCATCGCTCGGCGCGCGGCGCAACCGTCCTGCCGAGTACCGTGAAAGGGATCCGCCTGCGCCACCGTGTGCTGAATCGCGAGAGCCAATCCCATCCACGTCGTGTCGCCGGCTATTTGACGATCCCACAGTTAGCCGAAAAATTGAACATACCCAGGCACTGGATCAGCGACCGGGTTCACAACGGCACGATTATTGTTGAAAAAGACACTGCTACCCGGTGCTACCTGTTCCCTGACAATCTGGAAACGTTGCGGCAATTTAGAAAACTCCTGGACGGCAAAATTACTGAAATGGGTTGTAGAAAGGAGCATCAAGATGCGTGATCCAAGTAGTCGGACAGGTCCGCGTCCACCACCTCACGCAAGTCGCGCTCGGTCACGTTGAAGTACACCCGTCGCAAGGCCATCTTGGCATCGACTCCGGGGCGGAAGCCGTACTGCTCGTCGCAGAGGTCCACCTCGAAGATCGGCCCGATGACCAGCAGCACCGCCATCTGCGCCACGCGGTCGCGAATGGACGGTATGCCCAGCGGGCGTTGCCCGCCGTTGCCCTTGGGGATCCATACCCGAAGGAGGGGTTGCGGCCGGTACTCCGCCCGTCGCAGCTCCTCCCGCAGCGCCGCCAGCCACGGCCCCACGCCGGCCGACTCGATCTGCTCGAACGTCTGCCCATCCACGCCCGGCGCGCCGCCATTGGCACGGCAACGCCGGTACGCTTCGGCCAGGACGTCCGGGCGGCAGACCTTGTCCCACAGCGTGTAGAACCGATAGCCTGGGGCGGCCTTGGCTTTCGCCTGTAACGCCGCCTGGAGCTTCTCAACGCTGGAAACCGGGGTTGGTAGACTCATCGTCAATCCCCGACGCTGTTGCCCCTTCGTGCGTTCGATCCGGATCAGGGCCCCTTCCCTCCACCAGCGTTACCCGGCTTCGGCGGTACTACGGGCCCATCCGCCGTCTGCCCCGGCCGCCGCTGGCCCTCACAGGTTCGGCGTTGCCTCGTGGCACCGAGACAGACTTCCCTTGTTGCATCTGGGACCAATCGCGTGCGTGCCGTCACCACTACCCCGGTGGGACCGTCGGGTGCGTCTCTCGTCACTTCCCCGGCGGCAACGGCCTTCCCCGTTATTGTGGCGGGTCGGCTCCCACGTTGGCAGTTTCGGGGCCTGCTCGGTGTTCACTGCGCGTTACGGCCCGCACGGCCTGCTGACTCCCTTCGGAGCCGTTTCTTGGAGTGCTTCAGCCCATTCGTCACCTCCTGGACCGCCCCAAGTGCTTCCGGCTGGGACGAGCATCGCCGGTCGGGACTTCCACCCGAGGATTCCAGACGCCTTTGCAAGGCACACACAACAACACGGCGGAGCGGGCCCAGCGTGGCCCGGTGGTGGGGCGGAAGAATTACTACGGCAGCGGCGCCGTGTGGTCCGGCCAGCTGGCCGCGATGCTGTTCTCGTTGCTGCAGACGTTGTGCCTGTGGCAGTTGAACCCGCGGGCGTGGTTGACGGCGCACCTAACGGCGTGCGCGGAGGCGGGGGGCGCGGCGCCCGCGGACCTGGCACGCTTCCTGCCCTGGAACCTCAGGGCAGAGCAGCGCCGCTGCTGGTCGTTGGCCGGCGCCGGCTCAGATACCGACACCTCGTAGGGCGCCCTGCCGACATCCGTCTGAGGACAAACAGCCGCCGTCGCGTCGCGGGCGCGGCGCGGGCGAAAGTGCGCATGGCCCAGACAGACCGCTTCGCCGAATGTATACGATCCCGGATCACTGGATTCACCGGCCACGCTCTTTTAGCCCCCGCTCTACTTGAACAGCATTCTCCGAGGACCAAGTGGTTTTGGGACGGGTTTGTTTGAACGGTTCGATGCTACACAAGCCCGACGCGCCAGCGAGGGACCGCTCGATCCGTCGCTATCGCTGCGGGCTTGTGTAGTGCACCATTCATTACGCCAACCCCACGAACCTCCATTGCGCACGACATCTCGGGACCTTCTGGCTGGTAGGAAGTTGGCAGTAGCTTGGGTGGCGAATGCCAGGCGTGGCCTACAGAAACCTTTTCCCGCCTTGCGGGACGCACTCAAATGCCGGTTTTTCTGGCCAGGTCAGCGACGCTGGCGTCGGCGCAATCGCCGCTCTGGAGAGGGAAGGTGGCCGGGAGACGAGGTTTCCTCGCTCAACGAAGGGGATGTTCCGCCCGTGCGTGTCGTGTGCGGCGCTCCCCGGTGTGACTTCGCGTGCCGGTGCCCGTTGGACGGGTGGTCGGTCTTGCCCGCCCGCTCGGTCCGGGTGGTGGAGTAATCGAAGTCCGGCAGCAGCACCCGCGGCAGCCGTTGCCCGATCTGGCGCTCGATCCGCGCCAGCGACTTCTCCTCGGCGGGCGCCACGAGCACAAATGCGTCGCCTTGCGCTTCCATGCGGGCCGTGCGGCCGATGCGGTGGATGTAGTCATCCGGCACAGCCGGCACATCGAAACTGATGACATGCGTGATGTGGTTGACATCCAGGCCCCGGGCGGCGATGTTGGTAGCCACCAGGACTTGGAAATCTCCCCGTCGGAACCCGTCCATGGCCCGGCTGCGCTGTGGCTGCGTGAGGTTGCTGTGCAGCTCGCCGACGGCGAAGCCATCGGCGGCGATGGACCGGGCCAGACGACGCGCCGACAGTTTGGTGCGGGTGAAGACCAGCACGGAAGCCATCTCGGTATGCCGCAACAGATAGCGCAGCAGCGCTGTCTTGAGGTGCTCCGCCACGGGATAAGCTGCCTGCGTGATGCCCACGGCCGGGGCGCTGCGCTGGCCGATCTGGACGCTCAGGGGGTTGCGGAGAATGTCCCGCGCCAGCCGGGCGATCACGGGAGGCATGGTCGCAGAGAACAACAGGGTTTGACGCCGGGCGGGCAAGCGGGCGATGATGCGGCGAAGGTCCGGCAAGAAGCCCATGTCGAGCATGCGGTCGGCTTCGTCCAGGACCAGCGTGTGCAGGTGGTCGAAGCGTGCCTGGTTCTGCCGCATATGGTCCAGCAGCCGGCCCGGCGTGGCGATGAGCACGTCCACACCTGCCCGCAGCGCCTTTTCCTGAGGCCCCATGGCCGTACCGCCTACGAGGAGGCCAGCCCGCAGGGCCGTGTGGTAAGCGAGCCCCAGAAGCACCTCGTCGATCTGCTGCGCCAGCTCACGCGTGGGCGTGATAATCAGCGCCGCCGTCGAATCCCGCGGCAAGCCGAGGAGCTGGTGGAGGACGGGCAGCAGGAAGGCCGCAGTTTTACCGGTGCCCGTTTGCGCCGTGGCCATGAGATCACGCCCAGCCAGGATGGCCGGAATCGCTTCCGCTTGTACCGGGGTGGGCTGGACGTAACGCATTTCGCGGCAGGCCTGCACCAGCAACGGGTGCAAACCGAGGGTCTTGAACGGCATCAGAAGCTCCCAAAGGGAAGAGGCGCGAATCCCGAAAGGCTTTCCCGGAGCCGATGGAGATCCGTTGTAGCGCAACGAATGCTTCCCTCATCCATGGTCCGGTTGGTTGTGCCCGCTTCGCGGCGGTTCGCAGAACCGTGCGGGGCGCATCCGCACGCGGTTCTGCGAATCGCCCCTAAACAATGACGGACACGTTCGGCGGGACTGGGTATGAGGCCGGCGAGTCTAGGGAAAACAAGCCGCTAGTGGGCGGACTCGGGCAGCGGTGCTTGGACGATTTGGAGGAAGCCCACGACAATCTTCTTGGCGGCCGAATTCTTATTCCGTGGGCCGGCGACGGCCCGCTGCTTGCCCTCCTGCATCGCATCGAGCATCCCAAAGGAAACATTCCGTTCCCTCGCACGGTCTCGCGGCGCGTCTCTGGATCTCAGAAAGGCGCCGGGAGCACTGCCTTTGAGCAACGCCATCAGTTTGTGTTCGACCATTTGCGCCGGCGTCAGATCAGCGCGGACGTCCTGAACCAGTGTCTCCTCTGGTTCCCCGGCAGCTGTTAGCCTCGCCGCGCCAGCAGGCACTTGTTGGCAAACGAAACGCTCTGCCATTCTCTGCCTCCTTCGTAGCGGATGGCTGTCCCTCCATCGAGGGAATCGCATCCACTTCCTATTGATGCGGTGATCGTCGCCTCGAGTGGGTATCGCGTGGGCTGTTCGGCGGTGGTTTCGCCATCATGCCAGCGCGATCGGCTTGGTCAAATCGGAAGGGGCGTCCGGTGTCTGGATGCTGATCAGTTCCACCTGCAGCTCCAGCGCCTGACCCGCCCAACGGTGGTTGCTATCGACGACCACCGCCTTGCTGCCTGCTTCCAGCACACGGACCAACCGCCGCCTGCCCTTGCGGTCGCTGATGCGCACGAACTTGCCCACCGTGAGCACCGAGCTCTCCGGAAAGCGGCTGCGGGCCAGCCGGTGTACGCGGGCGGGGTCGGCCATCCCGTAGGCTTTTTCGGGGGGCACGCGCAGCGTCGCGCAGGCACCCGTGGTCAAGCCGACCAGCGCCAATCCCAGGCCGGGCAGGCGCGGATGCTCCACGCCCACGGTCAATTCAAGAGGCCTCTGGCCATGGGACGAGGCCACCGAGCCGTCTTGGGAGCGAATCACATAGTGGACCTGAACCCGGTCCCCTTGTTGGACTGTTTGCATGGGACTGCCTCCTGTGGATCGAAGAAGAGTACGAAACGCTAGGCCACGGTAGCCTGACCATCGAAGCGCGAACTGCGGGTCCGGGTGATCCGGACCAGCAGGGTTTCACCAGCGCAGGGTCCTGTGCGAGTCAAGAGTGTGAGCTTCACAAAGTCGCCAATTCTCAGCTCGCGGATTCCCCTCTGGAGTTCGACGTCGTTAATGCCCTGCCGCCGCATGCTATCGATGTCCTTCACGACGATCGCGTTCGTCATGTCTGGTCCTTTCTCCGGCCAGATGAAAGCGACGATGGGGAGAGCAAGCGCGGCGGCTGGACCTGTCGATCGTTAGGATCCTGGTCAATACTGCTTCGCAATCTTCGGGGTCGCCGCGATGATGTTGCCGTCGCCGTCTGCTACCAGGAAATAGCTGTGGGCGATCCTGGCGGAAAGAGCATCTCCGCCGACGAGGACGTTCACCCGGAAGTGATCCTGCCACAAGGGTCGGACTTGCACCCTGTGGAGGTTGCCCGGCTGGCCCAAGGCGTTTATTACGCCATGGGCGATGACAGCGGCCTGCGGGTGAGCCGACGGCGGCTCGGAATCCATGGACCGCTTCTCCTGCTGTTTTGTTGCCATTACGTTTTCCAACTGTAAATGAGAAAAAGGAGCGGTCACACAAGATAATCATTAATGTCATAGCGCGGCAGGACGGCCACGAAAGTGGTGCCTTGGCCCTCGCCCGAGTCCACGTTTAGCGTCCCACCGCTGTGCTCAACGAGGAGTTTGACGACGGCCAAGCCGACGCCCAATCCGGCCGCCCGCGCTGGGGCTGCTCGATAAAAAAGCTCGAACACCTGGGTGCCGCCATCCGGCCGCAGACCGATCCCGTTATCCGAAATCCTTAATTCATAGCCTTCCGGCACTATCTTTAGCGACAGACTAACCCAGGACTCGGACTTGCTTGGATCATGGTATTTCAAGGCGTTGGAGAGGAGATTATCCAGAATGTGCCGAAGGCGAGCGGGGAACCACTCCACATGCTCGCATTCTAGTTCAAGCCGGAGCACGACCTGCATGGCGCCTACCAAACGCTGCTGCCAACGGAAGACCTTCTCGGCCAGGGGACGTACAGCGATGGCAATCACCTGGTCGTGCGCGGGATGGTAGCCGGGGGATTCGTGCAAGTCCCGTAGGACCTCCAGCATGTTCTTGGTGGCCTGGCCGATCTCGCCCAGCGAGGACGGCACGTTTCCCGGCTCGCTCGTGTTCATGCATAGGAACCGGATCCGATTCAATGTTTCCCGTACCTCATGCTGCACGAACTGGCTCTGCTTCCGAAGGCGGTCCACCTCCAGCTCCAGGTCGGCCAAGTAAGCTAATAGGAGATGGATATTGGTTGCATTGGGCATCGATTCTGTCGGTGCATGCTGCATCTTACTTATCGCCTCTCTTCCGCAATTGGTCTTCCGAAGAGTGCTCGCGCATTGCGAGCGATCGTGGCGATCAAGACTGCTAGGCCTCGCCACCATGATCCCGCCACTGGTCCTCAGACTGGGCGTGGTGGAGATCAAGTGTGTGCCGACCTGGCTGGTTGCCCGCCCGTACGCGGTTCACGATGCTCACCAGTTCCTTGGCGTGAACGGGCAAGACCAAGCAGCTACTGGCACCCGCCGCAAGCGCGGCTCTTACCAAGCCCTCTTGTGCGGGCTGGACCAAAACAAGGAGCGGAGTGTGTTCCAGGCCAGCCTGGCACCGCAAGCTCCGGCACAATTCTAAGGTATCCATGACCTGATCGCGGACACCCAAGACGAGCAGGTCTACCGCCGCGACGTCCTGATCCGACAGGAGTGGCCCCCTCCTCGTTCCGTCGATCACGTCGATCTCCCCGTCGGGAAAGGCTTGTCGGAGGCTCAGCAAACCTTCCGAGTCCACGTCAAACGCAATGACTATTGGTCGGTTCGGCATGTTTTGGCCCCACGCTCCTGCGGGGCAAAGACCGGTCCTGCCTCCGCCAGGAAGCGGCGCACTAGTCCAAACAAGCATGGCCTCTCGGCGACCACTTAGCGGCTGATGCGCTGCAATTGCGAAAAGAAAGCGAGAACCATGGCCGGCATCTCCGTGCCAGCGAGGACAAGAACGAATGTCCTACTCCGCACGCTTGATGTCCGCCAGATCCAAAGAAAGATTCTGGGGAAGAGGAAGGCACCATGAATGTAGAGCACTAGATCTATTATAGCTATCATGCGGCCAATGGCCACGCCACTTTCTGATGGTGGCAAGGTCGCGGGGCCATTCGCTTTAGCCCTTGGCAGAATCCTGACTGGCGCACGGCCGCAGGAGCGGGCACGACCCCAGCAGAGGGGCCATTCCATCGAAAAAATGGCCCAGTGGTAGGAGACAGCAGGTGGAATTGAGTAAGGATCCCACGCATTCGGGCACCCCGGTAGAGGGAAAGTGCGATGAGGCCGTGAGAGAACGACCGAGTGAAGGGCTAAAGTACGCGCCAGGGCAGTCGTTGGAGAGTTTTCGTTTGTCATCGACGATGTTCCGGCGAAAACCAGGCTGATGCGACGCCCCGGTCGCCTCAATTATCCTGCTATTCCCCGGTTGCCATCAAGTTGGGAAGGCTTGGTCGTCGATAACACCCATACCATACGCAACGCTTGGATGTGTTCACTTGCGGAAGTAGGAACTTCATGCCAGAGATGCGAGAAGCCTCCATTGACCACATGGATGCGGCCCAGGCAGCCGAGCTGTCCTTGCTCGTCGATCTGGAAGCCCGCTGGGACAACCTGCGGAGGACACGATTGCAGCCCCCCGAGGGGGAGTCTGGTATGCAGGATTTACAGGGCAAGCAGAAGGCCTATGAATCCTTCCACGCCAAGCTGGTGGCGTACAACAAGAAGTACAGGCCCGCGCACGTACCGGAACTGCTACTGAATACTCCGTCCCGGTTAGCGAGATGGTGCCAGACGATGCGGAGTTTCTACCTCCGCTTGGAGCACGACCCGCGGGGCCACTGCCCAGTTCACCTGTTGGAGAAAGCCTATCAGTGGGCCGACCGAGTCGCTATCCGCATGAACAAGGGCTTTGTCCGTCGCTCAACACCGCCGGACACGATTGGGGCCGCGATTCGGGATCTGGAAGAACTGGGCCACTGGTGCGATGAAGTGGCCAAGGTCGCGTCCCCGGGGGAGCAATCTCCCGGATAAGAACCCGCGCCACGTCGCCGATGAGGGCGATTTCTCCTCATGGGCGAGTGATCGATGGATCACCCAACGGGCGGCTTGCCAGTGCGCCATTCCACACCGCTGACTGTTTTTTCTGGGTGCCTTTTCCATCTATATCCTCTCGATTTCGTCCAGCGTCCGCGGGTCGCTCGTGCGATGGTAGGGCTTGGTCATACGCTGCCGCTCCATAGGCGTTTTCGATCGCGCCGCCGTTTTCCGGGAAGTTGGTGATGCCAATCTCTCGGAAGCTGTGGCGGCAGATGTCCTCAGGCAAGCCGGGCCAGAGCTGCCCGGATCGGCCTACACCGAGGACGATGGCATCAACGACGCCAACCAGATCGTCGAGAGCTATGTCGATGGAACCGGATTCCGCGGCTTACTGACGACACGCCTGGCCGCGCCGGTGCCCGAGCGTTCCAGCCGTCTGCTCTTGGCCTTGGAAATGGCCTACGTGATCGGATGCCCACGGCTGCGCTGGAGGGGTTCTGCTACCGCTTGAGTGCAGGGAATCGCCTCACGGCTGGACCGATGCTTTTAAATGAGCACGCGGCTGGTCATCGGGGGTCAGGGCTTGGCCAAAACGGTCCAGGCCAGCTTGTCTGTGTATCTCGCTCCTGCCTGCTTCACGAGCGTGTCCCTGCCTTTGGAAGCAAGCCATCACTCAACCAGCATGGCGCCTGCTTCGATCTCCTGGATGACGGCATGAAGATGATGGCGATGCATCTGCACCAGCCAGAACTTGGCGTCCACCGGACGGCCATCAAGTCCTTCTTGCTGAGCGCTCCCCTGCGCCCGCTCGACAAAGGCACAGGCCAGATCGCGACGTGCCAGACCGAGCTCGACCCGGCGAACATGCCTCAGCTCGGCCTGGAAGCAGCCAGGAGCAGTTCCACCGCCTGCCGGCCGGGCATGCCAATTTGGATGCCCAGTTTCTTGGCTTGCGGCGTGGCATCGACGATCTTGGCGTCCAGCAAGTCCTCGGGATTCACAAGTGGGTTCTGCGGCGTCCCGCGGGCGATGGCCACCGCCTGTCCGAATTCGGCGGCCGTCTTCACATCGTAAATGCCGCAGCCAACCAGCCCTGCTTCGGTCAAAATCGTGCAATATTGCCCCTTTTGCCAGCGGTTGCTGATGCCAATGGCGCAGCCGTTTTCGAACTGAATGGGTCGGGTGATGGTTCGGGGAAGCGGGTCACTCATGGCGGATCTCCTGATACGGTTGCTCGCGACAGGGAACGGCCTCTCTTTCCAATGATGTATCGCACCGAGAATCAACAAGCAACGGCACTCGCAGTTCGACTGGGCATCTGGTGGCACAATCTTGCGAGGACGAAAAAAAGTGGATCAAAGTGCGGGGAGCAGTTAATAAAAAGATAAAAAGGCCAAACTTAGAGCCAGGGGACACCAGCCCGACGGGCAAGCGAAGGGCCAGCATAACTCCTTCCTTCGCTTGCGCTTTAGGCTCGTCTCCCTTAGTTGCGATAACTCTTGTCCGCTAGCAATTAGCGGCAACTGGACACCACCTTTTCCAACAACCCAAAAGTTCGGAAAGACGGCAGCGATCAGAATTATCCTGATTCCGAAGGCAGCAACGTGCACCATCCGCCACACACTGGCGCCGTCTCAACGGGCACCCTCGGATACAGCAACTTTTTGACGCACAGCATTCACCATTTTTCCTTCAGCTTTCATCAAGCGGAAGAGGCGTGGGCACGTCTTCAGCTGCTGGCTTTCCTCAGCAGCGACCGTAGCCGATCGGCGACGACCAGTTCTTCGCCGTCTTGGAGCATGAAGACGGAAATCAGGATCCCCTTGTCTCCGGTGCCGCGCACCCGCCCAATCTGAATCGGTGGCTCACCTTCAGCCAACGCTTGGGTCAGTTCCGCGCGGGAAATCTTGACGCGGCTTTCGTCCCAGTGGAGCAGGACGTGCGGAACCTGATTGGCAATCGGCGGCACGATTCGCTCTGACCGCAATGTCGGAATGTTCCGCACGGCTTCCTCGATGATACCCAGTCGCCGCTCCCATTCGCGCCATTCCGCCTGGTGATCGATCCGCAGGTACCGCTCCACGGCTGCCAGCACGGCAACCATGTCTTCTTTGCTTACCTTCATCATCCGGCCGATGGTCCCGCAGTGGGGGTTCGTGTTTCGCTTGGCCGCCTCGATCAAGTCTTTCCGCCCCACGAGCAAGCCGGTGTCGTTCGGCCCGCGCAGGGCTTTACCACCGCTGAAGGCAACGAGATCAAAGCCCATCCGGTTGTATTCTGCCAAGTGCTCCACCGGCGGGACATCGGCTGCGGCATCCAGAAGAGTCGGCACCTTGTGCCGCCGGGCCAGGTCGACCCATTGTGCCCGCGGAATCCGGCCATCAGCGTCGGCCAAGTTGAGGAAGAACATCAGTGCCGTCCGGTTGTTGACCACCCGGTCGACATCGGCGGCGGTTTCCACCTCGATCAGCCTCACGCCGACATCGGTCAATTGATTGTCGTAGCAGGTATGATGCGCCTTTTGCAGAAGGACTTCATTTCTCATCCCCGCTGTGTCGGGCAGACGCTGTAGGACTTGGGGATCGCCCCCGGTTACCGCCGCGGCCGTTCCCAGAAGGATCGCCCCGGCTGCGCCGGTCGTGACCATCGCGGCTTCGACGCCAATCAGCTTGGCAATCTGGGCCCCGACTTTCTCCTGGAGTTCAGACAGGTCAACGAAATGCCTGGCGGCATCCGACCAGGCGGCGACGACCTCGGGCGGCATCAGGGAACCGCCAAGCGTCGTCACGGTACCGGTAGCATTGATAACGTGCTTGACGCCGATGGCCTCATACACGCTCTGGGTCCGGGCCGGCGGCGCTGCGGAAGTCTCGTCGGAAGCCCCGAGCACGCCCCCCAGGGCAAGCCCGGCTCCCGTCTTGAGCACACCGCGGCGTGAAACCCTATCCGTTTCGTCGGCATTCTTCATGAGCGGGGCCCTCCGGGGCCGGTGTTATTTTGGGGCTACCCCCGGCAGCAGCACGCTCTCATCAAACACCGCATGATTGATGACCGAACGCCGCTGGGAAGTATACACCACGTGGATTTTGCCGTCCTTCGTCTGGATGGCGTAGGGATACGCGAAGTCGCCTGACCCTTCAGCCAAGTTGCGGCGATGGGGATAGCTCTTGTCCCCATCCGTGGAAAGCGCAGCGGTCAACGGCGTCCGCCGGTTCATGCTGTCGTTGTACACGAGCAGGAGATGGCCATTGTGCAGCCGAAGCAAATCGACGGCCGCATTTGGATTCGGAAACGTGGAATCCGTGCCGGGACTCCAGGTCCGACCGCCGTCCTGCGATTCGGAGCGTACCAGGTAGCCGTCTGTCCGTGGTTGGTAGTTGCCGCCGCGGCGGCAGTAGCAGATCAGATGGCTGTCGCTGAGGGCGGCAACCGCCGGCTGAAGATTGCCCAGCCGGGAATGGATCCGGTTGCTTTCTGTCCATCGACTGGTCTTAGCATCGTAGCGGAGGAACAAGGAACAGGTATCGGGCCCGACCCATTCAGGATCGTTGCCGGTTTCATGGTAAATGGGCAGCAGATAGTCACCCCCCTTGAGGACGATCGGTTTCCCGCGTACCATCGTCCCGGCCTCCGTCGTCAAGGGCGATGGTTCCTGCCATGTCTTGGCACCATCCCGGGAGGTCCGCACCACAATCCGCGAGGTCGACCACGTGGCACCGGGGCGGATCACAGTGAAGAGCCAAACCAGGCCGTCGGGACCTTGCCAGACCACCGCGTTCCCTTCGGGGGATTGCGGCTTGGGGCTTATGCGTTCCGGCGTTGACCACGTCGTCTCCCCCCGGCGCCGGCGTGCCCCGTACACACCGGAATCGGCGGCATACTCTCCGGAGCCCCCGTAGTAGACGAGATACAAGTCGCCATTGTCCAGCTCGGTGATGGAGGCCGGATGTTTATACCGGCCTGGGATCTCGGGGCCAAAGACACGCTCCGTCTGGATCGGCGAATCAGCCAACAAAGCGGGGCTGGCCAGCGCGAGGAAAAGGATTGGCGTGATCATGGAACCTCCCCGGTCGCACCATCACTATGGAAAACGCGGGCCGGGCAATTCTGCTCTGGGAAGGATTGATTCCGGCACGCGGCGGCTGTAGCATTTCCCCATGAACCCGTTCCAGCTTTGCCTTTGCGTTGCCCTGACCCCTCTGGTCACGTTGCCCAATTCCGCGTCCACAGCAGCGGCCGACGAACCAAGGCCGTTAACGCTATCCTGGGCGAATAACTTCCTGACTATCCACGGATCTTATCTCCCGGGGGGCCGGGTACGGATCCACTACCTCGAAGCCTATTGCCGGCCCGGTTCGACGGACCGAGACTGGCGAGAAACGGTCATCAAGCACCGGACCGAACCGATCTCCCACAGCGCCGATGGAAAATCGCTGAAGCTGCGCTGCACCTTGGCCGACGGCGTGGTCGTCAACCATGAAATCACCGCCGGCACCGATGAGATCACCTTCCAGCTTACCGCTTCCAATCCCACCGACAAGACCTCGGAGGCTCATTGGGCGCAGCCGTGCATTCGTGTCGATACATTTACCGGCCGAGGTCAGAAGGATTATGTGCCTTTCTGCTTCGTGTATCTCGATGGCCGGCTCACTCGGTTGCCGACCCACCCATGGGCCGAGACCGCCCGGTACACACCCGGCCAGGTCTATTGTCCCGCTACCATCGACCGCAACGATGTCAATCCAAGGCCACTGAGTTCGTTGGTCCCCAGCAATGGCCTGATCGGCTGTTTCTCCGGCGACGGCAAGCTGCTGCTGGCGACTGCTTGGGAACCGTATCAGGAGCTGTTTCAAGGCGTGGGCGTATGCATCCACTCGGATTTCCGAATCGGTGGCCTTCGGCCGGGCGAAACAAAGAAGATCCGCGGCAAACTTTACCTGGTTCCCGCCGACACCGAGGCACTGCTCCGTAGATACCAACACGATTTCCCCGAACATGCGTCCCAGAAGAGGCCCTGATCCACTCGCTGGAACCGCGGCTGGGTGTCGCCGCTGAGACGACAAATAACTGGATTTGTGTTCATGTGGCGCCGCCTGTCAGAATAATTCGAACGCGCAACCTATTAATTAGCAAAGCGTTGCGAACATTCTCGGCTGACCTCAGATTTTGTGCTTCAGGCTGAGCAAAATCGTAGAACTTTTGTGTGCCTGCCTGGTACAATGGCAGGAGTAGGTACACGATTCCCCTGCATTCCCCACCGGGAACGTTCAGGCCAACCCGAATCTGTGACGCTGGCTAGCTATGAGTGCTGCGCGAACTCTTACGCTCGTCAACGGCTGGGAAACCGTTCGCTACGAGCTTCTCAATAGCCGCATTTGCGACCTCGGTCTGCGTATCGAAGGGTCCCCGCTAGAGCCCTGCATCGACCGACTCTACGATGAGCTGGCGGCCAAGGGTCTGAGCATTCGGCCGCTCTGCTATTTGACCGATAGCTGGGGTTGCCCGGATCAGGTGCCGATCATGGGGATCCCGTTTTATCTTGCCGACAAACGACTTGCTCGCATCGAAGAAGAACAGACCGGCGAAATCGAGAGCGACGAATGGATCCAGATGTTGTTGCGGCATGAGGCCGGACACGCGGTCAATTATGCCTATCGCCTGTATGAACGGCCGGATTGGACCGCCACCTTTGGCTCCTTCTCCAAACCGTACCGGGATACGTTTCGGCCGAATCCCTTCAGCCGCCAATATGTTCGCCATATCGTGCACCATCAATACGGGCGGACCTACGCTCAGAAGCATCCGGACGAGGATTTTGCCGAGACCTTTGCGGTATGGTTAACGCCTCGGTCTGGCTGGCGGCGGCGCTATCGGGGCTGGCCCGCTTTGCGGAAGCTCCGCTATGTGGACACGGTAATGAAAATCGTGCGTGAGCATCCACCCATTTGTACAGAAGGGGAACTCTGTACGCCCGTCGAGGAAATGGACATGCTCCTGGCGGAACACTACGGTGCTCGGGCCGAACGATACCGGGCCGCCGCCCAGGGGTATGTCGATGATAAACTCCGCGAAGTCTTTCCCCCCGTGCGGGGCCGAACCTTGCTTCCGGCCGGAGACCTGGTTCGACAGCGGCAGCGCGACTTGCTCTGCCGGGTTGCTCACTGGTCGTCGCTGCCCGAAGAAGAGGTGCGCACGTTGCTGGCCAAGCTCGAAGATCGGGCCGATGCCTTGGACTTACAATTCCGCCGACGGGATCGCGCCGCCAAGATTCTAGATCTGACCGCGCTGGCCACCTCGCTGGCCCTGGATTTCGCTTACACCGGTGGCATTCCTGCGTAAGGATCAATCGTAAACGGAGATTGCCGTCCAACGGCCATCGGGACCGTCGCCTTTTTGTTATCAGGCCACGGAGGCAGCATCGGAACATCTGTATCGTACGGTGAGCCTTCGAGCGCGGCCCGCACAATGATCTTTAGCAATTGCGGATAAGTGATCCCGGCCTTCTCGGCCGAACGGGCCAGCCCCATTCCTTCGTCCAGGCAGGGATTGCAATTCACTTCCAAGACGCGGGGTTCGCCCGCCTCATCGAGGCGCGTATCGACCCGGCCATAGCCCCACCCACTGACGGCCCGGAATGCCCGCAACGCCACACTGCTGATTCGATCGGCAAGTTCGGGCCCCACATGGGCCGGGCAAACCACCGAGGTCTTTTGGTATTCGGTGGAAGTTTCCACCCACTTGGCGGCGTACGAGAGGATGGGCGGAATGCCCTCCGGCAAGGCCGAGTAATCCACCTCCGCCAGGGGCAACACCCGTGGCCGGCTGCCTCCGAGAATGCCGACGTTGAATTCCCGGCCCGGCAAGAAATGCTGGACCAGGGCCGGCTGCTTGTAGACGCGGAGAATCTCGCTCACCCGCAGGGCCAATGCTTTCTTGGAGAATACTACCGAATCGCGGTCGAGTCCCACACCCCCGTGCTCCTGACTGGGCTGCACGACGAGCGGGTATTGCCATTTGTGCCGGCGAACGGCACGAACGGTTTCGAGCAGATCCGTATTGGGCGGAATCGGGATCCCGGCTCCAGCCAGCAAGCTGGTGGCCATGAATTTGTACCGCGACAGCCCCAGCGCCAAAGCCGGCGAGCCCGTGAGGGGAAATCCCATCATCCGGACCAGCGCTGCGACGCGCATTTCGTAGAGGGCGCCATGGACGTTGTCATCGTATTGGTTGAAGACCACATCGGGGCGGAGACGGCGCAGCTTGCGCTGAAAGGCGAACAGGTCACAGGCCAGGGGAAGGACTGTGACCGTGTGACCCAACGATCGCAGCGTACGTGCGATCAGGCGAATCATTCGCCGCAGGTCCGCCAGGCCGGCACGATCTTCGGGCAGCTCGGGCAGGCCGGTCTGGTAGGCGTTGTAGATAAGGGCGATGTGCAAGCGCTTCATGGGTCCAATTGTTTCCGTCGGTTCGAACCGCTCCCAGCCAGGAGGCCGAGAGAAATCAGAAGGACGTCGCCCGCTGTGCCTCCCCGATTTCCCGAGAGTTCTCAGTCAAGTTAACCAGAAAGGGGCGCTGAGGCAACAGCACCCGCGCCCCGGATCTCGTCCCTTCTCCGCGAATTGCGCCTCACAGGCTTCGCAAAAATCGCAGCAGATCGCTTAGTTCCTCGGGAGAGATCCCATTGCCGACCTTGTGCCGGAACTTCGTGAACACCTCGGGCAATGTCGCCGCCCGGTTGTCGTGCAGGTACCGCCAACCCTGACTCACTCCCCGCAGCGACGGCGGATTAAATCGCCGCTGACCTCGTTCATCGGCAAAACCCACGTCGTAAGTTTCGTGCGAGGAATAGGTGATCGGCGGAATATGGCAATGGCTACACCCTCGTTCCTGGAAAATC
>DATGIQ010000184.1:0-17486 GCA_035295665.1 Gemmataceae bacterium | reverse complement strand
CGACGTCAGATAAGCCCCTTGATAGTATCCCCCCCCAAAGGTTCCGATTGCATCTTCAGGGTTACTGCCGATAACACTGTTGCCTTCGGAGATGGTGCCGGTGAGGCCGGTCGTGCCATTGCCCCACGTGACCGCCCCGCGCTCGCCATTCCAGAGCGGGCTCGCGACCACGTAGTTCCCGTCCTGCAACGGTATTACATTTTTAATTACACCTACGTATGGAAAATGGAAACGGTCACCCCCAACGAGTTCATAGTAGCCGCCAATCAGCTCGCCAGCGCTGCTGCCGACGAGGCTATTGGCAGCAGAGATGCTGCCGCTAACCCCACTACTGGCATTGCCCCAGGTGACTGCGCCGCGCTTGCTGTTCCAGTAGGGACTATCGATCACATAGTTGCCGTTGGTCAAGAGGATGATGGACTGAAAAGAGTCGTCGAAGGCGCCCACATCATCTCCAGGGCTGTCGCCGACGAGGCTATTGGCAGCAGAGATGGTGCCGCTAACCCCCCTGCTGCCGTCGCCCCAAGTTACTGCCCCGCGACTGCCGTTCCAGGACGGGCTTTCGACCAAAAAGTTGCCGTTGGGCAAGGGCATGATGTCTCTGCCCACGACGTCAGCGGGATTGGTCCCTACGAGGCTGTTGGCGGCAGAGATGGTTCCACTGATCCCCATGCCACCGTTACCCCAGGTCACTGCACCCCGCCTGGAGCTCCAGTTGGAACTGCTCACGACGTAGTTGCCGTTGCTCAAGGGAGCAACGAATGTAAACTCGCCGTCCCCGCTGTCGCTGCCGACCAGGCTATTGGCAGCGGAAACGTTCCCGATCATCTCCCTATTGCCGTTACCCCAGGTCACAGCGCCGCGCTGGCCGTTCCAACTCGGACTATCGACGACGTAGTTGCCGTTGGTCAAGGGAATGACCCAGGAACCGCACCTGATCTCCGGCGCTGCCACCGATGAGACTATTGGCAGCCGAGAGGGTGCCTGTGATCCCCGTACTACCATTGCCCCACGTAAGCGCCCCGCGGCCGCCGTTCCACATGTCACTTTGCACGAGGAAGTTACCGTTGCTCAAGGGAGTACCGGACAAGCCTACAGAATCGCCAGGGTTGCTGCCGATCAAGCTGTTGGCCTCCGAGACAACCCCGCGCACTCCCGAGCTCGCATCTCCCCAAGTGGCCGCTCCGCGCGCGCTGTTCCAGAGCGGGCTTTCGATCACGTAGTTACCGTTCCGCAAAGACGTGAGGTACGGGTAACCGGACGATACTTGATCCCCAGGATTGCTGCCGACGAGGCTATTCACGGCAGAGATCGGTCCACTAATTCCGGTGCTGCCGTTGGCCCAGGTTGCCGCACCGCGCTGGTTATTCCAGTTCGGGCTTAAGACGAGGTAGTTACTGTCACTCAAGGGCGTGACGGACGTGGAAAAGGACAAATCTCCAGGGTCGGTCCCCACGAGACTGTTGGCAGCGGAGACGGTGCCACTCACACTGGCACGGCCGTTACCCCACGTTACGGCGCCGCGCTGCTCATTCCAATCGGGACTCTTGACCACGTAGTTGCCGTTCGGCAGAAAAGTGATGCCAAACCCCACGAGATCCCCGGAGTTCGCGCTCCTGGGATCGCCGTCGCCAGGTGTGCTGCCAACGAGGCTGTTCACCTCAGAAACGATGCCGCTGATTCCTGTGTTGCCGTCGCCCCACGTTACCGCACCGCGATAGCCGTTCCACGCATTACTAACGACGATGTAGTTGCCATTGCTCAAGGCGAACACGGAATACGCTGAATAATGAGCAGAAGTCACAGATAAACCCAGATAATCACCCGGATTACCGCCGACGAGGCTGTTGCCGGCGGACACCATGCCGCGGATGCCGGTAGTGCCATCACCCCAGGTGACTGCCCCGCGACCGCCGTTCCAGCCCGGGTTTACGACCAAGTAGTTGCCATTGGTCAAGAGGACAATGCTGCCGCCGCCGATGAGGCTGTTCGCCTCAGTAACAATGCCGCTGATTCCGATGTTGCCGTTGCCCCAGGTGACTGCGCCATCACCACCATTGCGACTTCCTACCACGTAGTTGCCATTGCTCAAGGGGAAGACGTATCCGAAAACGCCCACCATGTCACCTGTGTACTCGTTGCCAGGATTGCTACCAACGAGGCTGTTGCCGTCGGAAACGACTCCGCTTATCCCGGTGCGGCCACTCGCCCAGGTAACGGCTCCGCGATTACTATTCCAGCCCGGGCTTACAACCAGGTAGTTACCGTTGGTCAAGCGCACAATAGGACTGTAGGAGTAGATAGCCGATCCCACGGCATCATTGGCGTGGCTGCCGATGAGCGAACTGACCAGAGCTCCACTGGATCCATCAAACAGATACACAGCCCCCGCCCCCGGACCACCGAAATCGTCAGGGGGATTCGCCACCACGACGTTGCCATTGCCGACGACCGATACGATGCTGCCAAAGCTGTCCCCCGCCGTGGGATGAGGATCGATCAGGTCAAACTGCGGGAAAATGCCGGTGAGAGTGTCGCTAATGATGATGTTCTTGGGATCCAGCAGCAGCGTGCCGCTCTTTCCGGACGGCGCGCTTGCGTCCGCCGAGGCCGCGTACGTCAAGTCTCCTTTGCCGGAGACTTCGATCAAACCACCCGAGCCGCCAGCCGGTCCGCCCCGAGCGGAAACGCTGCCTGCGAAGGATGTACTTTGGTCCGCCCAGATGGACACCCGACCTCCAGCGCCCGAACGCACAGCATCGGCCCGGATGGTGCTGGCTGGCGTAATTGTTACCGTTTGCGTATTGGCAAAGGAGGGGTCGCGGGCCTGCACATCGCCCCCAATGCGTACCGAGCCGCCGCCCCTCTCACCGGAGGCGTCCACCGTGGCGCCGGAGAGGACAACTTCCCGGCCGAGCAGATCGATGCTCCCGCCCACCGAACCCGTCGCCATGTGACGGCCGCTACTGTATAGGCGACCCGTACTGCCGCCGTTGACGGTTAACGAACCGCTGCGACCCGTCGCGCTTCCGGCCGAAATCACGGCTGCGGTTGTGGCCACATACGAATCCGTGAACGCGATGTGCACCTGGCCGCCGTTCATGCTTGGTCCCGTCGCCTCCGCGGTGATCGGTCCGGCGTTCAGGATCTTGTTTGCCTGAATATCGATCTGTCCGCCACTCGGGCCATCGGCGTGCAGTTGACCGCTATTGACGAACACGTCCGCAGCGATTCCGATATCGCTACCTGAAACTGCTGTCCCGCTTCCGATGCGGCCAGCGGCATTCACGTTGACCCAGGCCGAAGCCGCCAGGGACACACTGCTACCCTGCAACGTGCCGTTGACCGTAATGTTGGGTGCCTGAATCATCAGGGGACCCGCCGCAGCTACATTCTCGGTTAACACCGTCGCGCCGGCGGCCTGGAGCGTGAAGCCGTTCGCGAGATGCTGGGATCCCAGGGTCAGCGTATCCTGACCGCTCCCGTCGAAGCGAATGCCGGCAAGCGTGGCTCCGCTTGCGCCAGCGATCGCGCCATCAAAGGATGCGGAGCGTGGATTGCTCGAATGCTCTTGACCATCGAGCGTCACATCCACGAAACCGTCGGCAGTGAGCGCCTCGCGGACGGTGTGCTCCCCACCCACAGTTCGGATTGCTAACTGACCCGAGGAGCCATCGAAGGACAGCGGGGAAGCGGCCGCCAACCCCAGCGGAGTGCGCCCGACAGCCTGACCGATCTCCGCCAGGGCAAGCACAGAGACCGCTATGCCAGGGTCCTGCCCCAAAATCACGCTCCCAGCACCCGTTCCGCCCCCTGCTTCCGCCGACACCGTGGAGACAACCCAATCCGGGCCGCCCAGCCGCTGCAGCGCCCTTGGTCCTGCCCCGGCTTCCTTGCTCCCAGCCAGCGCAACGCTGAACGCACCGGCTGTCTGCATCATCCAATCGCTTGGAGCACCCTCACGAATCGCATTGCGAGCGGCTTCGGCGCTTGGAAAACACCTCGTGAAAGCCATCGGGGCCAGCGAATTCGAGCCGTCCCAGCTGGAGAACGGGTTATCTTGCCATCCGTGCACGGGCTTGTCCCAAAAGGAGAAACCCAATCCCCCAAGCGCCATGACCGAGATGCCAAGGACGGTATCACCCGGTTGCACTCGATCTTCAAGCAGTTCCAGCCGTGGCCGAAACGTGGCGGTCCGCGCCCTCGACCATCGCTGCCCTGCTCGCCGGGATTTTGTCCATGTCATGGTGCACCTGGCTGTGAAAAAAGGGAAAAGCCTCTGCGGGCTCGAAATGGGAGAAGCCACGCCAGGCGATTGTAGTCGAGCCGGGAGCCGATTGCGATGGAATTCTGTCCGTGTGCTTGACGCCGTTTGGCTCCCGACGCACAATGGCAATCCGTGCTCGAATCTGTTCCCGTGTCCCGGAGAGTGCCGCCATGTGCCGCTTCGTCTTCGGCATCGTCCTTATCCTCGCGGCTTGTTCCCCGCTTGCTGCCGAGGGACCGAACCAGCCGTTCACTCCGCTCGACATTTTCAATCTCCATCTGGCCACTGATCCGCAGATTTCATCCGACGGCAAACAGATCGTCTATGTCCGCCAGTTCCAGGACATCATGACCGACCAGCGTCACTCCAACCTCTGGATCATCAACGCCGACGGCAGCGAACACCGCGCTCTGACGACCGGCAACTTCACCGATTCCACTCCACGCTGGTCTCCCGATGGCAAGCAGCTCCTGTACCTGTCCAACCGTGATGGAGCGACGCAAATCTACCGCCGCTGGATGGATAGCGGTCAGACAGCTTGCGTGACCACGGTTACTTCGGCCCCGGCCACGCCGGCATGGTCGCCGGATGGGAAATGGATCGCGTTCACCATGCACGTACCCGAAAGCCCACCCGAGATCATCAAAATGCCGGCCGCTCCGGAAGGAGCCAAGTGGGCCACGCCGGCCAAGGTCGTCGACCAGCTCGTGTATCGTTTCAACGGCGCGGGCTACCTGAAACCCGGCTACACGCATCTGTTCATCATCCCCTCCGACGGCGGCACGCCGCGCCAGATTTCCAGCGGCAAATTCCACCACGGCGGGGCAGGGGCCCATGGCGCCGGCCTGCCGAGCTGGACACCGGACGGCAAGTACCTGATCCTGTCGGCCAATCGCCACCCCAACTTTGATCAAGAGCCACTGAATACCGAAGTCTACGAATTCTCCGTGGCCGACGGCACGGTGCGAGCGCTGACGGACCGCAAGGGGCCGGATGACGCCGCGGTGGTTTCTCCCGATGGCAAATCGATCGCCTACATCGGCTTCGACGACCGCTACCAGGGCTACCAGGTCCGCAAGATCTACGTGATGAACCGCGACGGCACCAGCTCGCGCCAGCTCTCCGGCGCGCTTGATCGGGACGCCGGTTCGTTGCGCTGGGCGGCCGACGGCAACGGCCTGTATTTCCTGGCCGACGACCAGGGGAATACGGGACTCTATTTCCTCTCGCTGCAGGGCCGGGTACGGAAGCTGGCCGGCAATGTCGGCAGCACGCGCAGTGCCTACGGCGGCGGGGGCGCCTTCAGCGTGGCCAAGGACGGTACGTTCGCGGTCACCACCACCCGCCCGGAACTCCCTGGCGATATCGCCGTCGGCACCGGGACCGATCCCCACGTGAAGGTGCTCACCGCGGTCAACCAGGGGCTCCTCTCGGGTCGGAAGCTCGGCCAGGTGGAACCAATCTGGTACGAGTCCAGCAAGGACCATCGCAAGGTACAAGGCTGGATCCTCAAACCGCCCGATTTCGATCCCTCCCGAAAATATCCCTTGATCCTGGAAATCCATGGCGGACCATTCGCGAACTACGGCGATCGCTTTGACATCGAGAAGCAGCTCTTGGCCGCCAAGGGATACGTCGTCTTTTACGCCAATCCCCGCGGCAGCACCAGTTACGGCGCAGAGTTCGGTAACCTGATCCACCATGCATATCCGGGCGATGATTTCTACGACCTGAATTCGGGCGTCGATGCCGTGCTGGCCAAGGGCTACATCGATCCGGACCAACTCTTCGTCACGGGCGGTTCCGGCGGCGGCGTGCTTACCTGCTGGGTGATCGGCCACACGAACCGATTCCGGGCAGCCGTGACGGTCTACCCCGTCATCAACTGGTACAGCTTCGTCCTCACCTCCGACATCGGCGGCTTCGTCAGCAAGTACTGGTTCCCCGGATTCCCCTGGGACAATGTGCAGCACTACGAGCAGCGCTCGCTCCTGTCCGTGATCAAAAATGTGAAAACGCCGACGATGGTCCTGATCGGCGAGGCCGACTACCGCTGTCCCATCTCGGAATCGGAGCAGTATTACCAGGCCCTGAAACTCTTGGGCGTGGAGAGCGTGCTGGTGCGTGTGCCCGAGGAGCCACACGGCATCGCCAACCGCCCGAGCCACCATATCTCCAAGATTTTGCACATTCTCACGTGGTTTGAAAAACACCGGAACGGAGAACAGCGGGCGGAGCGATGACGGTTCTACACGCTCCGTGTGAAAATAACGGTTTCGCGGCGGTTCGCGGAACCGCCTGCTGATGGGCCCCACGTGGTTCCGCGAACCGCCGCGAAACCGATAGAGCCAGCCGGACCATAAATTAAACGATTTGCTCGATCACCTTGCCATGGATCTGCGTGAGCCGTTCGCGCCGGCCCTGGTGCAGGTAGCTGAGCTGGTCCTGATCGAGACCGAGCTGATGCAGGATGGTGGTGTGGATATCGCGGAAATGATACGGATCTTCCACGGCGTGCAACCCGATGGCGTCGGTGGCTCCGACCACCTGGCCGCCCTTGATCCCGCCGCCGGCCAGCCACATGCTGAAACCCAGGTTATGGTGATCGCGGCCCCGGCCATCCTGGGCTTCCGGAGAACGGCCGAACTCGCCGCCCCAAAGGATCAGAGTGGATTCCAGGAGGCCACGCCGCTTGAGATCGTGGAGCAGCCCGGCAATGGGCTTGTCGGTCCGGGCGGCCATGCGGCGGTGATTTTCTTCGATGTCCTTGTGAGCGTCCCACTGGAGATTGCCCGCCCCGCCACCCGAAACACAGACGACGAACCGGACTCCCTTCTCCACCAAACGCCGGGCCAGCAGGCAGCGGCGGCCATAATCGTCGGTCGGTTCCATGCCAACGCCGTAGAGGTCCAGCGTCTCTTGCGGTTCGCTGGACAGGGCAAAAATTTCCGGAGCCTCCATCTGCATCTTGAACGCCAGGTCATACGTACTGATCCGGGCCGCGAACTCGCCATCTTCCGGCTCTAAAGTGGCCCGATCGAGATCCTGGATCAATTGAATGGTCTTCTGCCGTTGGGCCGGAGAGATCCCGCTCGGCAGCTGGAGATTGCGAATGGGCTGGGGACCGTTTCGTAGCATCGTCGGCTGGTAGATGGCCGGCAGGAACCCGTTGGCGTACATCGGCTGGCCGGCCTCCAGGGCGCCGTGCGGATCCGGCATGATGACGTAGCCGGGAAGCGATTGGCTCTCCGAGCCGAGCCCGTAAACAATCCAGGCACCCATGCTGGGAAATCCCGGGACAACCCGGCCGGTGAACAGCTCGTACTGGGCCGCCGAGTGGACGACCTTGTCGCCGTAACAGGAGCGAAGGACCGCGATGTCGTCGATGCAGCGGGCGGTGCACGGAAAGAGATCGGAAACCTCGATGCCGCTTCGACCGACCTTCTGAAACGTGCGCCGCGTTCCGAGCAAGCGGGCATCGCGGCGAATGAACTGGTATTTGGCATCGCCAAATTCGGCCGGCCGTGGTTGGCCATCCAGCTTGTTCAAGAGCGGCTTGGGATCAAACGTTTCCAAATGGCTGGGACCGCCGGCCATGAATAGAAAAATCACCGCTCGGGCTTTCGCACCACTCTGGTGCGCCGGCTTGGGAGCCAGGGGATTGGGGCCATTGGCCCGCACCTGTTCTTCGTGCAGCAGCGACAGCAACGCCAGGGCCCCGAAGCCGCCAAAGGCATCGCGAAGGAATTCACGGCGGGTCGCGGTGGGGCGAACGTGGTGGAACATATCCATTGTCAGCCCGTCAGTTCACGTACAAGAAGGTGTTCAGATTAAAAATCGCCAGCGTAAACTCGGTGAGCGGCTGCTTGCGGAGGAACTCGACTGCCAGCGCTTGCTCCTTCTCGGTCGGCGGCCGGCCAACTGCGACGAGATAGGCACGTTCAATCTGGCGGACCGGATCCGGCCCGGCTTCGCGGAGCAAGCGCTGTGCAAAAGCGGCCGCAAGTTCGTTTGCCAGCCGGCCGTTGAGCAACTCCAGGGCCTGCGGTGCATGGGTGCTCGATTCCCGACAAGCGCAGCTGGTCTGGGCGTCCGGCTGGTCGAACACTTCGAGGAACGGCAGCCGAACGTTCCGCTTCGCCAGCAAATAAATGGACCGGCACGTGTGTTCCGCTGAGTCGGGAGTGACTGTCCACTGCTTGGGATCATAGAGCAGGGCGGTCAGGTCAGGATCGACCGGCAAGACGACGCTGGGACCGCCGAACTTCGTGTTCAGCCTGCCCGCGCTGGCCAACATCGCATCGCGAACCTCTTCAGCTTCCAGACGGCGGCGTGGGAAGTGCCCCAACAACCGGTTGTCCGGGTCCTTGGCCCGGTCGAGCCGGCTGGACGACTGGCGGTAAGCATGGCTACGGACAATCATGCGGTGCATCGGCTTGAGTTGCCAGCCGTTGGCTATCAATTCGTTGGCCAGGTAATCGAGCAATTCCGGGTGGCTGGGTGGGCTGCCATTGCGGCCAAAATCGTTGGGGGTTGCGACAATGCCTTGGCCAAAGTGATACTGCCAGACCCGGTTGACCAGAACCCGGGCCGTGAGCGGATTCTTCGGGTCGGTGATCCATCGGGCCAGGCTCTCCCGAGGCTTCCGAATGTCGGCGGCCAGCTCGGGAGCCTCCTCAGGGAGGAAAGCGTCCAGGATTCGGGGCCCGACCTGCTTACCTCTCTTTTCCGGATTTCCGCGTTTGAGGACGTAGATCGGCGTGCGCTGGGTCTCGATATCCCGGACGCTGCTGATGCCGGGCGGTGTTCCGCTTCCCGAACGGTCCGTCCACGCCAGGTTCTCTTCATGGATCGCTGCCAGAAAAGCTTGCAAGCGGTAGTAGTCGGTTTGCGAAATCTCATCGAACTTGTGATCGTGGCAGCGGGCACAGCC
Organism: Gemmataceae bacterium; assembly: GCA_035295665.1. Lineage (GTDB taxonomy): Bacteria > Planctomycetota > Planctomycetia > Gemmatales > Gemmataceae > DATGIQ01. The sequence goes on along the minus strand of DATGIQ010000184.1, from coordinate 8,286 downwards.
GACGGTGAGGCCCAGGAAGACCGCCCCGATGGCATCCGTTCGTTCGGTAAGGAACTCGTCGCGGCTGAATGCCACATCCTGGTTTCCGGCGTTCCGCCGGACGGGTCCGAGCCGGTGAAAGCCAGCCGCGATCCGTAGCTCCCGATTGTCGGGCTCCATCTCGTCGCCAGCCAACTGTTCCCGGATGAATTGGTCGAACGGTTTGTCCTCATTGAAGGAGCGGATGACATAATCCCGGTACCGCCATGCTCCAGGACGATAGCGATCGTATTCGAAGCCTTCCGTTTCCGCGAAGCGCACGACATCGAGCCAGTGTCGGCCCCAGCGTTCGCCGTAATGCGGGCTGGCCAGCAATCGATCGACGAGCCGGTCGTAGGCATCTTCCGAACGGTCATTCACAAACGCGGCCACTTCCGCCGTGGTGGGTGGAAGGCCGGTCAGGTCAAAGCACAGGCGGCGGATCAGGGTTCGCTTGTCGGCTTCGGGAGCAGGATATAACCCTTCCTTCCGAAGTCGAGCAAGCAGAAACGCATCGATCGGGGTCCTTACCCAGTCTTGGCCGGCACTATCTTGCGGCGACGGGACGGCCGGCCGACTGCACGGCCGAAACGACCAATGTGCCTTGGTAGGATCGCCAACGCCGGTGGGAGGGGCAGATGGGGCAGGGGAGGCAACCAAGGTCGCAACGATCAACACGAAGGCGGAGGGCCGCAACACCACGCTTCTCCTGAAGCAACGATCGGGGGCTGGCCGGTTCTCGCGATCGTGATTCTATCGGCCCGTATTGAGGGGGTCAACGGTGCAGTTCCTCTAACACGCGCAGGCACTGCTTGCGGTCTATCTTGACAATCATCGACAAAAGGGAGATAAGGCAGCCAGTCAGGAGGATAACAGAAATGATGGGAGCGACGCGTGTGGTTCGACTCGACTCCGCCGGCTCCCGGCATGTCAACCGGCAGATCCTCGCAGGCATCATCGGTTTTCATCTGCTCGCCCTGTTGGCCTGTGTACCGTGGCTGTTCAGCTGGTCGGGGCTTGCCTGGGCGGTTGGCGGACTTTATCTCTTCGGAACCCTCGGCATCAACATTGGCTATCATCGCCTGCTGACGCACCGTGGCTTCGCCTGCCCGCGCTGGCTGGAGCATTCGCTGTCCGTCCTGGGCGCGTGTTGCTGGCAAGGCAGCCCCATGAACTGGGTCGCAATCCACCGCATGCACCATCAACACTCCGATGAGCCGGGCGACCCGCATAGCCCGCAGGCCAGCTTCTTCTGGAGCCACATGGGCTGGTTCCTGATCTACGACCCGGCCATTTACAACTACACGACCTATGACCGCTATGCCCGGGACTTGTTCCAGGATCGCTTTTACAAATGGCTCGAACGGCCCCAGGTCTGGCGAAACCTCCATCGGGTACAGTGGACCGCCTTCTTCGCTGCCGGGACTCTAGCCGGCGCGCTTGCCACCTGGACCTTGGTAGGTGCTGTGCAGCTTGGCCTCAGCTGGTTGGTCTGGGGCGCATTCCTGCGCACCGTAGCGGTCTGGCACATCACCTGGTCCGTCAATTCGGTCACTCATCTCTGGGGCTATCGCAGCTTCGATACGCACGATGGTAGCCGCAATAATTGGCTCGTGGGGCTGGTCAGTAACGGCGAAGGTTGGCACAACAACCACCACGCCGATCCGCGCTGTGCGGCGCATGGCCAGCGCTGGTGGGAGCTCGATGTTTCCTACCTGACCATCCGCGCCCTGGAATGCGTCGGACTCGCCTCGGACGTGGTCAAGCCGCGGCGGATGCCAGAGCTTCCCGTTCCGCCGCGCGCGGCCGCCTGATGATCATGCAAAGGGTGGTTGCACAGCGCGTGCATCGCTGAACCGGACATGCTCTCCGTGGCGGTTGCGCAGCATGGCTGCCTCCCGTTCGACGGCGACCATCGCATTCCGTGGCCGTTTGAACGGACCCAGGCGAACGGAGTGACAAAGCCAGCCCGGCAGCCCATTCTCGTGTGCGCTGGGGATGAGCGTCTGGTAATCCAAAAGGCCGAACCAGGCGCCTTTTGCGTTCACGACTTTGCCGAGAGCGGACGTATGCTGGCTGGGGCTATCCTGGGTCCAGCGCTGTTTTCGGCTGACGTGCTTGCTCATGGCGGTCTTCGCGATCCCTTTTTGGTTCGCCGTTTCTTCCGCAGCGCCTGTTGCGCCATATCGAGCCAGATTTTTCGGCGCTGCCGGAGATGGCAGGAGAGCTGGACGGGATCCAGCGCGGCCAACCGGGCGTGCCAATCTTCGATGGGCTCATCGGGTTTCCGAAAAAACGGCTGATCGAGCATCATCGTGTGCGTCGCCTTTCTACCTCCTATTATTCACGAGCGTGGCCGCCGAGTTCAATCCGGTTTGCGAGGACCGCGTTGGCGGCTATACTGGTCCTGCGTACGGTGCTCGACCAATGGCAACGATGCAAGCCAGGAGACGGCATTCATGTTCACGCTGTTCGGGCCGCGCGGCCGGTTTTGCGACGACATCTCGCGTCGTTCGTTTCTCACCGTCGGTGGTCTCGCCATAGGGGGCCTCAGCTTGCCCACGTTGCTGCGGGCTGAGGAACAGCTCGGGAAACGGCGCTCGACCAAAGCCGTGATCATGGTTTACCTGTCGGGCGGCCTAGCTCATCAAGACACGTTTGACCCCAAACCGAACGCCCCTGCCGAGGTGCGTGGCGAGTTCGGTCCCATCTCCACCAATGTCCCTGGCGTGCAGCTCAGCGAGCTACTGCCCCGGACCGCCGCAGTCATGGACAAGGTGGCCCTCATCCGCTCCCTGTACGGTTTGCGCGACGAACATTCGAGCTGGCAGAACCTGACCGGCTATCCGATGGGCACGGCCCAGCGAGAGGGCCGGCCCAACTTTGGCTCGGTGGTGGCACGGCTGCAGGGCTCCACCGACCGCATCCTGCCAGCCTACGTTGACCTGTTCCCGACGATGCAACACCGGCCCTACAACACGCCGGGTGCCGGTCTGCTGGGGCGTGTGTTCAGCGGCGTCAAGGTGGACAGTGGGGACGTGGCGGTGATGAAGTTGCAGGGTCTGTCGCAGGCGCGGCTCGCCGATCGCCGCCGGCTGCTGGGACAATTCGATCACTTCCGCCAAGCGGTAGACGGCGCTGCGGCACATGGGCTGGATACGTTTTATGAGCGGGCGTTTGATGTCCTGACTTCGAGCAAGCTGGTAGAGGCATTGGACATCGAGCGTGAGCCGCCGGCGGTCCGCGATCGCTTTGGCCGCGGCTCCGCACGGCATCTGGGCGATGGCGCACCGATGTGGAACGATCAGCTGGTGATGGCGCGGCGGTTGGTCGAAGCAGGGGTGCGCGTCGTGACCGTGGCGTACGGTTTCTGGGACACGCACGGCAACAATTTCAAGTACCTGCGCCGGCATCTGCCGTTGTTTGATCAGGGCCTGTCCGCCTTGGTGGAGGATCTTTCCGATCGTGGACTGGATCGGGACGTTTCGGTGGTGGTCTGGGGAGAGTTCGGGCGCACCCCCAAGATCAACAAGGATGCCGGGCGGGACCACTGGGCACGGGTCAACGGCGCGATCCTGTTCGGCGGCGGCATGCGTGTGGGGCAAGTGATCGGCTCAACCGATGCCACGGCTGCGTATCCAAAGGACCAACCGATCCATTATCAAGACGTGCTGGCTACCGTGTACCACAACCTCGGGATCAGCCCGCACGCCACGGTGGAAGACGTATCGGGCCGGCCTACGCCACTCTTGCCCAGCACGGCCAAGCCGATTGAGAGGATGATCTGATCTGCGTGAGTCTTGTGCTTCGCGCTCAGAACGTGGTACCGAACGCGAAACACAAGCTGGTGAAACGGTTTTTAAAAGAGTTCTTACGCTTCTTTCTTCTCTTCAATCGGTTCCTTGACCGGTTGGACGAAGTGCGTGCTCTTTTTGTCAGCGGTCAGCCGGGCGGCATGCTCGTCGGCTTCTTTGCGTTTGGGATATTCGTAGACGGCGACGCGCTGGTTGGAGTTATTGAAGACGCCCCAGACCACCTTCATCCGGGTAACCTTGGCCGCCCGCGATCGGGGCTTGGTTTTGGCCTTGGGCTCCTTGACCGGCTTCTTCTTCTTTTTTGGAGCTTCTTCATCTCCGTCTTCGTCTTCGGATTCTTCGCCCTCTTCTTCGAGTTCGCCTTCCTCTTCCTCCTCATCCTGTTCTTCTTCCTCTTCGCCTTCTTCGTCTTCGCTTTTGCGACGTTCGGCAGCCTCATAGTCGGCACGCAAATCCTTGCGGTTCAAAATGCGTCGGGCCATGAAAGGTCTCCGGTTCCAATGACCAAGAAATCCAGCCCAGAATCGAGCCGGTTGTTACCTTATCGATCCGGCAAGCGACGTGCAAGATCGCTCTCTTGCCTTGTGGGTCCACACCGGTACGACACACGATCGTCAATCCCAAGCAACCATTCCGACCCTGGAGAACCGCTGCCGGATCTTGTACAAAAGACGTATCCCCAGCTGTCCGACCAAGGAGATTCTTTTCCTGGTCGATCTCGAGGGAACTTATCATGTCCACCCTGCGCCGCTTCGGTTCTGCCGAATTCATGCTGCTCTTGGCCGTTTTGATTGCAGCGGCGGCCAGCCGCGTGTGGTACGTCTGGGTTTGTGCAGACAGCGGCCAGCGTGAGGGAGTTCTCCAGGTCCAGGATGCAGGGCCCGAGGCAACAAAGGAACTGGGCGCCTTGGTCCAGAACCTGAAGGATCAGCACCAGTTCTCCGGCCCGGCACCCCTCTCCTCCGGCGAGGAAGTGACCGCGCACGTGGCTCCGGGGTATGCCCTGCTCCTGGCAGGGCTGGAACTTTCGCCCCTCGATCTGTCGCCGGTGGACCGAACCGTGCGCTGGATCCAATGTGGCCTGGGAACGCTGACCGCGGTCTTGTATTTCTTGTTCGCTCTCCGGGCGTTTGGCAATCTCTGGGTCGCTGCCCTCACCGGGCTGTTCTGCGCCCTCCATCCGTTCTGGATCATCAATACGGCCGAGATCCAGGATGGTGTGTTGGCAACCTTTCTCTTGGCCCTGTGCCTGTTCACCGGCGCCAAGGGGAGCCAGGCCGGTGCTCCCATTGCGAGCTTGATTTACGGGCTCGCGCTGGCGGCCTTGGCGTTGGTTCGCGCTGCCCTGTTGCCGTTTGCAATCGTGGCCCTGGCCTGGTTCCTGTTCCGCTGCCGAGCCGTACGGCGCGGTTGGCTGTGTGCCGTGCTGGCCTTTCTTGGTTTTGGCAACGGGCTGGCCCCGTGGATCATCCGCGATTACAAGACCTTCCACGACATCGTTCCCGTCGCCGATTCCGCCTACCTCCATCTCTGGATCGGGAACAATCCCCAGGCCGACGGCGGTCCCCAGACGGAAGAGACCTTGACGAACGCCCTGGCGCAGGCGCGGGGCGAAGATGTCCAGGCCGTCCGTGCCGAATGGAGTCCGCTCGGCCAAAAAGAACGCTACGCCCGGCTGGCCGAGGAGGTCCGCAAGCAAGTACAGAGCGATCCGGCCGGCACGCTGCGGCGACGGCTTCAGGCAGGGTTGGTTTTTCTCTTTGGCGAAGAGTGGTTCAAGCAGGGTGTTCTCTGGAAAACCACGGCCACGGAAGGAACGGAGCTGCCCGATTGGCTGGCGGCATCGTACCCGGCCATCCTGGTTGGGTCGTTGCTGGGAATGCTGGTGCTGGGGCTGCTGGGCTGGCGGTGGACGTACGGCTGGCGCACGGAGGCGATGCCTTCATCGCTCGCGCTCATCTGGATTCCTTTGCCGTATGTGCTGAGTCATGCGGGGGCGTTGCAGGGTCCGCGGCTGCCGTTGGATGGGGTTCTTTTGTGCTATGCGGCTTTTGCCCTCGTTTACCTGATTGTGCCCATCGGTGCTCCCCTGTGGCAAGGAGCACCCTCCCCGGCGGAGACGGAAGCGTCCAAATACCCGTAAGGCTTCCCCTCGCATTGGGGAGCCGCGGCCGCTAGAATCTTGGGTGAATAAGTAGGCCGATGGGGGCGTCTGTTCCCTGGGGAGTACGAGCTGCACGATGGCTGTCGTTTCCGCACCATGTCTGCCGGCCCCAAGCGACGAATCCCTGCTCGCGCGCCTCGCGGATGGAGAGCGGGAAGCTCTGGAAGAACTGTTCCGGCGTTATCGCTTGCTGGCTTACCGGGTGGCGCATCGGCTCCTGGGCAACGAGGCCGACGCACTCGATGCGGTGCAGGAAGGTTTCATCAAGGCGCTCACCCATCTGGACAGTTTTCAAGGCCGCAGCACGTTCAAGACCTGGCTGCTGCGCGTGGTCAGTAATGCCGCCCTCGACTTCGGCCGGCAGCGCGGCCGCCGCGAAACGCTCAGTCTGAGCACGTCGCGGATCCGTGATCGAGATAGCATGCTGCCTCTGGCGTTGGACGATCCGGCTATCGGCCTGGAGCGGGAAGACCTGCGCCGTCTGCTCGACGAGGCATTGGCCACCTTGTCGGAGGCACAACGAAAAACGTTTGTCCTGCACGCCGAGGCGGAGTTGAGTTATCGCGAAGTGGCCCAAGTGCTTGGGATTTCCATTGGCACCGTCATGAGCCGTTTGTACTATGCCCGGCAAAAGCTTCGGGCGTACCTGGCACAACGAATCAAGCTATGAGGCAATCCAGACCCGCTGATATGGGAACTCCCCGTCCCGAAGAGCTGGCTGCGTATCTGGATGGAGAACTTTCCCCTGCCCGCCAAGAGAGCATCGCGACCTGGTTGCGCCACCATCCCGAGGCCGCGGCGGAAATCGAAGGGCAACGCCGCTTGGCGGGAGTGTGGCCGACCACCACGCCGGCCGAACCCGCCGATGCGAACTGGGCCAGCATGCTGGTTCGGATCGAGAGCGCGGTGGATCGCTTTCGGTCCGCGCGCGGTCGAAACCGGCGACGGATCCAGCTCGGGATCACCGGTTTGGCCGCGGGCTTGCTGCTTGTGCTCCTGACACCCAAAGAACCCGGGCCCGCAGAAGCGCCATCCGCCGGAGAGCCCTTGGCCGTGGTCTCGCCCGACGATGTGGAAATCGTCAGCCTCCATGCCGCCGATCGAGCCACGTTGGTCGTCGGTGCCGCGCCCGTGATGGGGCCGCTCGTCCTGGCCTCCTCGAACGACGTGGAACTGGAAGGTGTCGATCCGGCTGATGACGGTATGATTCCCAGCATCCACATGGACGAACGAACTATTATCCCGATGAGCGTGGCTCCGCTCGACCCACCGCCGGCCGGACTGCCCGAACCTCGTCCCTGAGAGGGGTGCCTTGCGATGAAACTGCCAATCCGCTCGCTTCCAGCCTGGCTTGGGTTCGTCGTCGCTGCCAGCGGTCTCCTGAGCGCCGCTGCGCGGGGGCATGCCGAAGAGGTAAAGATCACGATTGTGGTGATTCTCGCCAGCGACCGAAATCACGTGGTGGATCGCGAGCTCCAGGGAATCGCCGATGAAGTGCGTAAGTGCTACCCGCATTTGACCGGCTTCCGCCTGGGGCAAATCACGCAGAAATCCCTGCCGGTGGGCAAGAGCGAGAAGTTTGCACTGGTCGAAGACGAGGTGGCCACCGTGCTGGTGCGTCATGCGGCAGACAGCAAGAACCGCGTCGGTCTGACCGTGAAAGCCCCTCTCCAGGGAGAAATCCAGTACAGCACGTGCTGCGGCAAATTCTTTCCGATCGTGACGCGCTATCAGACCAAAGCCAAGGAGCTGCTCATCCTCGCCATCCGCGTCCAGCCTTGTAAGAAAGAGCCCCAGTAAGCCACGCCCCGCTCCCGTTCGCAAACCACGTTTGGGACCGAGAGCGAACCAGGCTTCATTGCTTGTATTGCAGGCCACGGGCATCGTCGATCTCGTATTCGCCGGTGGCGCGCCAGTAAATAATCTTCATGCCGCGGAGCGTCGGCGGCTCCGCCCCCCGGATTTTCCGCTGCTGCAAGACGGCGAGATTGCCATCGCTCCCTTCCAGGATCACCTGCTCCTTGCTCTCGTCATACTTGACGACATCGGCACTCCCGGAGAACTCCTGGGTTTCAATGGCGACCCGCTTGGAAGCGTGCATTTCCTGATAGGTTTTGCCATCCGGACGTTTGTGCTTGAGGACTTCGAGCTTCTCGCAGCTCATGTAAAGATAGCCGGGCGGAAGATGGCTCTCCTCGATCCGAAAACCCGGGTCCTCCGTCGGTACCTGGACCACCACAACCTTGTCGTAAAACTTGGCGATTCCTTGCTTGTCGTTGGCATACATCC
>DATGIQ010000183.1:0-38791 GCA_035295665.1 Gemmataceae bacterium | reverse complement strand
CGGTGCCGCCGGTGATGGTCACCGTACCCAAGCCGGTATAGTTCAGCGCCGCCGTGCCCCAGGCTATGCTACTCTCGGTGATCGTGAAGCTGCGGCTCCCTTGATCCCCCCCATCGTTCACCACCAGCGTATCCGTGGCCGTGCCATTAATGGTAAGCGAGCTTTGAATCGAATCCAAAGTGCCGTCACCAACGCTGATGCTACCATTGCCGCTCCCCTCATTCACCGTCACCGGCACACCGCTAAACGTGCTCTGGATGGCGATGGAATTGTCCATATTACTGCCAGTCACCAGTACCGAGCTGAAAGAACTTGCAGCGTACTCTCCCAGAATTGAACCATTGTTCAGAACCTCAGCAAACCCTGCATTGTTTGGATCAACCTGGAGCGTGAGATTGGTATTCACACTCCCCATCTGGATGTCCAGGACCGGGGCCGAGGAAATCCCATTCGCGATGACGGAGACGAGATAGGCACCCGGTACGGTCCCGGGAGGCAACGTGAACTCCACCGATTCGGGTGTGTTCCCGGTGTCCAGGCCGGTGCTGCTCCAGTTGAAGGTTCGAGCATACGAGATATGGCCGTCGGCGTCGGTGAGGCGGACAAGGGGATAATTACTGGCCATTTCCGCATCGTCGCCGTATGTCGCCCCCTCCGAGATGCCGTTGAGTTGTGTGCCGGTCAGGAGGAACTGGCCATTGCCCGCATCGGTGATGTTAGTGATAACAGGCTGCCACGAAGGGTTCGGATCTCCATCGGGGGTATAAATATCGATCTGTCCGGAATCGTTGGCCAGCATGACTTGCCCAGTCGGCAGAACGAGCATGCAGGTCGAATAGCTGGGCAGGTTCAGACTGAAGTTACGCGGAGTCACGTCCGTGTACGTGTCGGTGGTGGGATCAAATTCGAAAATTGTGGTCGGGCTGGGGTAAATGTACTGGGGCGGATTGGTGTTGGGCTTGGGACTAATTGGTGGAGCGGCCGCGAAGAGTACATGCCCATTGGGCAGCATGGCCCCCGGGGCGTCGCCGGTCGTGAGCCCATTGGGAATGGCAGGACCTGCCGTCCAGCTTCCCGGATCGGTCAGATTGGCCGGCGGTGTGTAAAACGCCGTGTTGCCGTCGGCGCCCAGAAAAAACGCCCGTCCGTCCGGCAACAGAAAAGCCGGACCCAGCTCTTCATCCGTATCGCGGGTACTTAAAACTTCGGGAAGCGTGCCCGCATCCACCCAAGTACCCAGAGACGGGACGTAGCGCTGCGCATGGCCGACCCCGCTCGAAATGCTGGAAAAAATATCATACGACAAGATGCTGCCGTCAGGAAGCTTGACCCAGGTTTCTTCATCGCTTGCATCCGACCGGAGTTTGCTCCCGGTGGCCGACCACGAATTCGTCGCGGAATCGTAAAGATACGTCTGAGATCCACTCAGGTACCCAGCCAGCACTTTCCCGTTCGGGAGCACCTCGGATGGGTCGTCGCCAAACTGCGTTCGGGGAAAGGGGGTCGTACTTGTCCACGTGTTCGCCACCGGATCGTAGATTTCGCCGGAGTTAGTGAAATTTAGGGCGGAGTTGGTGCCCGAGTATTCGCCGCCCAAGACGAAGACCCGGCCATCCGGGAGTACATCGGAAGTAAAGTACAACCGGCCCGTGTTCATCGATGGCAGCTTGGACCATGTTCCGTTGGCATAGTTCCCGCTAGAGTTGGGGGTCAGTCGGTACCACGCACTGGATGCCGTGACCGCTAATCCGTGCACCATGACACTTCCATCAGAAAGCAGAAGCATCATCTGCGCGCGGTCGGCCGGAACGAGATTGGCCACCGTCGTCCAGGTGCCTGTTGGCACCACTCGATCTTCCAGCGATTCCACTTGGAGCAACGTCTTTCGGCTGGAGGTAGGCCGGCAGGACGATTTGAGCTTAGCGAGCAGGTTCCTGAGGCGGGACGACATGGGAAGACTCACTTGCACGTGTACAACAAACACTCACGCCCGGCCGCCGACCGTAAGGGAGCAGCGGGACGTCCAGATGGATGGCCAAATGTTCGGTACAGGAAGAACGCGCACGGAGACGGTCGATCCAATTCTTCTCTGTCCGTTTCGGCCGAGAGGACCGTAAGCAGTAGTTTGAATGGCGTGGGCTCAAAATGCAAGCACAAAATCAGCGCCGCGGACGATCAATCCTTGTCGAATCGATGGCTGCCCCGAGTCAATTCAAGAGACTGCGCTGCAAAACTTCTCGCGCCCGCTCGAATTGCGGCTGCCAAGTGATCTCGGGGAATCCCTTGGCCAGGCAATCACGCAGGCTCTCCAGCGTGTTGCGAGCCATGTGAGGGCACTTGTTGCAGGCACAAGTGATTCCTGGAACGGGATGATAGCGGTGCTGTGGCGATTTGCTCTGGAGCTGCCACATCATGTTGGCTTCCGTGGCCACCAGGAAATCGGTCGGGTGTTGGAACCCAGCAATGTAGCGAATCATTGCCTCCGTCCCGCCAACGAAATCGCTGTGTTCCCGGATATTCGCGGGGCATTCAGGGTGTGCGATCGTGAGGGCCTGCGGCAGCCGGCGCTTCAACGCGAGCAGATCGCCGACGCTGAAAATTTCGTGGACAATGCAGGAGCCATTCCACAGAATCATTTTACGCCCCGTGACCTCTTCCAGATACTGACCGAGATGGCGGTCCGGCACGAACAGAATCTCAACCTCTGCTGGCACGCGCCGCACGATGGCTTCTGCGTTGCCGGAGGTCACGACCCAGTCCGAGAGTGCTTTGACCGCAGCAGAGCTATTGATGTAGGTGACGGTCTGAAACCGTCGGCCCTGGCTCCGCAGCATCTCCTGGTAACGGGCTAGCTTGTCGGCGGGACAACTCTCCGCCAAGCTGCACCCAGCCCGCAAGTCGGGCAATAGCACCCGTTTATCCGGGTTGAGCATCTTGGCCGTTTCGGCCATGAAGTGTACACCGCAGAAGACGATGGTGCCGGTCCGCACCTGAGTGGCGGCACGAGCTAGCTTGAGGCTATCGCCCGTGAAGTCCGCCAATTCCTGAAGCTCACTCGCCTGATAGTAGTGGGCCAGGATCGTGGCGTCTTCACGCTTTTTGAGAGCATCGATGTCTTGGAAGATGTCCGTCATTTGGAGAGACCCCTTGTTTTTCGTGTGGCGGAGGAGGAACCCACATCTTACGAATGCACGGCGAACTTCGGTACGCCTCAGCCATCTCTGGCTTTGCTGCCGCGATCATCTCTTCCATTCTAGCTAAACGCGGACGATGTTTCTTGCTCTCGATTAGATACCATACATCCCTCTGGGGATTCGGTATAACACCGTCAGCGCACCTTTTCTCAAGCTTGGAGCCAAAGCCAGAACGTCCGTACAGATGTCGGCGCGGCGCTCGTCCTTGAGAATTGTGAGGGCATGAGATGAGTTACTTCCCCTTGCCAACCAAACATCCCATCAGAGCGGCATGGTTGAGCTTGCCGAAGGAGGCCGCGGATTCAGCCTGCGTCCGCTTCTCACGAAGAGGCTGGTTCGTGGCAGCGCTAGTGGGAGGTTACCTACTCTTCTGTCACGGCTGCCATGGCGATGAAGACGATGAGTTGTTAGCGGCAATCCGTCTTCACGGAGCTCCGCCTGCGGCCTTCATGGCCGCGGCACTTCCATCGGCACGGGTTGGGGTAACATCTGCGCCGTCTGTTCCAGCCGCACTCTGGATGCGAGGGCTCGCTGCATCTCCTGGATATGGGGATCATCGGCGCGCTCAAAGCCCCCCACGGTGACCAGGCTGCCCCAGCGCGTGTGCAGGACATACGCTTCAAAGCCAAGCTTGTGCATCGCATCCGCGAGGTTATGGGCGTTCTGCCCACTTGCCTCGAGCATTTCCCCGGATGTGCTACCCCAGAGATTATTGAAAAATGTCATGACCTCGTTTTTTGCGGCAACGGGCTGAATGGTGTGAGCGCCCTGATAGGCGGCAACGATCAGCGTCCACTTCTTCTTGCATTGGAGCAGGCTGTAGGATTCATGGGCGTTGAGCTTCTTGAGGAATGGATCGTTCTTGCTGTCGGCCTTGTGCTCTGGGGCAACCGTGGGATTGGGGACGACGAAGCTGTCCAGGAAAGGATTGACAAACGTTCCCTCCAACAAGGATTTGTCCTCACCTTGCTTGGGGGGACCGGCCTGGGCCAGAACTGCCATCAGCTTTTCAGAAGAGGGTGCAGGCAGCTTCTTGACGTCTTTCAGAGCGCGGTGGGCCGCATCCAAATCCTTGTAGCCTCCGATTAAGACCGCGCACTGCTCCTGGATACGGGTGTGCCGGATCGGCCCCTGATAGTCGGGAAACTGCTTGCGGAATTGTTCTAATTCTTGTTGCTGCTTGCGGCGCTCCTCGTCGCCCCAGTTGACGACGTAGGCCGGCAGGTCGAATCGACTGCGGATCTCCAGCACCATCTGATGAGCCAGATGCCGGGCTTCCGGGCCGACGTAAGTGGTCACCCGAATCATCCAGGGGCCGGCCGCCGGAGTCACCGCATATTCCTTGTTGGGGTCGGCATCTACCCGGGCCGAGGCAATGCTGGCCAGGCCTGACAACGCCAGCCAAGCGAGTGGGTAGGACAACTTCCTCATCGCGATCCTCCTTGCAGATTCAGAGTCTTGATCTTTGATTCGGATGGCTGTCACCGAGCGAAGGGAGCGCACGCAGAAACCAACAATCAAAAATCCCAAACGGGGCGGGACTTTAGCAAAAGGGAGTTTTTTAGTCCAGAGGCCAATTCGATCCCAGCGTTTGCCGCTGTTGCCGGGTAATGGCGTCGATACCTACTTTGCCTAGCTTGAGCATCCGATCGAGCTGGCTGCGACTAAAGGTTGTTTCTTCGCCGGTGCCTTGCACTTCGATGAACTGGCCGGCACCGGTCATTACGAGATTCAGGTCGACTTCGGCGTCTCGGTCCTCTCGATAATCGAGGTCGAGCAGCTCCACCTCGTTTAACAACCCAACGCTGACCGCAGCGACACTGTCCCGAATCAAGCTCGCTGGCTGGCCGAGCAAAACCCGATTCGAGTGCAAGGCGTCAACCAGTGCCAGATAAGCGCCGTTGATCGAAGCCGTGCGCGTTCCTCCGTCTGCTTCGAGGACATCGCAATCGATGTAAAGGGTACGTTCGCCCAGCTTCTCGAGATTGACAATGGCCCGCAGGCTGCGACCGATGAGCCGCTGGATCTCAACGCTGCGGCCATCGATTTTGCCTCCCCGGTCGCGTGCCTTGCGCGTCGCGGTACTCCCCGGGAGCATGCCGTACTCGGCTGTCAGCCATCCCTTGCCGGTGCCAAGGAGAAAAGTAGGTACTGCCAAATCGATGCTGCAGGTACACAGCACGGCAGTCCGGCCCATGCGCACCAGGACACTGCCGGGGGATTGACGCGTGTACCGGCGCCGAAACGCCAGGGGACGCAGCTCATCTGGTTTTCGGCCGTCAGCACGCATGGCAATGTTCGCAAAACCCGGTTAGCCGGGATCGTTCTCAGGAATAGCCGTCAAGTGAGTAGCCACTGGAGCAGCGCTTTCTGCGCATGCAGTCGGTTCCCCGCCTGCTGAATTACCACACTGCGCTCCCCATCCAGTACGGTGCTGGTAATCTCCTCTCCACGGTGTGCGGGAAGACAATGCATGATCCGCGCATGGGGCGGCGCCAAGGCCAGGAGGCCATCGTTGACTTGGTAATCCGCGAAGCTGTTCAGTCGCCGTTCGCGCTCGGATTCCTGGCCCATACTCGTCCAGACATCTGTATAAATCGCATCTGCCATCTGAACGGCATGGTCGGGTTTGCCGTTCAGGACTAACGAGCTCATCGGGAAGCGCTGGTGATAGAGATCGAGAAAGGGCCCGTCGAACCCATACCCGTCTGGGGCCGCCAAGACAAACCGCAACCCAAGTTTGCCACAGCAAATGGCGAGCGATCGGGCGACATTATTTCCGTCGCCCACGAAGACAAGGGTTCGGCCAGAAAGCTCGCCAAACAGCTCCTGTAGTGTGAAGACGTCGGCAAGGGCCTGGCACGGGTGATAATAATCCGATAACCCATTGATCACCGGGCAGCTCGCATGGGCTGCAAACATCTCGACCGTGGCATGGCTGAATGTACGCAGCACCACGGCATCGACATACTGACTCATCACGCGCGAAAAATCGGGCACCGATTCGCGCGAACCGAGTCCGACTTCGTGCCCGGTCATGAAGACGCTGGCCCCCCCCAACTGGGCGATGGCTGTCTGAAAACTGACCCGCGTCCGCAGCGATGGTTTTTCGAAGACCAGGCCGATCACTCGACCCAGGAGGCGGGGCGTACGATCGCCCGCGCGGTGCGCCGCCTTTACTTGAGCCGTCCGCTCCAACAGGTGAGTCAGCTCGTCGCTGGTCAAATCCAATAAATCGAGAAAGTGCCTCATAACCCCTGTCCAACCCCTTCTGGATTCTTGCCGAGAAGAGCAAGCGCGGTCCGGTAGGAAAGGTGATTCCCTACGTTCCCCGGCATTGTAATCAAACCAAAGCCAACAGAACATCCTCCAGGATGGCGCAGCCTTCGTCCAGTTCGACATCGCGTAAGGTCAGAGCCGGAAGCAAGCGGAGCACGGTTCCATGCGTGCAGTTGATCAGCAGCCGGCGCTCCAGGCAGCGACTGACGACGCATGTGCCGTCCACCGACAATTCCACGCCGATCATGGCTCCCTGGATGCGAACTTCCTGGATCCAGGGGCAGCGCTGCTGGAGCCCCATCAAGCGTTCACGGAAACGGGACCCGATCTGTTCGGCCCGTGCCAACAAGCCGTCTTCCTCGATGGTCTGGATCGTTGCCAGGGCTGCGGCGCACGCAATCGGATTGCCACCGAATGTGGCCGCGTGGGTGCCGGGCTTCAATTTCTGCGCCACCTCCGGCCGGGCGACCAGAGCACCACACGCCACGCCGCCGGCCAGCGCTTTGGCTAGCGTCATGGCATCGGGTTGTACCGGCCAATGTTGGTGCGCGAACCAGCGGCCCGTGCGCCCCATTCCCGCCTGAACTTCATCAAAGATCAACAGCAAGCCGTGTTTGTCCGCCAACGCTCGCAGCCCTTCGAGGTATCCCGCTGGCGGGAGATGGATGCCCCCTTCGCCCTGGATCGGTTCCACCAACAGGGCACACGTCTCCGTATCGATCAGGTGGGCCGCAGCGTCGAGATCTCCGAAGGGAGCGTAGCTGAAGCCGGCCAACAGCGGTTCGATCCCCTGGTGGTATTTGGGCTGGCCCGTGGCGGTGAGGGCCCCCATCGTGCGGCCATGGAAGCTGTTGATCATGCTAATGATCTTGTAGCGTCCCGGTTTCCCGTTCAGCCGGGCCAGCTTGATGGCCGCTTCGATTGCCTCGGTGCCGCTATTGCAAAAGAAACATTGGCCCTGGAACCCGCTCCGGTCACTCAGCGCCTGGGCCAACCTCCCTTGGGGCTCGGTGTACCATGTATTGGGGACATGGATCAGCTGGCTCACTTGCTCCTGGACTGCTTCGACGACCCGCGGCGGGCAATGGCCAAGCAGGTCACAGCCCCACCCAGGGAAGAAATCCAGATAGCGGTTCCCTTCGATATCCCAGACCCATGATCCTTCCCCACGCACCAAGCAGGCCGGGTAGCGCGTGTAGTTGCCAATCACGTAGCGCTGGAACAGTTCGAGAATTTCTTGCGTGGAAGACATGAACAGTAGTCCGTGGTCCGTAGTCCGTAGTTTCTTGCTACGGACTACGGACCGAGTACGATTTCCGTGCCAACACCGCGGTCGGTGTAAATCTCCAAGAGTAAGGAGTGACGAAGGCGTCCATCGATTATGTGCGTCTTTCGGACACCCGCCCGCAAGCTTTCCAGACACGCTTCCACTTTGGGAATCATGCCTTCCTCGATGATGCCGCGGCCAATCAGGTCGCGACAACCCGCATCATCCAGGCTCCGCAAAAGCGAGGCCTGATCCGTGCGATTGAGCAGGATGCCAGGAGTATCCGTCAACAGGACCAGCTTCTCGGCTCGGAGGTTCGCAGCCACGGCCGCGGCCGCGGTGTCCGCGTTGATGTTCAGCCAGTCTCCCCGTTCGTCCAGAGCCAGGGAGGCAATGACCGGGACTACGCCGGCGGCGCAAAGATCCGAAAGCAGTGCGTAGTCGACCCGCGTGATTCGGCCGACGCGACCTAGATCGACCGGCGAGCCGTCCTCGCCCGTCAGCCGTAGCTTTTCGCCGAACAGGCACCGGAGTGAGCCGGCAATCATGCTGACGGCCCGGCCGCCGAGACGGCGAATCTCTGCTTCGATGTCGGTGCAGATCTCCTGGAGGACGCGGACGACGATCGCCAGGGTGGCCTCATCGGTGTAGCGGCGTCCACGGACCTTGCGTGGCTTTAGGCCAGCTGCGGCCATGCCCTGATCAATGGCTTTGCCGCCGCCGTGCACGACCACAGGACGCATGCCGACCGTTTCCATGAAGACCACATCCTGGAGCGTAGCCCGGAGCGTCCCAGCGTCTTCCATGGCGCTGCCTCCGAGCTTGATGACGGTCAGCCGATCGCGGAACGTGCGAATATAGCTGAGGGCCTCGATCAGCACGTCGGCTTTTCGGATGGCATCGTCCATCGGAATCAGCACCCGTGTGGGAAATCACTATTCTAGACCAGGGTCGGAGGGTGTCAACGTTGGCCGCCGCCAAAGCCTTGTGTCGCGGGGAGAGAGGGCTCCCGATCGCTTTTGAGCGAATTGCGTGCTTGCCTCAGTGAACAGGCGTCGGTATACTCGCAGCATACGAATCCTACAATGACGGTGGGTCGCTTGACATGTGGTTAGGCGAAACCTTGTTGCGATTCTTTCAAAGGAGATCTTACTCATGAAGACTGCTTGGCCGATGATGCTGGGCCTGGCCGTGATCCTTGCCCTGGTGGTCGGTATCCAGGCCGCCGACAAGGAAGAAACCCTCAAAGGAACGATCACCTGCGCCAAATGTGACCTCAAAGTCGAAGGCCAGAAGACGTGCGCCACCGTGATCAAGGTCACCAAGGACGGTAAGGATACAGTCTATTACTTCGATTCCAAGGGCCACAAGGATTTTCACAGCGACGTGTGCAAGAAGCCACAGAAGGGCACGGTCACGGGGACGGTTTCAGAAAAGGACGGCAAGAAGACCATCAAGGTTAGCAAGGTCGAGTACGCTGACAAGGCAAAGTAAGCCGAATTGATTCTTCTCCCCGAATTGCGGATCGAACACGCATCGCCACCCGCCAGGGTGGCGATGCCATTTTGTCGGCTATGGTTGGCGGCTTGGAGCGGCCTCGGTACGATATGGAGAGTGAGAGGGGGTTCGCGCGTGAAGCTCATCTTGGCCAATCCGCGTGGTTTCTGTGCCGGTGTGAACATGGCGATCGAAAGCCTGGATCGCGCCCTGGAGCTGTTCGGGACGCCGCTCTATGTTTATCACGAAATTGTTCACAACCGGCCCGTCGTGGAGCGATTCCGCAAGCGCGGGGTTGTCTTCGTGGACCGCATCGAGGATATCCCCGAAGGTTCCAACGTGCTGTATAGCGCCCACGGCGTGGCGCCGGCCATTCGAGAGGCAGCCACGAGTCGCCGGCTGCATGCGATCGACGCGACCTGCCCTTTGGTTACCAAGGTCCATCTCGAGGCGGTCCGCTTTGCCCAGGAAGGATACACCATTATCCTCATCGGCCATGAAGGCCATGATGAGGTTTTAGGCACCATGGGTGAGGCGCCGACGAACATCCTCCTCGTGCAGGATGTTTCCGACGTGGAACGCCTGGATCTTGCGGAAAACGCGAGGCTGGCCTACCTGACCCAAACCACGTTGAGCGTGGATGACGCCGAGATCATCATCCACGCCTTGCGGCTCCGCTTTCCCCAAATTATCGGACCGTCGCGAGATGATATTTGCTATGCCACGCAGAATCGGCAGGAGGCCGTGAAACAGCTCGTGCCAGAAGCCGATGTCGTGCTCGTCTTGGGAAGCCGAAATAGTTCCAATAGCATGCGGCTCGGAGAGATCGCGCAAAGCTGTGGAAAACCGGCCTATCTCATCGATCGGGCCGACGAGATCGATGACGGCTGGTTCAAGGAATCGGATACGGTTCTAATCACGGCCGGGGCGAGTGCTCCGGAGGAAGTGGTGCGGGAATGTGTCGAGTACTTGGAGCGGCGTTACGGAGCGACCGTCACGAGCCGGACCGTTCGCGAAGAACACGTCAATTTTCCCCTGCCCCGAGAATTGCGCGTCGTTGCGTTGACGTAGCAGCGGCAAGAAAGAAGAGCCGCTCATGTCTACCGCGCCCCTGGATTTGGCCTTGGACTATCTGCCCCGCTGGCCGCGACGGCGTGATTTCCGCATCGGCTGCATCGGGGCCGGCTTCATCATGCGGGATTGCCATCTCGCCGCCTACCGCCAGGCCGGCTTCCGTCCGGTCGCCATTGCGGCGCGCGATCCGGCGCATGCCCACGCCGTGGCCCAGGCGCACGGGATTCCGCGGTTTTATGGCACTGCCGACGAACTCCTTTCCGATCCAACACTGGAAGTTCTCGACATTGCCGTGCCGCCCGATGTCCAGCCCCAGATTATCCGACAGGCCGTAAATCATCGCGATCATCTTCGCGGCATCCTCGCGCAGAAGCCCTTGGCCCTGACCTATCGGGAAGCCCAGGAATGTGTCCAGCTCTGTACTCAGGCAGGCATCCGGTTGGCCGTCAATCAAAACATGCGTTACGATCAATCCGTCCGCGCGCTCAAAGATCTGTTGCAGCGTGGTTGGCTAGGTGAACCGGTCCTGGGCACCATTGAGATGCGAGCAATCCCGCACTGGATGCCGTGGAGCGAACGGCTCTCCTCACTCTCCACGTTCATCATGAGCATTCATCACCTCGATACCTTTCGGTACTGGTTTGGGACCCCCGACCGGGTTTTGGCCAGTACCCGGCCGGACCCGCGCACCCGCTTCCCCCACCAAGACGGCCTGAATCTGTACATCCTCGAATACGACAACGGCTGCCGGGCAACCGCCTGGGACGATGTCTGGACCGGCCCAATCCGGGAGGGAAGCGAAGGTGAGCTTTACATCCGCTGGCGGGTCGAAGGAACGGAGGGTCTGGCGCGGGGTACGATTGGCTGGCCGAGCTACCCAACACGAACACCGAGCACGCTGGATTTTACAACCCGGCTTCAACCGGGATACTGGTTTCAACCGCGTTGGAAGGAAGTCTGGTTCCCGGACGCCTTCGCGGGAACCATGGCACAACTTCTATGCGCGTTGGAGGAAGAGCGCGAGCCGGAGATCAGCGGCCGGGACAATTTGGAAACCATCGCGCTGTGTGAAGCGGTTTATGTGGCCGCCCAAGAGCATCGAGTGACCCAGCTTCGGGAATTTCTGACAGCCGATCGTTGAATTCAACCCACCACTTTATCAATGACCTGTCCCGCTACATCCGTCAGCCGCTCATCGCGGGCATTGTGCAGAAAGGTCAGCTTCTCGTGATCGAGACCCAACAGGTGCAATATGGTAGCGTGGAAATCGTGCACCGAAATGCGTTCGTGTTGAGCGCGCAGCCCAAACTCGTCGGTGGCGCCGATCGCCTGTCCACCTTTGACACCGCCGCCAGCTAACCACATCGTGAAACCATACGGATTGTGATCTCGTCCTTTCCCCCCCTGGGACATGGGAGTTCGGCCAAACTCACTGGCCCAGACAACAAGCGTACTTTCCAGCAAACCCCGTTGCTTGAGATCCTTCAAAAGTGCGGCGATCGGCCTGTCGACGTGGGCACACATTTTTTCGTGATTGCCGTTGATGTCGTCATGGGCATCCCATTGCGTGATGAGCGGCCCACCACCGGAATAAAGCTGCACGAAGCGCACGCCCCGTTCGACCAGCCGCCGGGCCAGCAAGCAGCGCGTGCCGAAATCGGCCGTGCGCTTGTCATCGAGGCCATAGGCCTGATGAGTTGCGGTCGTCTCTCGGGAGAGATCGACCGCCTCCGGAGCGTGTTGCTGCATGCGATAGGCAAGCTCGTAGGTCGCGATGCGCGCCGCCAATTCCTTGTCGTCCGGATCGAGATCGATCGCGTTCATCTGCTGGATGAGATCGAGCGTCCGGCGCTGCTGCTCTGGTCCGATGTCCTCTGGCCGTTTCAGATTAAGGATTGGACTGGAGCCCTTGCGGAGCAGCGTGCCCTGATACACCGGCGGCAGAAAACCAGCACCCCAGCACGGAGCGCCGCCTTCCGGTGTTCCTTCCGGCTGGAGAAGGACACAGTAGGCTGGCAGGTTTTCACTTACGCTGCCTAGGCCGTAGGTTACCCACGAGCCGAGGCTCGGATAACCCATCTGGGTCCGGCCGCTGTGCAGTTCGTACATGGCCGGAGCATGGATGGTGCTGGTGCACCAACAGGATCGTAGGAAGGCAATTTCATCTACGCAGGTCGCCAAGTGCGGCAGCAGATCAGAGACTTCAAGTCCGGATTGGCCATACTTGTTAAAGATGCGCGTACTCGCCAATAAAGGGGTGTCGCCCTTGGTGAATTGGCTGACGGGCATGCCAAAGGTCTTTGGCAACGGCTGGCCGTGGTGCTTTTGCAGCTCGGGCTTGGGGTCGAAGAGGTCAATATGGCTCGGGCCGCCGACCATGAACAGGAAAATGACCGCTTTCGCCTTGCCTTCAAAGTGGGGCGGCTTCGCGGCCAGGAGATTGACTGACGGCCTGGGCCCGCCGCCAGCGGCGTAGCCATCGCGGGCTAGGAGCCAGGAGAGCGCCACGGCGCCGAAGCCGCCACCGGCCTGGCAGAGAAATTCACGCCGGGTTCGAACCGTTGGCCAGTGCGAGCGAGGTTGTGAAGCCATGCCCTCCATCCTACAACGCAGTCGCCGGTAGCACAAAGGGATCGTATCGCCAGGCGCCGGCACGATCAGCGCTTGATCTTCATGGCACGCTGGACTGTCACGCCAAGATCGGCCGGGCTCTCGGCCACGGCAATCCCGGCGGCCTGGAGTGCTGCGATCTTTTCCTTGGCCGTGCCACTGCCGCCGCTGATGATGGCGCCAGCGTGCCCCATGCGCTTGCCAGGCGGGGCGGTTTGGCCGGCAATGAATGCAGCCACCGGTTTCGTCACGTGCTGCGCAATGAACTCAGCCGCGTGCTCCTCGGCTGAGCCACCGATCTCGCCCATCATGAGGATTGCTTCGGTCTGCGGATCCGCCTCGAACATCCTCAGCAGATCGATGAAGGACGTTCCCACAATCGGATCGCCGCCGAGTCCGACGCAGGTGGACTGGCCCAGTCCCAGATTGGACAACTGCCAAACGGCCTCGTAGGTCAAGGTGCCGCTGCGGCTGATGACGCCGACCGGGCCGGGCTTGTGGATATAGCCGGGCATGATACCGATCTTGCACTGACCAGGGGTAATGACACCGGGGCAGTTGGGGCCAATGAGCCGGCATGGGCGTTCTTTCAGAAACGGCATGGCCCGGGCCATGTCCAGGACGGGAATTCCTTCTGTGATGGCGACAATGACGGCGATACCAGCATCGGCGGCCTCCAGGATGGCATCGGCCGCGGCGGGCGGCGGCACAAAAATCATGGTTGCGTTCGCCCCGGTCTTCTGTACGGCTTCGGCAACCGTGTCGAATAGCGGAAATCCTTCTTTTACGGTGCCGCCCTTCCCCGGGACGACGCCACCGACCACTTGCGTGCCATAATCGCGACAGCCCAGGGCATGGAAGGTGCCGGCTTTGCCCATGCCCTGGCACAGTACGCGGGTGTTTTTATCGACAAGGATGCTCATCGCCGTTGTTCCTGTACTACTGAAAAGCCTGGCGAGCCGGTCAGCGATTTCAGCGCCTTGCGGGCCGTCCGTCAAATCTTACTGCCCGGGCAAAGCAACAACTCCGCCACGCGACATCGAAAACCCGGCAAGACCTCCTCACCGGTCAATTCTTCTGTCTCTTCAAGGACAAGGGACTGTTTGCGCCGCTGGTGAACGTTAACATTTCGCGCTTCAGAAGCGGCCACCTAGACCATTTGGGTGCCGAAACGAAGCTGCCCACGGATTGCTTGCCGCGGCCTACTTCGCCGCCGCCACCACCTTCTTGGCCGCGTCGGTCATGCCGTTGGCGGTGATGATATTCAAGCCGCTTTCGGCCAGCATCTTGCGGCCCTGTTCGACGTTGGTGCCTTCCAGGCGCACGACCAACGGCACGTGAAACCCGACCTCCTGAAACGCCGCCAAAATGGCTCCGGCGATGATATCACACCTCATGATACCGCCGAAGATGTTGACCAGCACCGCCTTCACCCTCGGATCGGCCAGGAGGATCCGAAACGCCTCCGTCACTTGGTCCTTGTTGGCTCCGCCGCCGACGTCCAGGAAGTTGGCCGGTTCGCCGCCGTGGAACTTGATGATATCCATCGTGCTCATTGCCAGCCCCGCACCGTTGACGAGGCAGCCAATCGTGCCGTTCAACCGGATAAAACTGAGTCCCGCCCGGGCCGCGCGCAGCTCGGCTGCGTCTTCTTCGGTTTCATCGCGGTAGTTTTCGATTTCGGGATGCCGAAAGAGGGCGTTGTCATCAAAATTCATCTTGGCATCGAGCGCCAACACGTCGCCTTTCGGAGTCACGACGACCGGATTGATTTCGGCCAGGCTGCAATCCTTCTCCAGGAATACTTTCCCCAGCGCCATCATGAGCGCCTCCGCCTTCGGCGCTTCCGTGCCGTTGAAGCCGAGCGCGTAGGTGAGCCGGCGTGTCTGGAAGGGATGCAAGCCGGCATCGGGATCGACCGGTGCCTTGAGGATTTTCTCCGGGCTGCGGGCGGCCACCTCTTCGATCTCGACGCCACCTTCGGCGCAGGCCATCAGTACCGGCCGACTGATGGCTCGGTCCACGACCATGCCGAGGTAGATTTCTCGGGCGATGTCAACCGCTTCTTGCACCAGAACTTTGGAAACGCGCTGACCCTGTTCGCCGGTCTGGCGGGTGACCAGGGGAAACCGAAACATGATCTCCGCCACCTGGCCGCACTCCTCCCGCGAACGCACAAACTTGACGCCGCCCCATTCCTGGCCGCTCCCTTTGAACCGGCCTTTCCCCCGGCCGCCGGCGTGGATTTGGGCCTTGAGAATCGCAGGACCTCCATTGCGGTCAAACGCTTGTGCCGCCTCGGCCGGCGAGGAGGCCACAACGCCGCGCGGCACGGCCGCTCCCGCAGCTGCGAGTAGCGCTTTCGCTTGATATTCGTGAATCTTCATCGCCATTTCCCTGAAGAAGGACCGGAGACAACGTTTTTGTTATAGGTCTGCACCAGCGAGAAGCCAATCAGCGCTACCGCACGGGTACAAAGGGCATAAACAAACGAATGCAGATCGCCACAACGGACATTGCGTGTTGCAACGCCGCCGCGTTCCTGCTGTACTGATGAGGATCTTACCTCCGATCCTTGGCCTTTAGCTCGGCGGCGCGGATGACCGAAACCACCCGATTATTACGTGACCTGGTTGCCTTGCCCAGCGTGAACCCCATGGGCCGGCCCCTGCATGGTCCGCAAATCTTCGAACATCAAGTGTCCGCTTACCTCGAAGACTTTTTGCGGGGTCTGGGAGTCTTCTGGCAGAGACAGCCAATCGCGCCCAAGCGTGACAATATCCTCGCCCGTTGGGAGCATCCCGGAGCGCACCGGACCCTCCTCCTGGAAGCCCATCAGGA
Organism: Gemmataceae bacterium; assembly: GCA_035295665.1. Lineage (GTDB taxonomy): Bacteria > Planctomycetota > Planctomycetia > Gemmatales > Gemmataceae > DATGIQ01. Next base: position 23,029 of record DATGIQ010000183.1, on the reverse strand, counting down.
TACGGTCCCTGCCGAGAACATGGTGATTGAGCCGTTCGGAGCCCGGATTGAATCCGGCCGGCTCTACGGCCGCGGCGCCTGCGACGTCAAGGGCGGGATGGCGGCGATGCTCGCCCTGTTTGCGAGGCTGGTGCGCGAGCAGCCGAGGGGGGCGGCCAACGTGATCTTGGCGTGCACGGTGGACGAAGAGCACACGTTTCTTGGGGTTCAGAGGCTGGTTCAGAGTGCGCTCCACGCGGATGCGGCCGTTGTTGCCGAGCCCACGCAACTGCAGATCGTCAATGCCCACAAAGGCGTCGTGCGATGGCATCTGGAAACCCATGGCCGATCATGCCACAGTTCTGCGCCAGAACAGGGTCTGAATGCCGTCTACCGGATGGCGAACGTCCTGCTCGCAGTCGAGCAATTCGCTGAAGCGTTGCGGACCGCGAAGGTGGATCCGCTCCTGGGGCCTGCGACCTTGAGCGTTGGCCGCGTGGAAGGGGGGAGCAGCGTCAACACGGTTCCGGATTTGTGCCGCATCGAAATCGACCGCCGCGTCATTCCCGGTGAGGATCCCGTGGACGCGCCCGCACAGCTGGCCGCTTTTCTTCGGCAGGAACTGCCGGCGGAAGCTGGGTTCGCTTGTTCGGAGCCTTGGTTCCACGCGCCTGCTCTGAGCCCGCAGGGGTCCAGGGAACTCGTTGCTGTACTGTCCGACGCCATCGATGCAGTCTGCGGATCGCATCGCGTGACCGCGGTTCCTTACTGCACGGACGCCTCCACCATCGCCGAGGCCGGTATCCCCGCCGTGGTCTTTGGCCCTGGTGACATTGCCAGAGCCCATACCAGCGACGAGTGGGTCGCGCTGGACGAAGTCGAACAGGCCGCCGAAATCCTGTATCGAATGGTGTGTGCTGGCTAGGTGATCAGCGATCCTCCACCAGGCGATCTCCCCTGCGCACCATCATGGTGGCGTCCGGGATCTGTGGCGACGCGGTCATGCGGGCAAAGACGAATTTCACTGTGACCCGAGCCGCCGCTGGAACTACGGTTGCTACAATCGCTGAATCCCCTGTCTTCTCATTCTCAGCTACGAAGGAACCATTTTGCCCACGATTGCCCGAGGCCGGCGTTTGACACTCCCTTGGCAGTGGCTAGAGTTAGGGCAGAGAGTTTCGGAAAGGTTTGCCGTCGAGCTTTGCACTAGCAATTTCACGTGTTCGATGTCGCCCGGCATGAAGTGATGTCTCTGGCTTGTGCCGAACGATTATGCCAACCCGTCCGACGGCGGCTTGGGACCCGCTTGCTTGCCGGGCGAATTTGTCGCCACGACCTTCCTCCGGAACCTCATGTGTTTGACAAGCGATCTCATCGGAGAACATACATCCGACTGCGTAAAAACGGCTCCGCACCAGGACCCTCGGCTCATCCTCCGCCCTCACGGATCCCCTCGGACAGGACAAGTGGGGTTTGCCATCCTAAACTACCTTGAGACCGAGAAAAGCCGCGCGGCGGCTGCGAGGTTTCGTCGGTCTAAAACTCCAATAGCGGAGGTTCCTCCGTGAGCATCGTTCGCGTTGGCTTGGCCGAGACCAAGCATTTCGCCGAGGGCTATGATGCGATTTTTGGCAAGCGCAAAGGGACGCAAGCCAAGAAAGGATCCACGGCCACGAAGCGTGGCTCCGCTAGGAAAAAGAGGTCAGGCGGGAAGAAATAATCAGGGGCGTTCGACCGCGGGTCCACCTTCCGGAGTGAGACTGCGACCGGCTGACGGATCTGCCGGCCGGGGCAAACTCTCCAGATCGGCACCGTAGCCCTGTAGGTTAGCTTCGGGCTTCGTCTTGAGGTCCAGCGTGGACAGCTTCGACAGCGCGCCGTCGGAGGTCGTCGGGAGGTTTAACCGCAGCCGCTCAAACCGCGCATCGGATTCCTGCGTAAAGCCTTCCCACTGAGTCCGGCTGTAGGGAAGTGGCGGCATCACCGCGGTCTCCGTCCCGGCGGGCGGTTGTTGATCCAGGATTGCGGGACTGAAATTGCTGTAAAGATTGTGCCGGCCGTCTCCCCAGGAGAAAATCCGCCGCATCTGCTCTTCCGTATCAATGCCTTCCAAGTGTACCAAAGATTTGCCGCTGGCTGACACGAACAGACAGTTTTGCACCGATCGAAACTGGGTCGGGACAAGTCCCTTCGTGCTCCTCCCCTCCTCGGAAGAGGCACGCAGCCAGACAAGATGGTCGGTGAGATAGGTCGTCACCTGTTCGAGTGTGATCTGGGAACTTCTCCTTAGCGGGTTTTCCTTGGCCGCCCCGTCGATGACCAGAAGCGAGCCGTCCAGGGCAACCAGCGATTTCTCGAGATGCAGTTCAAACGGTCTGCTCGCCCGGACAGCAATCAAATTGCCGGTACCCCGTGCAAAACACCCTTCGACGGTCATTCGGGGATCTTGTTGGCCGCCGGCCTGCGGCTCCATCCGCATGACCCCCGCCGTGTCCGCCACGGTCACCAAGGTAAGCGGCACCTCCTTGCCCCCGTCCAACGTCGCCAAGCAATCCTTCAACGTGCATTGGCCTTCGCCCATTAGCGCGACCACCGTCTGCGCCTTGAAGGGGGAACCGCCCGGCGCGAGCTGGAATTCCAGTGACTCCAGCCGTAACTGGCCATCGTAGACGCGGAACATGGCCGCATCCTGCTCCGTCGTCTGGCCAATGCTCAGGATCGGATGGTAGCCGGGGTACGGTTTGATACTGACGTCAATTCCGGCTCGCTCCAACCGCACCGGTTCGACCGGTAGCAATCCTTGGTGGCGGACCAGAACCACATCTCCCGGCTTGGTATCTTCCAAGGCTTGGCGAAGGGTGCGATAGAGGTTGTCCTTGGGCGCCGGCAGCGATGGGTCCACGATCCGCTCGTCGCGGCGGGCCACCGACTCGGGGAGAGCCTTCTCGGTCAACGGCGCCAGCTTCCCGTCATACGTGTTTCCCCAGGTGCAGTGCTCGACGCCGATCATCTGTGCGGGATGTTCGGCCTGCCGTAGTTCTGGCATCGACGTGTTGAGTCGGAATGCCAGGTTGGGGCGATCATTCCGTAGAGCCTGCAACGGTTTGGCACTTTGCCAGGGACTCGTGGTCCATTCGACGGGCTTGTCTCCGACCACCTCGAATTTCTGTTTGAAGAGGTTCCAATCCGAAATCCGCTCCTGAGGGCCTTGACGCCCAGTTCGAACCCACAGGGCGCGAAGATTGTGGTACGTGTTGTGGGAGCTCGAGTACGATAGCTGAATGGGCTTACTTCCTACCTGCTCCACCAGGGCCGCCAGACCGTGAGGCACCGCTTCGCTGTCCGGGCTCGAGAGAACGGAGTTTTCAACCTGGAGCCGGCACGAGATACCATCTTCGAGACGGAAAACGCTGTCCCCGACCACAAACGCGGAGCAATTCTGAAGCTCGACCTTGGCGATCGATTTGCCGTTTAGGTTTCGCTCACTTTGCAAGTTGAAGAGTGCAGCCGTATGCGGGCCAAACGCACATTCGTGCGCCTCCACGATGGCCGGGCGGGTCAGGATCAGGCCATACTGGCCCCGCGGGAAATAACAAGCGTTGAGGCTCACAGTCGGTTGCTCTTCCGCCGGCGCCGTTCCGGTGACCAGAATCGAACTGATCGATCCCTGGTCCGAATCCGTAGCCTCGTCCTGCGTGAAAGTGCACTGTTCGAACTTCGCATTTCCCCCGTGCAGTGCCACCGCAGCCAAGCGAATGTTGTCCGACTCTCCCGGGCTGACTTCGAAGCGCACGCGCCGGATGACCGCTGTTCCACTGAGGATGGTCAGAGCTGCCGGGGACGCGTCGCCGGCCGTGGGTTCCGTGCGGAAAGAAATAGCCGGCGCATAGTCCAAGTCACTGGCCGGTTCAATGGTCAGCTCCCTCCCTTGGAATACCAAATGGCTGTCGCGGCCCAGGTGAAGGTTTCCGGTCAGGATGATCTTGGCGAACGGGTCATTCCGCCTGAGAAACTCGGCCAGTTCCTTCCCATCGTCTGTACGGATTGTGGCGAGATCAGTACGTGACTGAGGAACGATGGGCTTGTCAGTGGTGTTTTCGGATGTGCGGGGGTTGGCCGTTGATGCCGTCGGATTGCTCTCAATCGATGACTGGGTGCGTTTTCCACTGGCCTGCTCGTGAACCAACTTCGATGGGGCCGGTGGCCACGGACCGAGCATGACAATCAGCACTACCAGTGCCAGCGCCGCACAGACCGCCACGAATAACGGTCGAGTTCGCGGCTGGCCTGGCAGAGGCGCATCGACGAATAGCACCGCGTCGGCTCCCGGGTTGGGACCTCCGAGTCGCTGGGCAAGAATCATGAGGTGGCTGATCAATTCCTCCGGCCGCTGATAGCGTTCCTTTGGTTTTTTTGCCATCATTCGCGCCAGCAAAGCTGCCACTTCATCCGGAATTGCCGGGTTCAGTTGGCGCGGATCGACGGGATCTACGTTTTGGTGATGATGTAGCTTTCTGGCTGCAGTCCCTTCGGGAACCGGGACCTGCCCCGTCAGCATGTGGTAAAACGTGCAGCCGAGGGAATAGATGTCGCTGCGGACATCGGCGTCGCGCGGTTCCAGCGCCTGCTCCGGAGAAATGTAATCAAACGTGCCCAGGGTTACGCCCGGTTGCGTGAGGCCGCCGTCGCTGTGCGGTTCGAGACTGCGGGCCAGGCCCATGTCGACGAGCTTGGCCCGGCCGTTGGAGCTGATGATGATATTTGATGGTTTGATGTCGCGGTGGACGACCCCGCGCGCCGCAGCATGAGCCAGACCCGTGGCGATTTGGAGGATGTAGTGAACCGCCTCGGGAACCGGAATCTGGCCACGCCGCTCCAGCAGAGTGCGCAGATTCTCGCCTTCAACAAACTCGAAGGCAATGAAATGAAGTCCCTGATCCTCCCCACAGTAAAAGACCCGGGCAATGTTTTCATGGTCGAGCTTGGCCGCGGCCCGTGCCTCCTGATGGAAACGACGAACGCTTTCCGGATCGGCCGCCATTTCCGGTGGCAAGATCTTGAGGGCGACCGTGCGGTCCAGCTGCGTGTCCCGCGCCCGAATCACGGCGGCCATGCCGCCGACACCAATCGGCTCCAGGAGCTCGAAATGGGAAAGCCGCCGGCCACGGAGCATGCCGGCCAGGGCGTCCTCCAAGCGGAGCGGTACCGGCCGCGGTCGCGAGATGATGGTCGGGGCATCGTCCGTCGACTCCACACCGGAGCCGTGTAGCAGTCCTTCCGAAAGGGGAGCTTCCGGCTGGGGCGGCGTTAGTGGATTTGGGGGAGCGTCAGCGGATTTTCCTGGTTCTTGCGGACCCTCCATTTTGGCTTGTGCATCCGCCATGGCGCTTCCCCGCGGGCCGTGGACCCGCGTTTCATGGGTGCTCTCTATCCCGCTGCTCGTGGGCTTCCACCGGACTGTTACCGCCGCAGAATCCTTTCTCGATTACGCCGGGAAACGATCCGCCATCGAAATCACCAAACAACCCTTCCCGGTTGGGAGAAGTGACAAGTAGGGAAGGAGGCGGCAATGCCAACGATAAGAGAACTATAACCGAGATGAGGGGAATATGTCAATTGGGCGCCTTCTGGACGCAGCCGAAACCGGCCCGAAAATCCGCCGTTGAGCACACCTTGACAGTCCGGTGCGCTTGTGCCATCTTGCTTCCCTGCATTGGCTGGACCAAGGAGGGCCTCACCCATGGATGGCCATCACTCCCAGGCGACTTCCGTTCCGCCTTCCCTTTCCCTGATTCTGCCTGCCTATAACGAAGCAGCAGGGATTCGCACCGCCCTCCGCGAGGCCGACCGCGCACTGGCCGAGCTCGCGGACGACTATGAGATCATCATTGTGGACGACGGCAGCCAGGATGAAACGGCCCAGGCCGTTGCCGACGAGGCACAGCAACGGCCGCACATCCGATTGCTTCGCCATACCGAGAATCGAGGCTATGGCGCTGCCCTGCGCACGGGCATGGAAGCCGCTCAGTTTGAGCGAGTTGCTTTTACCGATGCCGATTGCCAATTTCATCTCACCGACCTCGCGGCCCTGGTGGCGCTCACCGAGCATGCTCCCGTGGCGGTCGGTTACCGAAAACACCGCCAAGATTCGTGGCGTCGCCGCTTCTTTTCCTGGGGCTACAACGTTCTGGTTCGATCGTTCCTGGGGACGGGGGTGCGCGATTGTGATTGTGCCTTGAAGGTGTTCCGCAAGGAAGTAGTGTCAACACTCCTCCCCGAGACCTGTGGTTTTTTTGTCAACACCGAAATCCTCACCCGGGCACACCAGCTCGGTTATGAAGTTGGTGAGGCCGCAGTGCGGCATCGGCCGCGGCTAATGGGAACCAGCAAGGTTTCGCTATGGGACATTCCTCGAACATTGCGAACCTTGCTGCCGTTTTGGTGGTCCCGTGTGCTTTTCCCCGCGGACACCCAGGCACGGAAGCCCCCTTCGCCGCGGACGGGCGGCGGCACGGTGCTTCTTCTGATCGTGGCCGCCCTGCTGTTGTTCACTCGGCTCGACTGCCCACTGCAAGAGCCGGAGGAGCCGCGCTATGCCGAGATTCCCAGGCAAATGCTCGCCGCAGGGAATCTTGCGGTGCCCATCCTGCATGGTTTGCCCTATTACGATAAACCGCCTCTGCTGTATTGGCTGGTCATGGCCAGTTACTCAGCCTTGGGTGTGCACGACTGGAGCGCTCGATTGGTGCCGGCGGCCAGCGCATTCTTCACCGTACTCGTGACCTATTTCTGGGGTCGTCGTGTCGCTGGCCCGCGGGCAGGTTTCGCTGCGGCAATGATCTTGTGCTTGTCGGGCCGATTTGTGTACCTGGGATGGCTCCTGACGATGAATAGTCTACTATGCCTGTGGGTGGTGGCGGCCTTGGCCGCGGCACACATCGCTTTGCAGGGACCGCGTCTCCGCTGGAAGTGGTGGCTGCTGTCCGGAGCGGCCTGCGGGCTCGGCGTCCTGACCAAAGGGCCGGTCGCGTTGATTCTTGTCTGTATCCCAGTGCTTGTCTACCGATTTCTGGACGGGCGGACGGCTCGGCTGAGGCCGAGGGCTTGGGGTGCGTACCTCGGCACGGCGTGTCTGCTGGCGGCTCCGTGGTACGCGTCTCTTTACGCGACCGATCCGGAGTTTGCCTCCTATTTCTTCTGGAAACACAACGTGTTGCGCTTCCTCGCCCCGTTCGATCACGAAAAGCCAGTGTATTTCTACGTGGCCGATTTACTGCTCGGCATGCTGCCTTGGTCCCTGCTCTTGGTGCCGCTGGCCAGGTTCCTCAGCCGGCGTTCCCCTGGTGCAGGAAGACCCGCGGCGCTGGGCTTCTTTCTCCTTGCCGCCGTCTGGTCTTTCGTGTTCTTTTCCCTAGCCGGTTCCAAGCGTTCGGGGTACATCTTGCCCGCCATGCCGGCTTTGGCGCTGGCCCTTGGCACGTTCTTGGATACGTGGCTCCGGGAGACATGTGATTCCTCCACGGCGGTGGCGGCGCCGTCGAGCCGGTTCGCGTTTCGCACGACCTTGGCACTTCTTGGTATCGCCATCGTGGCCAGCTTGCTGGGGCCGTCCAGCGAGCTTCTCGATGCCACATGGGGACGGATCCTGGCCGGGGCAGCCGGCCTCGCTTTCGTCGCCGTGTACTCGCTGGGACGCAACCGCCCGCCAGCCGTGGTCTGGGGCATGTGCGGTGCCACAACGTTTGCCATTTTGTTTGCGGCCGTGTGCCTGAGCCTTCCCCATTACACCCGCCGGTATTCGCTGCGTGGACAGATTCGGCCATATGTGGAGCGTTGCCAGGATTCCGATGTTCGCGTGGTTTCCTATCCGCGGCGGTGGGATTCTGTGACCTTTTATCTTCGCCGGGATGATGTGTGCGTTTACACGCGGGAGGAACGCCAGATGCTCATTGTCGACCTTCATGCGAATCCGCAGACCCTCGCATTCATCAAATCCGATCATTCGTTGGCGGAGCTATTGGGTGACTTACCCGTGTCGATGGAATTCGTACCGCACGGACCGCAGGGGAGTGTCACGGTGGGATGGGTCCGTCGAAGGATGGAAGTCCCTGCGACCCTGCTTGCGGGTCGGACGAACAAGTAGATTTCCGCTTCAGCACCGGTCGCGTGCCATCCTTGCATGGCCCTTCGAGGATCAACCGGCCTGTCACGAGCATGCCAGTGGCCGCGAAAGCATGGCACTCTGCGGAGGGGGCTCGCCGGGCGTTTACGTCTGCTCCAGCACCTGCGCCAGGTGCATGGCGCGCACGTTGCTGTCGCGCCGCCGCAGGCAGCCAGCGATGTTCATCAGACAGCCTGCGTCGGTGGCCACAACCATGTCTGCCCCGGTCTTCTCGATCAATGCCGCCTTGTCCTGGACCATCGCTCCGCTGATACCCGGAAAGCGCACCGAGAACGATCCGCCGAAGCCACAGCACTCGTCGCTCCGCTCGAGGGGAACGAGTTCCAGATCGCGGACGTTGCGCAGGAGCCGCTCCGGCTCCGTTTGCAACCCCAGCCCGCGGAGATGGCAGGCCATGTGATAGGTTGCTTTCCCCCGGCAGCGGGCGCCCACGTCCTCGACGCCGATCACGTTGACCAGGAAATCGGACAGTTCGTGGGTACGCCGGGCCAGATCCTCCGCGCGGCCGTGCCAGATAAGGTCTTCGTGAAATAATTCCGGGTATTCCAGTTTCACCATCGCAGCGCACGAGCCGGACGGAGTCACGATCAGGCGCCCGTTATCGAAGGCACGGATCGTATGGCGTGCCAGGTCGCGGGCATGCTGTTGGTATCCGCTGTTGAAAAACGGTTGGCCACAGCATGTTTGTGCGGTGGGAAAGTCCACCTCCACGCCGAGGCGGCGCAGCAAGCGCACCGCTGCCACACCGATGTCCGGAAAGAATGCGTCGCCCAGACAGGTGACCATGAGGGAGACTTTGTGCATCGTCGGCTACTTCCCAACCGAAGGTTTACAACAGCCGCCGTCCCTGCTGCTCCAGTCCAGCCACGACGAAGCGCACGACGCGCCCGGCCATGTGATTGAAGTACTGCCATGAATGGCCGCCCGCATGGGTCGTGAAATCAATTTCGTGCGGAATGCCCAGGGCGCTTAGCTTTTCGTGCAGTCGATCGTTGCCACGGAACCACTTCTCGTCCTCCGGGTCGACGCAGAAAAAAATATGCGGAGGATATTGCGTCGGATGCAAATGGAGAATCGCCGTGTCCTGCCGGCACTCTTCCTTGCTGTCATACAGACTGTCGAGAAGCGTGTCCTGTCCGTAGAGATCCTGGTAGTCCAGTGCAGAAGCGATCCCCGCCACCACCGGGAACAATTGTGGATGCTTGAACGCCAACCGGAGCGCCCCCTGGCCCCCCATACTGATGCCCTGTAGCCCGATGGCTATCGGTTCTAACTTCCATCGGGCGCGGAAAAACGGAAGCACGTTGTCCAGCAAGTGGCGTTCCGGAGTTACTTGCTCATCAAATTTCGCACAGCGTCGATCTACCCACCAACACCGCTGGCCGTGCGGACAGACGCAAGCCAGATTCAGGTCGGCAAAGAGCTGCGTATAAGCTGCATTGTCCTGGAGCGTTTCCAAACCCACGCCATGCAAGTGGAGGACGGCAAAACGCGGATGGTCAGGCGGGTCATAAACGTCCGCCGGTTTGCCAGCGATCTCCATGCGCGACCAACTGCCCTTCATCAAGCACCTCTCCTTCCACTCCCAACCGTCTACATCGTGGCTTCTTTCATGGAGATGGATTTCTCACGGCTTCTTCGGCAGCGGGGGTGAGATGGTAATGTCGAGCCCATCGGCACCGAGATGGTCATCGAGCAGATCTAGCCGTCCGGCTTCCTTCATCTGCGTGAACAGCTTGCCGATCTGATCCCACCAGATACCGGCCAGAACGTACGGGTTGTCGCGCCGCAATTCTTGATACTGCTTCAGACGTTTTTCAAACGTATCGGCCTCGGCCTGAGCCAATACCACTTGTTCATTCACGTATGCCGCGGTCATTTTTTCGATGCGGTGCTTCTCGGCCTGGGCGGAGCGGAGTTGCTTGGCCGCCTCTTCCCGAGCCTTGTATTCTTGGGTGCGCATGGCGCTCTGGGCCCGGGTCACGTCATCAAACGCACTTTTGACGGCCGTTGGAGGAAAGAGATAGGAAACGCTCGCACGCCGGATGGCGACGCCGAGCCGAAACGGCTCGATCCGCGCCTTCGTCTGTGCCACCAGCACTGCCGGCAGCTCGGCCTTGCCCCGGATCAGGACTTCGTCGACCTTGTGCCCGCTCACCCACTCGGCCAAGATTGCTTCGCCGGCGCGCGTGATCACACCATCGGCCCGCGCCGATTGCACCACATAATCCTCCAGCGCTTCCTCCTGAACACTGTAATCGAGGACCACCTGGACGTTCACCAAATTATGATCACCCGTCAGCAGCTGTCCGGGGGGTGTCGTCTCATCGGTTTGCTCGGCCTCCGGCTGGTAGCCGATCGTGAGGCGGCGGACCAGATCCACGGGGACCCGATCCACCCGTTCCATGCCATAGGGGAGTCCGATGCGCAGGCCCGGAGCCGGCTTGTCCACGACTCGACCAAATCGGCGGACCAGTGCCCGCTCTCCCGGCCGAACTTGGGTCACACCGGTGAGGAGATAGCCGATTAAGCCGAGCAAGACAATGCCGTACAGATAGCGCATGGTTATTCTCCCCCACTCTTGGCAGGCTGCTTCCCATTCCGCGTCCCCGCTCTCTCCTCGGTGTGGGGGAGAGAACTGGGCGGCCGCGACCCGGCCGTTGCATTTTCTGGGTTCGGCGGCTTGAACAACAGATCGAACAGGTCGCGATGGCTGGAGAGGAGGAGGACTGTCTTCTTGTCGCCGAGAATGCGCTGATACTCTTCTAGCTTCCGCAGGAATGTATAGAAGCTCACGTCCTTGCTCTGGGCTTGGTTGCGGATCAGATCGGCCCTGGCATCGGCCTCGCCCTTCAAGCGTTGTTCGGCCGCTCGGGCATCCGCGAGAATCGTGCGGGCCTCGTATTCGGCCTGACTCTTGATGTCTTCGGCCAACTGGGCTCCTTCACTTTGATAATCGGCGGCTTTCTTGTTCCGTTCGCTGCGGATGCGCTCAAAGATCGCCTCGCGGACCTGGGGTGGATAGTTGAAGCGGCGAAGGCGGACCTCTACGAGGTCAATGCCGTACGTGCTCCAAGCGTTTTGCTTGAGGCTCTCGCCGCTACCCAGGCCGCCCTGATCGACCCGACTGGCACCGAGCAAACGCTGGTGGAGTCGATCCATCCGCTGTTCCACATCCTGTTCCGGAGCAATGCTGATCAGCTCGTCCAGTTGCATATTTCCAATCTCGGCGCCCAGGCGACTGCTGATTTGCTGGCCAAGGATCGTTTCCGCACGGTTCGGGGTCCCCACGGTACGGATAAAGCGATCGACCCCCTCCGCGTCGGCAATCCGCCAACAGACATACGCACTAATGGTGAGGGTTTTGTCGATCGTCATTCCCTTCGGATCGTGCGTGAGCAGCTCGGCACCGTCGAGGTCGAAGATCTGGAGCCGATGATCGATCCGCTGGACCGACTGAATTGGCCAGGGAAGCTTGGCATGCAGACCGGCGTCGGTGGCTCCATCATAGGTTTCCAGGTGCCGGCCGAATTGAGTGACGTAAGCGAACTCGGCGCGGTCCACCTTAAAAAACGAGGTGCTCGCGGCCACAACCAAGAGCACGAGGATTGGTATCAGAAGGAAGAGCTTGCGCATGGTGATTTACCTGATTTCTCCATCGCTCGGCATTTCGAGGCGGGGACCGCGCGCCGGCGCGGAACCACCCTCGCGCGGGAGGGCGAACGGGAACGGCAAGCGGAACAACTCCGGATCGAGGAATAGCAAATGACGTCGGCCCGGAACCTTGTCGGCGTCGATGATCACTTTATCCCGACCGACCAGTGCCTGGGCCAACGCGTCCCAGTAAAGGCGAAAATCGGTCAAGGCGGCCTGAAGGGCAAGCCGGGCCTGGCGATTACGGTCGTAGTCCTGGTATGCCGCCACGGCTCCCTGGCCAAGCCAGATGGAGCGGAACGCTTCGCGAAGCAGCTGCCATTCTTCCGCCGTAGCGAGGCGAGAGCGCACCCTGTGCCGAGCCAGGAACGCCGCCTGGGCTGCATCCGCCTGGGTGACGGTTTCGTGGGCGGCGGCCTTCGATTGCCGCTGGATTTGCAGAGCGCGGACGAGGGCTGCCCGCCGGGTTCGGGCGTTGCCTGCCTCATCGATGGTGGCCCGCAGCGCTTCGGCTTCGGCATCGTTTACCTGGCGGTCACGAGCTTGCATTGCCCGGGTGACGTTGTGATACGATTCGACGACTTCCTGCGGTGGGTGCAGGTCGTGTAAGGAGAGGCCTTCCAGCCGGATGCCCAAACTCCCATACGCCCGGCAGCGTTCTTCCACGCGCCGCAGCGACTCCTGCTGAAAGCGTTCGCGCTGGACCGTGAGAAGATTCTGGAAGGCTTGCCCCGCCACGGCTTCGCGTAGCACCGATTCGGTGGCCGCACGCAGAATCGTGTCGGGATCGTTGACATTCAGCAGATAGACACGGGGATCGGCGATCGCATAGCGGATCGTCGCCTGGAGTTCCACGAGGTTGCCGTCGCCGGTGATCATGACCGCTTCATCCCGTTCCCGACGGATCCCGTCTCCGCCATGGGGACTCGCCCAAGTCAAGCTGCCGGCCGCAGCCCGGCGTATCGGATCGGAGCGGAAACCAATTTCGACGGTATGGATCCGGTCCGGTTGGACCCGTAGAACATCTTCGACCGGCCACGGCCAGCGCCAGTAGAGGCCGGGCGTGAGGTCGTCGACCGGCTCGCCAAAGCGGCGCACTACTGCCAGTTCCTCGGGCCCCACCTGGGTGAGGCCGCTCAGAGCATACAGGAAAAAGATCAAGGCGGCGGCCACGGCACCGACCATCCTCCAGCGGCGTTCGATCCAATGAACGAAATCGTGCAGGTCGAGATGGTGCTCCATCCAAAGATCGATTCGTTGCAGGGCGCCGCGGAGGCGTAGCCACCGCGGGGTCGCCGTGGTCCGCTCAAACCAGAGTAGCCGCATGGCGTTGAGGAGGACGGCCAACGAGCCGATCTGATGATAAATCACAGCCACGACCGGGGACTGCTCATACCAGGCCGCGGAGGGGGCGAGTAAGGGCCAAAGCCAAGCGGTCAAAACGATGCCGACGGCATTGACGATGAATGCAAAGACGATAATGTTCTGCCAAATGATACGAACGGTCTCCCGCGACAGCCGCAGCAGCAGCGGCAAGGGCGCGAGTGGATCGCCCATCATCACAATATCGCCCGCCTCGGCAGCCACATCCGTACCAGTGCCACCGATGGCCACACCGACGTCCGCCCGAGCCAGCGACGGGGCATCGTTGATGCCGTCACCGACCATTGCGACTTTGCCATGCTGTTGCCAACGCGCGATGAATTCCGCCTTTTGCTCGGGGAGCAGATCGGCGTGCACTTCCGCGATGGGGAGCGCGGCGGCAAGCGCCTGGGCCACGGCGGCGCGATCGCCGGTCAGAAGGGCAATCTGACCAATTCCCAGGCTTCGGAGCTCCGCGAGGACGCCCGCCGCCTCCGGCCGGACTCGGTCGCGGGCACCGAGAATGCCGATGATGGTCCCGTCCTTGGCCACCAACAGGATGGTTTGACCACTCGCATCAAGTCGCTGCAAGACCCCCGCCACCTCCGGCGGCAGCGCGATGGCTTGCTCTTCCAAGAGGCGGAGGCTACCAACGACCAGCGTGGCGGCAGCAGTGCGTGCCGTGACACCGGCACCGGGATGAGCCTGGAACTCTTCGACCGGTTCGACGACCAACCCGCGCCGGACGGCTTCGTTCATGATCAGGTGAGCCAACAAGTGTTCGCTCCGCTGCTCCGCCGTGGCGGCCGCCCGAAGCACCTCGTCCTCGCTCACGCCACCAAGACCGATGATATCTCCCAGTTCCAGCCGACCTTCCGTCAACGTGCCGGTCTTGTCGAAGGCGAAGGCGGTGACCTCGGCCAGCCGCTCCAGCGCCCGCCCGCCCTTGATGAGCACGCCGGTTCCGGCCAGCCGTCCGAGAGCGGCAAGGATAGCCGCGGGCGTCGCCAAGATCAGGGCACAGGGACAAGCCACCACGAGTACCGACAGGGCCGGGTAGACGCTGCGGACCAGGTCGGGAAAGCCGAGCCGGCCGCCTTCGGACCGCAGGGCCAGCCAGCGGAAGCCCAGGCTGCCGAGTAATGTCAACAGGGCCAGACTGAGCACGGCCGGCAGGAAATACCGTGCCAACCGATCGGCCGAACGCTCCAAGGGGGCCTTATCTTTGAGGGCGCGGGCCGTCAGCTCGATGACCCGGCCAACGACTGTGTGTTCGGCCACCCGGCGGGCCTCAATGGTGAGCGCGCCGAACTGGTTGAGCGAACCCGCGAGCACCTCGTCGCCGGGGCGTTTCTCCAGTGGCAAGCTTTCGCCGGTCAGTGCACTTTGATCGATGGCCGAGGATCCCTCCTGGACAATGCCGTCGACCGGGATCCGCGCACCCGGTTTGACAACCACGCGATCTCCGACCTGGACTTCACTGGTGCGGACGCGAACTTCCCGGCCATCGCGCAATACCCAGCAGCGGCGGGGACACACTTCTACAATTCGACGAATCGCCCGCTGAGTGCGCTCGAAGGTGAAGCTTTCCAAACACTCGCCGACCATGCCAATGAAGACGATCTCGGCCGCCACCAATGGTTCGCCGATGAGGATGGCCGCGACACAAGCAATGGCAATCGCCAGGTCCGCTCCCAGCCGTCCTTCCAAAAGGCTTTCCAGCGAGCCGTAGAGCACCCGGGCACCACCCAGCACGGCGGCCAGGAGAGCGATACGGTACCCGGCGATCTCCTGCGGCCAGGAGGGGAGAGCCAGGCCCAGCGTCTGAAGCCAGCGCGCGACCTGCGGCCAAAGGTCGATGCCAATGATCAGGCCGAGCAATCCCGTCAGCAGATAGAGGGATAGATTGCTCTCTCGGTGGAAAGCGTGGTCGGCGTGCGATATCTCACGATGCATGCGGGCCATCCGTCTGGCAGATGGGGCGGGGAAACGTATAAAACTCGGGAGACGGACTCCACGGGCCAACTTCCTGCCATTATGCCTGTTTATTATATGGTTCTCGATGCGGACTTGTTCTCCCGGCGAATGAGTCCGGTGCTGGCTGCCAGCTGGCGGCTACGGAGCTTTGAGCCCTGCCGCGCCCTTTGCGCGGAGCTGATTCCCGCCGCCCTGGCATTCACCAGGGAATTGCCCGCGGGGATGGATGAGCCGCTGGTATGCAAGGTCGCTCAGAGTTTGCCGTTCGATCGGCACTTCTGGCAGCTGTTGGTCGGAGAGCTTCTCCTGTATGGAGCGTTGGAGATTCCCGAGATCCAGGTTGCGCCCGAGACGCTGTGCTGTTTATTGGCCCCGGACAGTTATCGGCAACGTGCGGTCCCGCGGGCGCAGCTGGCGCCAATCCAGCAAGCGATTTTTGGCCAACGCGAACTGCTCTTTGGTACTCGGTGCTACCGCGCCGAGCAGGCCGGTTACAACGATGCCGAAGACGTCGTCCGGTTGCGTGATTACCTTGCGGCCCAGGTCCCCGAACAGTGGACACTGAGCGATTTGGCTGAGCTTCGGGATGTACCGGATGAGGAACAGCGCCAGGAAGAGCTGGATTTCGCACGGGAATGGTTTCCGGCCCTGTGCGAAATGTACGACCGCGCGGCCGGACAGAAGCGGATAATCGTTTGTGAAATCCTGTAAGTTTCCTGTCCGGGGCGGAGGATGGGCCGGTGAATTTGGCCCGGTAGCCGCATCGTTTCTCTATAAAGAAATCGTCCCGGCACCCCAGCAGGAAGAGTTGAGGAACCGGGGGCGGGTAAGGGACGTATGGATAAGAGCACGGAGTCCGGCTTCCCAATCGACGGGGTCCCGATTTTGGTGCTGACGGCAGGTGGGCGGCCTCGGGAGGTAAAGGTTCTTTGCTGGGTGCCATCTTCGTCCGTGAATGGCTGACGGTGCCGCGCCGGCCGCGCCACTACATTGTGCGCACGGCCTACCTGGGGCTGCTCTGGGTGCTCGGATTGACCGCCTGGCAAGTCTTTGTGGGCTGGGACCGCAGCGCCACGCTCGGTGATACGGCCCGCTTCGGATCGGTCCTCTTTTACGTCCTCACGTTCTGGGTACAGCTGCCCGTGCTCCTGTTCTTCGCCGCCCTCTCCTCCGCAAGCGCGATTGCCCGGGAAAAGGACCGCCGGACGTTTGTGCTGCTCTTGATGACCGATCTGCGGAATCACGAGATCGTCTTGGGTAAACTCTTCGGCAGCCTCTTCCAGATCTTTTTTCTCCTGGCAGGGATGACGCCCGTGCTGGCCTTGTTGCTCTTACTGGGGGGCGTCTCCAGTGAGCAGGTCGCCCAAGCGCTCCTGATCATGGCCGCGGCCGCCCTGGCCGCAGGATCGCTGGGCGGGCTGGTGGCCCTGTGGCGGGAAAAGACGTTCCCGGCACTGGCCCTAACTGTTCTCTTTCTGGTGCTGTACCTGTGCGTGGTGCAAGCCGTGGGGATTTGGGCCAGCGAGAGGGTCCAGAGCTGGATGGATCCGTTTTTGGCACTCCGGAGCGTGTTGGAACCACCAGTCCATTCCGACGCAGGCCTAGCCCCGGCGTATGGCTTCGCCGCCGTAATGCTCCTGCTCAGTCTGCTCCTCAATGCCTGGGCGATCTTGCGTCTTCGGGTCTGGAATCCCAGCGGCGAGCCGATCATGCAACGCGAACGTCCTGAAGCAGACGAAGTCGAGCCGGACCGAGCCAAGGCCCATGCCGCTCCCGGAGCCGTTCGCCGCGTTTGGGCCAATCCAATTCTTTGGCGGGAAATGCGGACCCGAGCCTACGGCCGGTGGCCCTTCTTGGTACAGGCGGCATATTACCTCGTCTTCGGTCTGATCTGTTACTGGGCGTTGTCGCCGCTTTGGACTTCGGGTGGTCCTGGGCACTTTTTCGCGGCCCGCGGACTCCTTCCGCTGAGCATCCTCAGCCTGCTGTTGGTCAGTGCGCAAGCCGCCACCGCGATCACTTCGGAGCGCGATACGGGTGCGCTCGATCTGCTCCTGGTCACGGATCTCACCCCTCAGGAGTTCATTTTCGGCAAGCTCTGGGGCATCTTGTATAACACCAAGAGCTACATCCTCTTACCGCTGGCACTCATCGTCGTGTATGCCTATTTCGGCACTCTGGCGACACCGCCGCGCGCCCATCCGGAGATGTCGGGGGCGAGGAACCTGGAATCGATGCTCTGCATGGAGGTCGGGGGCCTTGTTGTCCTGGCCTTCGCAGCTGTGCTCGGCGTCCACGTGTCGCTGCGGACGATCAACAGTCAGCTCGCCATCATCAATACCCTCGGAACGATCTTCTTTCTGTCGGTCGGCACCCTCGTTTGCATCGCCCTGATCGTCATCAATGGCCGCTTCGAGTCGCAGTGGTTCAGCTTCATTTTCTTTTTGGCCGCGGGCATCGGCGGGTTGTGGTGGGTATTGAGTGCAGATCGGCCGTCGCCAGCGCTGACGCTGGCCAGTTTCCTTTGTCCGCCCGCGGTCTTTTATTCCGTGACCAGTGTGCTGATTGGCAAGCCCGGAACCGAGGAATCCGGGGACCCAATCATCGTCTTCCTGGTCGTCGCCGGGGCCTTTGGCTTTGCGTTGGCCGCAATGCTCGTCCCCCTCCTGAGCGAGTTTGACGTGGCCTTGGGCCGGACCACGGCAGGGCAGGAGTAGCGAGAACGGAGGTGGAGCGCTCCTGCGTTAGGTTCCGTTCCGTCACTGGTGCTTTTCCGGATAGTGTAACCGTCGCTGCGGATCAAGGAGCCGGGCATATAGCCCTTCGCCGGCCGCCTGGTAGCGGAACTCGAAAATGAATCGATTCAGGCCTTCAGCCAATTCCAGCGGAATCGCTCGTTGGTCGGGCTCCGCCGGGCTCTTGCCCGGCGTTCCCTGATAGACCGACTTCCCGTTGAGCCAGATGCGCACCGGATGGGCGGCGCCGAACAGGAGTTGGGTGTGCATTACCGTGGGCGCCGTCACCTCGGCGGCAACACAGGCGATGCCGTCCCCTTGTCCGGGCGGAGGCGGGAGCGGAATCCTCCCTGGCGGTCCCACGATGGGCCAACTCCACGTAACCTTGTCACTGTGGAGCGGGTCCGCCAAGTTGAGCGCTACGGCCCCGGTAGGCGCCACCGCCACTTCGGTCAAAAACGGGTTCACCATCAGGTAGCGAATCAAATCGCGGAAGTCTTGCGGCGACAGATTGTCGTTGAGGCCCTCCGGCATGAGCGATCTTTCCCGCACGGTGAGCTCATCGATGTCCTTTCGTTGGATGACCTTCAGGGCATCGTTTTCCGTCTTCAGCGTGATGGATTGCGGATCCTCGGCAGTCAGCAGCCCCGTTTCCACCTGCCCATTCTTGAGCACGACGAAGCGCGTAAAGTACGGCTGCCCAACGATTCGGTTGGGATCCAGGATATTCACCAGCAGGTAGTCGATGTCGCGGGCGGCACCATCGAGGTTCGGCCCTACATCATGTCCCTTTCCCTCGAAGCGGTGACATTTCGCGCACTGGTTTTCGAAAACCGTTCGGCCGCGCTCGAAGGATCCGCGGCCCTCGGAGAGGGAGATCCGCATCCGTCCAATCAATGCCTCGAGCTCGGCCGGCGTGGTTTCACGAACTTTTCCCCAGACCGCCTCGATTTGGCCGTTGAGCTTCTGGTCGCGCAGAGCCCGCAGCCGGAGGATCGTATTGTCGTTTAAATCGGTCCTTGCGACTTCGTGGTTTCCGACGGCCGCGAGGAGCTGGCGGGCCCATTCTTTGCGTCCGCTCAGAAGGTTGATCGCTTCCACTCGGACGCCGGGAGGATATTGCTTCCATCCCGCCAGGACAGTCCGGGCAACTTCGGGTTGATCGTACGCGGCCAAAGCCCGACAAACTTCCCCTCGGAGGTTCGCATCCGGGTCCTGAAGCAGAAGATTTTGCAAAGGGCGAAGCGCTTCGGCCGGGTGGACGATTCCCAGAACTCGGATCGCGTCGATGCGTTCCGAAACAGGCTTTTGGCCGTCCTGCGCCGCCGCCAGGCTACGACGGACGGCTTCCAAGTCCCGGAAATTCACCGCCAGGCGATGAGCCAACCGCTGTACTTCCGAATCGCTGTCTTGCAGCAACACCGCGAACACCCGCTTCCATGCAACCGGCGGATCGACTTGCCGATTCTGCAATGCCTGGATCAATCCTTCCATCGCCCGGCGGCGGACAGTCGAGTCGGTGACGTCGCCCAGGAAAGCGACCGAAGCCGCCAGTGCCGCCGGTTTGCCCGTGCCGGCCAGGCGACGCAGCGTCCGGGAAACGATTTCCTCGGCAACCAGTGGATTGGCCGCTGCATGATCCTTGAGCCACGCCATCTCCGCGTCGGGCTGCTTGGCTACGTAAGGTTCGTAGGCCAACCAAATCATGAGCGGAATGAAGGGGTCGCGGACATCGCTGGCGTGATGCATCAGGTGGTGCAACAGCGGGATGGCCGTGGGTCCGGGGAGCCGGTGGGCAGTGCTTGCCAGTTGCAAACGGACTTCGGGGGCCTGTTCGCGTTCGGCTAACCGGGCCAGCTTCTCCGTCATCCCGGCGGAGATAGCACCCGCCTCTCCAACGAAGCGCACCGCCCACGAGCGCACCCATGGGCTGGGATGCCCGAGCGCTTTGTCAGCCACGCGCTCATCGAATGCTCCGACGGCGTGCAGACCCCATAGCCCGCGCAGATTGACGGGTTCTTCATTGCTCTGAAACAGCAACGCCTCCAGCATCGGCGCCACGGAGCGATCACGCCGGTCGGCCAGTAGCCGCAGGGCCGTGCGGTGCCACCACGGATTATTATTCTTCAACAGCTCGACCAGTTCGCTGGTCGTTTTTCGGGAGAGATCCAGCGGAGGGATGCTGCGGGTTCCCGTCCGTTGAATCTTGTAAATCCGGCCGTGGGTCATGTCCCAGCTATCGGGCTGGGCCTGATGGCAGGGATTCTGATCGTGCCAATCGATCACGTAAATCGAGCCATCGGGTCCCCAGCGGAGATTGATGGGGCGAAAATTCTTGTCCCCGCTCGTCAGGAAATCGGGCGCGTGCCGGGCGACGAACGTGGAGCCGCGGCGTTCCAGAAGATCGCGCTTGATGCTACAGCCGTGGATGCTTCCCATGAGCAGGCTGTTTTGATACTCCGCCGGGATGGATTCGCCCTGGAGCACGAGGGCTCCGGCATGGGCCCAACCGCTTTCCTGGTGGTGCTTATGGTCACTGATTTCCGGTAGCAGGCCGAAAGCATACGGATTGGCACTACTCCCCGCCTGGCGGACGTAGGTTCCGCCGGGGACGATATGGAAACAGTGCCCGATGACGCAGGCGGTCAGGAACGCTTGGCCGTGCGCATCGAAATCGAGTCCCCAGGGATTGCTCGTTCCTTCAGCAAAAATCTCGAATTTCCGATCCTTCGTGCCATAGCGCCACACCGCTGCATTGAGTCGAGTCTCGCCAATCTGAGATTGCGTAAAGATGCCGTGCAGACCATACAGCCGGCCATCGGGTCCCCACTGGAACGTATTGAGGGTTTCGTGCGTGTCCTGGCTGCCGAAGCCCTTTAGAAGAATCTCGCAGTGGTCACAGCGCCCGGCTCCGGTGCGATCTTGCAAGAAGAACAGGTAAGGAGCGGCGCCGAGAAAGACGCCGCCATGACCGACCTCGATGCCGCTCGCCAGGTCAAACGTGGGTAGGTCTTTGCCTTCCGCCCACAGGGTGACCTTATCGGCCTTGCCGTCCCCGGTGGTGTCTTCGAGGATTTTGATGCGATCGCGCGGCTTTTGTCCCTTGGGCGTTCGCTTGGGATATTCGTAACATTCAACCACCCAAAGCCGGCCCCGTTCATCCACAGTGAAGGAGATGGGGTTGATGATGTCGGGCTCGGCGGCAAAGAGCTTCACTTCGAATCCCGGAGGCACATGCAACCGTTTCAGCGATTCTTCCGGCGTGAGATAGGGTTGGCCTGATGGCCGGGTGTTTACGAAGCCGTATTCGCTTTGAGCCAACAGGGGCGAGGGAATCCAAAGGAGGGCAGCGGCGAAAACAGAGCGGCACGGCCACGACATTGATTGCTCCCGGAAAACAAGGACCAGAACTCCAGGCCACGACCCCCGGCATGTGAGACAGCCAGGCGGAGCGGGTAGGCTGTTCGGGGTTTCCGGAAGTGATCGTACGGCAAGCGCGGGTCCAGCTCAAGAGTGCTGGCGACGGGATCGCCAATTCGATGAGGGGGGCTCGCCGCCGAGGAGCCGCAGAGGAAGGGGCCGGCGAAAGGGATGGGCTTGGCGATGGGTGTCACGTTACGTTTGCTCGTGGAGGAGGCCGAAGAGGGCTTTAACGAACTCCAGGGCGCGCCCGAGATGGTTCTTGAAATCATCCGTCCGAGTTCCGTGCACAAGGATACGCTTGGGCGATTGGATCTCTATTGGCAGGCGGGAATCGATGAATACTGACTGGTAGGATGTGCGCGGCCAACGGCCAGGGTTCAACATTTTCCATCGCGGCGCGGCCCGATTCGTTGCTAGCCGGAAGTATGGAGGATCGGTAAAGTCGACCGTATTCGGCCCATCGTTTCGCTTGTCGCAGCGCGTGGATGTGTTCGGCCACCCGGAATTCACGTTGAAAATACGTTAGCCCACGTCGGAGTGTGCCGGGTGGATTCTGGGGCTTGATCAGCCACCGAGCCGAAACGCAAAAACATCCTCATCCCGAAAACTGCTCGCCTCCGGGCAAAACACGCGCCGCAGCCCACGAAAGTCGTTCCCTTCGATCGTGTACTCGCCATAGGACCAATCGTCCGTCTCGGTCGCGCTCCCCGCACAAACAACCGGGAACGAAGCGAGGCTGCTGCTTTGGCGGTGGTAGGGCCCATGACGGTGGCCATGCAACCAGAGACTGACGCCGCCGCGCACCGCCACGGCCACCACGTCCGCCAAGTCGCACAGCCGGTGAAAATGCCGTTCCGGCTCGCCGTTAGCCAGGCAAACGGGATAATGGGTTACCAGAATGCGGGGGCCCGGAGCCAGGCGGCTCAGCAGGATCTCCAGCCGGCCAAGCTGCTCTGGCCCCACACTTCCTGTCGCATCCCAGAACCAGCGGTTGCCTTTGGCCGAATTAACCGCTACCAGCCAAACCGGGCCGACGCGCTGAGCGAATGGATAAACGGCATCCTCTATGCGCTCGCCCTGTTGCCAGGGAGCGAAATACCGTTCGAATAGTCCCGACGCAGCTACCTGTCGGACATAGTAATCATGGTTGCCGGGCACGGCGAGTCCCGGCAGGCCGTTCGGCCCGGACAAGGCCAGCAAGCGAAGGGCATGGACCAGTTCTGCCTCAAACCCCAGAGCCGTGGCATCTCCCGAGAAGATCACATGGTCCGGCCGGCGCCGCTGCAACTCATCCGCCAGCGCCGCCAAAACAAGGTTTGCCTGGCGGAAGCGATGTTTTCTGCCCAGGAATTTCAGGTTGAGCCATCCCGGCAGCCGTTTGTTGAACCAATCGGCGTTGGTCCAGCCGAGCGGTTCGGTCGTGATATGGATATCGCTAAACTGGACGAGGCGTACGGCCGGGTTTGAGGCCATTGTTGTGGCGGTTTCCTGTTTGGGTCCATGGCGGCGCAGGCTGCATGGACCCCGTTCGACCGGATTCGTACAATCTCCGGAACGTCGTCACCGGCAATAGACCGTTCCATTTACCCAATTGCTTGATAAGGGTTTAGGTTCCATGCCCAAGGTCGAATTCATCAACCATAAAAAGGTAATCGAGGTTCCCGTCGGCGCCAACCTTCGCCAGGAAGCCATCAAGGCCGGCATCCCGGTTTACAAG
>DATGIQ010000182.1:0-24207 GCA_035295665.1 Gemmataceae bacterium | reverse complement strand
AAGGGACCGACAGCTACACCCGTGCGGCCCAGGCGCGGGCCCTGGCCGAGTCTGGAATTGATTACGCGGCGGCGATCCTGAGCAATCCGGATACGTTTGCGAACACGCTCAACAGCAATCCGTATTCAAATCCGCTATTCCAGGGCATCACGGTTCAAGAAGGCCGCAACCCCCGTTTGCAGGGCCGATTCAGCATTGTGGCCCCGCTCGGTCCGGATGATACGCCGTCCGACGCCCAGCCATACCGCTTTGGCGTGGGCGACGAATGCGGCAAAATCAATCTCAACACGCTGTTGAAGCTGGACAGCAGCGGCCAAAAGGCCCACGACATCCTTCTGATGCTGCCGAACATGACCGAGGACGTCGCCAATTCAATTTTGGATTGGCTCGATCCCGATGATGACACGCGGACCAACGGAGCAGAATCGGACTACTACGGGGGCTTGAATCCGGGCTACCGTGCCAAGAACGGCCCGCTCGACAGCCTGGAGGAATTGCTGCTGGTCAAGGGCGTGACGCCGCAATTGCTGTTCGGCAATGACCGCAATCGCAATGGCATCCTCGACCCTGATGAGGACGATGGCAGCGGGATTGTCGACCAAGGATGGGCGGCCTATTTGACCATCTACAGCCGGGAATTGAATGTCGATGCCAGCGGGAATCCCCGGATTTACGTGAACGATTCCGATCTCAACACGTTGTACGAAAACCTCAGCTCGGCCGTGGGACAGGACCTGGCCAATTACATTATCGCCTATCGGATGTATGGCCCGGCGAATTCTTCTCCCTCCAATAGTGGATCTAGTGGATCGCAGAATAACCCGACCTCCAAGACGGGATCGGGCTCCTCGCCATCGAGCACCAGCAAGCAGCCGACCACCAGCAGCAACAATACCACGAAGCCGGGCAGTTCCGGAGGTGGAGGCGGCTCGGCACAGTCCAATGCCGGCAATAGCAGCTCGGCCAACAAGGGAGGCGGTTCCGGAGGCTCCTCCTCATCCGCGCCCGCGCGGTTGACCCGGCAAAACTTGGGGAACATGCGCCAAGGGCAACTGCAATCCATTTCGTCGTTGTACGCCCTGATCAATAGCCAGGTCCAGATCCCGAGCAGCACTCCCGGGGGGCAGCCGACGACCTACGCCAGCCCGCTGAATGATCCGGGTTCGCTCCGGCAATATTTGCCGCTGTTGCTCGACGAGCTCACCACGTCGAAGGGAAATGAGCTGCCGGCACGCGTCAATGTGAACACGGCGCCGCAAGCCGTGCTGGCGGCGTTGCCCAATTTGACCGACGCAGATGTCCAGGCGATTGTCGATCATCGTCCGAACCCCTCCGACACCGATGCGCCCGATCCGATCTTCCTGACGCCGGCCTGGCTGATCACCGAGGCGAACTTTAGTCCGCAGAAAGTGCAAGCCCTTGACCGCTACATCACGGCCCGGTCGCAGGTGTACCGGGTCCAGTCGCTGGGCTATTTTGACGGCGGCGGTCCGACGGCCCGGATTGAAGCGGTGATTGACACCAATGCCGGCCGTCCCCGTGTGGTCTATTGGCGGGACCTGACCGAGTTACGCAAAGGATTCAATGTCCAAGGCAGCCCCTAGTTGACCGTTGTTGTTTGAAAGAGAGGAGAATCCAAGTTGCCACGCTTTTTGGCTCTTGATTGGGATTATCAACGGCTCCATGTCGTTTCGGCGACGCTCCGGGGAAGCCGCGTTCACATCGAGCGCGCAGTTGCCTGGACCGAGGAGCGCAGCCCCAACCCTGCGGATGCCGACGCCCTGGGCCGGCTCCTGCGCGAGCGGCTCAAAGACGCCGGGATCGCGGCGGCACCGGTACTCGTCTGTCTCGGCCGGGATCGAGTCATCCTCAAGGAGATTTCCTATCCAAGCGTGCCGGCCCACGAAGAACCGGCCGTGGTGCAGTTCCAGGTCTCCAAGGAACTGAGCGATGCACTGGACGAAGTGGTCATCGATTACACCCCGACCGGTGCGAGCGGGACGAATGGCGAACGGCACGCGCTGGCCCTGGTCGCTCGGCGCGAACTGTTGACCACGTATGAAACTCTGTGCCGGGCCGCCGGCCTGAAGCTGGCTGCTCTGACGCCCCGGCCGTTCGGCATGCTCGCTTGCTGGAAACACGTTGCCGGGACAGCGGCTCCCGCCAGTGCACCGGAATTGGCTGGCGCACCGGTGGCTCTGTTGAGCGTGGAAGAATCCGGGGCCGAATTCTGTATCGTGCAGGGCAATGAGCTGCAACTGGCACGCTCCCTGGCGGCCGGGACCACGTTGGCCGCCGAAGTTCGCCGCAGCCTCACCGTCTACGCCAGCCAGTACCCCCAGCATACCGTCCGTGCTGTCTACGTGGCCGGCGGCGAGGAACACGCTCCCTTCCGTGCACGGCTTGGCGATCTGTTAGGGATTCCGGTCCACCCGATGGATCCCTTCGGGGGCGTAGATCGGCGCGAGATCCCCTCGACGGAACGGGGCGGCTTCGTCAGCGCGGTCGGCTTACTGCATGCCCATGCCGAACGGGCTGAACTGCCGATCAACTTCGCACAACCCAAAAAACCAAAGCCGCCCACCAATGTAAACAAGCGGCGTTTTGCCGTCGCCGCAGCCGTGGCCGCGGTCTTTCTTCTGGGCGGCGTCTTTTACTGCTATGGACGCCTCGCCGAGAAGCGGCAAGAGTACGAGAACATGTCGCTTCGCAAAATGGGCGTCGAGCGGCAGCTGGCTGCGCTGAGCGAAGATGAAAAACGGATCGCCCAGCTCGACGACTGGACCCAGTCGGGCATAATCTGGCTGGACGAATTGTATGATTTAACCGCGCGTTTTCCGGACACGGACAGCATCCGTTTGACTTCACTCACCGGCGACCAGTTGACGCACATCACGCCAACCAAGACGGCCACGCCGGGCGGCGATTCGCTCAACACCGGTGCACAAAATAAGTATGTCGCCAAGTTAACCCTGAACGGTACCACGACGGGAGACGATCAGGCCGTGAATGACCTGCTCAAACGGTTCGTGGAAGATGGCCATTACTATGTCGATCCCAAACAGACGAGCCAAAACGCGGGACCGGACCGTGCCCGCTTCCGGCAGCAATTCATCGCGCACATGCAGATCGAGATGCAGCCGGCCGAGAAGTACGTGCGCCATTTGCCGGAGGATGAGGGGATGAAGAGCGATCGAAGCAATAACCGCCGTCGCGGGGGCAATCGGCAATTTGGAAAGGGGCGGCCATGACCAAGCGTGAACGTTCGCTGGCCGTGGGGATTGTGGCCGCGGCAGCCGTGGGCGGCATCGCGTTCCTGTTCTACAACGCCTTCTGGGTACCGCTCCAGGAGCTGGATGCCAGCATTGTTGCTCTCAAGCAAGACGTGGATGGGAAGGAAGAGCGGGTCAGCAAAATCGAAGCCGCCAAGGGGAAGCTGGAGCGGTGGCGACAACTCAGTCTGCCCAGCCAGCTCGATTTTTCGCGGCGGGAATACGAAATCTACCTGAGTGAGCTGGTGCACGATAGTGGGTTCGGTTCTCCCGTCTCCGTTCTGCCCAAGGCGCCGGAGAAAAGCAGCCAGGTCATTCCGGGAAAAGGCCCGATTTACATGCGTCTGCCGTTCACGGTTCAAGGACGTGCCAGCCTGGCTAGCCTGGTTGACATGCTGGAGCGGTTTTACCGCACTCCCTTGCTCCACCAGGTGAAACGCATTTCGGTCACGCGGCCCTCAACGATGGGTGGTACGCAGACGCCCTCGTCCGAACTGGATGTGCATTTGACGGTCGAGGCGCTGATCGTAGCGGGGGCGGAAAATCGTACAGAGCTTCTGCCAGGTGTAAGCCGGCGTTTGACAGAGCTGGACCTTCTTCTTGCAGCGCTCCCGCCAGGTCCCGCTGGCATGGGGCTACTGATCTGGGCGGCGGGTCCAACCGGACGGCTTGGGCCCGGTATCCTGGCCCAGCCGCCGCGCCAGTACGCCTCCATCGCCAAGCGGAACATCTTCCTCGGATCGGCCGTCGTGGAACGTCCCGACCTGGGGGAGATCGCCCGCTTTGTCCATCTCACCGACATCACCAACAACAGCGAGCGGTCGCGCGAAGCGTTTTTCTACGATCGCTACAATGGCACCACGACACGCCTGCGTGCCGAAACGGGATTCGACACGTTCTGGATCCGCGATAGCGAGGGCGAGACCATGGTCCGCGGCAAAGTAATTCGCCTCGATGGCCGTGAGATGGTCTTCCAGACGGAAGACAACTCCTACTACTCGATGCACGTCGGCGAGAACCTGGCGCAAGCGTTGAAGCATCGCCTCACGGGAGAACAACTGAAAGGGTTGGGCCTGGGAGACGCAGCCGAAAAGGTCAGCGCGGATGCCAAGGCGAATGGAGAAAATTGATCGTCGTGTTGATGGGCGGTTCGCAGAACCGCCCGTAGACGGGGATTTGATCTGAGGCATTCAAGGACGCGGATCGAGTTTGCCGATTATAATGAAAGTAGGGGTACCACTGTCGGCTTTCGCGCCCATCCAGCGCAAGATAGGTTAAAATGAATACTTCCGCGGCAAGACCCTCACGGGGGCAATCTGGGGCGTCTTCCACGTTACTTCAACGGCAGGGTACACATATGCGAATCATCCGAAGCGGAGCAGGGCAGCGCGTGTTGTTCCTGGGCGTCCTGTTCCTTTTGGCAGGCTGGGCGGTCGGAATCCAGGCTGTCGCGCAGGAGCGAACGCTCCGACCCGGGGAACGCCTGGCTCAGCTTTCTCAGCCGGCCAAGAACGGGGCTTCGTCCCCACAACCCGAACGGAAAATCGCCTTCGAGATGCGCGATAAACCCTGGATTGGCGAGAAAGGGAGCGTGCTCGAATGGCTCAGCGATCAGACCGGCATGCCGGTCAGCACCTCCAGTGCCAAGCCGACCGGAACGTTGACGTACATCAATTCCACCGTGAATGGAGTCCCCCGCCAGTACACGCTTCCCGAAGTCATCGACATCCTCAACGATGAGCTGCTCAAGCAAAAGATGATCCTGGTTCGCCGGGCCAAGACGTTCACGATCGAGGCGGCCGACGAGAAGCTCGATCCCTCGACCTTGCCACGTGTTGCCCCTCAGGAACTGGAAAACTACGGCAATACCGAGCTGGTTTCGGTCATTTTCCCGCTCACCGCTCTCGTGGCCGAGGATTTCGCCCGGGAAGTCGATCCGATGCTGGGGCCCTTGGGCAAAGCCATTCCGCTGTCGCAGGCCAACCAGCTGATGGTGCAGGACACGGCCGCGAACCTCAAACGGATCCGCGCCATCATCAACGAGAACGAAAACACCGAACGCAAAGAAGGCAAACAGTGGTCCCACAAATGCCTCTACATCAAGGCGCGGGATGCAGAGAAAAACCTGAAGGAACTGCTCGGTGATCCGCTGGCGCTGCTTCGCCTCATGCAGCCACCGCAAGGCGGCGGCCGCGGCGGGCAGTTCGGCGGCGGACAATTCAGTGGGCCGTTCGGCGGCCAGATGAATCCGCAGCAGGCGGCGCCGGCGGTGCCCAAGGTGCGCATGCATTACATCAGTTCCGATGAGAGCACCAACACGGTTCTCGTCACCGGGCCGGCCGACAAGATTGCCCAGGCAGAAGCGATCATGAGGCAGATCGATGTGCCGACGCAGCCGGGTCAAAAACCGATCCTGGTAGGGCCCCCCACGTTCAAGAGTTACTCGGTGCCCGGCGGCAATGCGGAGGTCCTGGCCAAGAACCTGCAAGAAATCTACCGGAACGCGCCACAGGTGAAGATCTCCGCCGTCGGTCCGAATTCCATCCTGGTTTATGCCGGTCCGGGTGATCAATTCGAAATCCTGGAACAAATCCAGGGCTCCAAGGAAGCCAGCAGCGGACCTGAAGTGATTCCGCTCACTACCCTGGATGCCAACGACACGGTGGAAACGCTCAAGGGGATGTTTGGCGACAGCAAGGCCGGAGCGCCCTTCCTGAAGGCGGACACGGCGAAGAACGCCATCATCGTCAAGGGCACCCCCGATCAGATGACGGATGTCCGGGTCGCCGTCAAGGCCTTGGGCGACGGCGTGACGCCGGCAGCGGGCGGCACTGTGCGGATGATCAATCTCGATCGGGCCAGCGCGGCCACCATTGCCGAGGCCCTGGAGCGGATGCTGCCGCAACTGCTGCAAAACCCTGTTCAGATCATCGGCCCCGGGTTCAACGAAAACAAACCACAGGAGCCGCGGAAATCCGAACCGGGACAGAACAAGTCCAACGGACAGAGCAAACTGGAAGGGAGCGAAGAACAAGAGGCTCCATTCCCCCATCAGCTCGTGGATCCGCAACAGCAACAGCCGGCCAAGAATAATCAGCCCAATGGCAAGGGCGCCCCGATCAAGATCACGGCGGTCGGCAATCGGCTGATCATCAGCAGCGATGATCCCAAGGCGCTGGCCACGGCGTATGACTTGGTTCGCTTACTGACGCAACCCCAGCAAGGCCAGGGCGATTACGAGACCATCAAGCTGAAGAATGCCAGTGCGACCGAGGCGGCCAAGGCGCTGGACGAAGCGTTCAACGGGCCGAAGCAAACCGCGGCCCAGCAGCAAGGCGGCGGTGGCCGTGGCGGCGGCCGCGGCGGCTTCGGCGGGTTCTTCGGGCCGTTCGCTGCTCCCGGCGCGACGACCCCTGCCACCCCGGCCGCGGACACGATCCGGGTCGTGGCCTATCCCCCGACCAACACTCTGTTGGTCCGGGCCAGCCCGCTCGACATGCTGCGGATCCGGCAGCTGCTGAAGAATGCCATCGACACCGAGGACACGGAATCGAAGGGCATCATCAAGACCTGGATCCTCAAACCGTTGCAATTCGCCAACGCCATGGAGGTGGCCAACATCATCAAGGATGTTTACCGCGAGTACACCAACAACAACCCGCAGCCGACTCAGGTCGGCGGCTTGCCCGGCTTCGCTTTCGGTGGTCGCGGCGGCGGCGGACGATTCTCGAACGCCAATGTTGACGCCAGCGGCAACCCGCGTGGGGTGAGTCTGTCGGTCGGGATCGATGATCGCGCCAACCGCATCATCGTCAATTGCACCGAGTCGCTCTACCAGGACATTCAGAAACTGGTGGACCAGCTCGATTCGGGCACCAAGGATGCGACGCGCACCGTGAAGGTCATACCGCTCCAGGGCGTCGATCCGCTCTTGGTGCAGCAGGCCATCGATGCGATTCAGGGGCGGCGCACCACCACGCCGAGCAGCACGCAACCGAGCTTTGGCCCCGGCGGTTTCGGGCAATCCCCATTTGGCGGGAGAGGAAGCGGTTTCGGTCCCAGTGGCTTCGGCGGCAGTATGATCCCCGGCGTAACCCCAGGGGGACGCGGGTTTGGAAGCGGGATGGGGCAGACACCCGGAGGAGGTGGTACGCCAGGAGGCGGGCGCTCCGGAACGGGGCCGCAGAGTCGAGGGCCCGATTTTTTCGAACACCGGGTCAAGGATGACCCTCAGCCGTCGCTCTTCTATGATCCGCAACAGTCGCCGACGGAAAGCGCACAACAGCCCGCGTCTGCTTCGCCCATCCACCTAGCCAGCTTCGAACAACAGCCGCAGGCGCAACCTCAACCCCAACAACCCACCACGCCGCCGGCGTCGGAGCCGATCCGTGGGCCTCGGTCCCCGGTCACGGCCGAGGCGTTGGAGCAGCTCGGCGTCATTGTTGTCAGCGGCAATAATCCGGCGGACGTGGAAGAAGTCATCCGGATCATCAACTACATCCGCCAGCTCGGCGCCGGGGCCGAAGTCCAGATCCAGATGGTGCCCTTGGAGTACGCGGACGCCACCAGTGTTTCGAACACCCTGACACAGCTCTTCCAGCGCGTGATCATCGGTACGTCCGGCAACACGAGCACCGCCCGACCGACCACCACCACGACACCGCTCGGCCCCATCAGCCAGCAGCAGGCCGCTTCGGTGGTGTTGATCCCCCTCCCGCGTTTCAACGCGATCTTGCTGGGAGCGCCCAAGGCACGCATCGCCGACATGCTCGCCGAGATCAAACGGCTCGATCGGCCGTTGACGGATTCGAGCAAGGCTGTCCCCTTCGCTCTCAAGAAGGCGTCGGCATCGCGCGTGGCCACGTTCCTGATCAACCTTTACAACCAGCGGTATCCGAACGAAACCCTGGCGCAAAACCAGATTCGCATCACCTCGGAAGACAGCACCAATACCGTTTGGGTGCAGGCGGCTCCGGCGGACCTCAACGAGATTCGTCGCCTGATCGACATGATTGATACGCAGGTTTCTGCCGCCGTCAACGAGCTGCGCATTGTTCCAGTGAAAAACGCCCTGGCCAGCGACTTGGCCACGCTCATCGTGCAATCCATCTCGGCAGGAATCGTGGCCCCGACCACGACGCCGACGACGCTCCCGGGCGGCCTCCCGACGGCGCCCGGCGGCCTTCCCGGACTGCCCCGTACCGCGACACCGGGCTTGCCCGGTGCTCCCGGCGGTGTGCCCGGCCTGCCCACCGCGGCCCCGGCGATTCCTTCGGTAGCACAAAGCACGGGAACCACGAAAACGATCTCGTTACGCTTCTTTAGCCGGCCCGGCGCTCCGGGTGTCGAAGCCGGTGTTCTGGAAGACATCCACATCACACCGGATGTGCGCACCAACAGCCTAATCCTGGCGGCTCAATCCAAGACCATGGAGCTCCTCTTGGCTCTGATCCGCGAGTTGGACGTGCCGCCGCCGGCACGGGCCACGGTGAAGATGTTTCCGCTGCGGCACACGGATGCGACGATCATGGCCACGATGCTCCAGCAACTGTTCTTCGGTGCCGGCACGACGGTGGGCGGCGGGGCTCCGACCGCCTTGGGCGGAGCCGGCGCGGCGGGCGGAACAGGACCGCTTGGCCCGACGGTGGCCGGTGTGCCGACGACGCAATTCACGCTGCAAGGCTTCGTGCCGGAAGGGGCGCCGCTCATCGAGCTCCGCATCACGGTCGATGTGCGTACCAACAGTTTGATCATCGCGGCCGGCCCCAATGAGCTCGATGTCATCGATGCCATCATCGCTCGCCTGGAAGAGAGCGGGCCCCGAGAACGGATCAGCAAAATCATTCACCTTCGCTATGCCAGCGCCGCCGACGTCGCCAACACCCTGCAAGGCTTCCTCACCAACGCGCTCACCATCGTGAAAAGCTCGGGACAGAATACCAACTTCACCGAGTTCGAGCGGGACGTGGTGGTCTTCGCCGAGCCGATCACGAACCAGGTGCTGGTCAGCGCTTCCCCCAACTTCATGGGCGAGCTGCTCCAGATGATCGAACAGCTCGATATCGAAGCTCCGCAGGTTGTCATTCAGGTGTTGGTTGCCGAGGTGGACCTGACCAGTACCGAGGAATTCGGTGTCGAGGTTGGTCTGCAAAGCCCGGTGCTCTTTTCACGCAGTGTGATTCCGGCGGATAATTTCGGCAACTTCGGCAATGGTGGTACGGTCAACTACATGAATACGGGCGTGGCCGGCAATCTCGTGCCGCCGGGCGTCACCGTCAACAGCAGCATTAACCCCGCGGCGCTGCAAGGCTTCAACTTCAACAACGCCAGCAATTTCAGCCTGCCGTTGGGGAATAATCCCGTGGTCAGCCCGGGAGTCGTCGGGTTCCAGGGCCTTAACAACCTGGGCGTCGGCCGAGCCAATGCCAATGGCATCGGCGGCTTCGTGTTCTCCGCAGCCAGCAACACATTCAATCTGTTGATCCGCGCCCTGAAGACGCAGGGGCGCGTGGATGTGCTGAGCCGGCCTCAGGTCCAGACCATGGACAACCAGACAGCCTATGTCAACATTGGTGAGGACGTTCCGGTCATCACCGGCAGCGCCATCACGGCGACCGGCCTGGTCAGCAACACGATCACGTATCGTTCGGTCGGTGTGATCTTGCAGGTCACCCCTCGGATCAGTCCTGACGGTACGATTCTCATGCGGGTCATCCCAGAAGTTTCTTCGGTGTTGCCGACGCAGGTGAGCTTCGGCAACGGTGTGACAGCCAGCGCCTTCAACGTGCAGCACTTCGAGACGACCGTCTCCGCCCGGGATGGCGAAACCGTGGCCATCGGCGGTTTAATCCAGAAACGCGATGCGAAGGCCGAGAACAAAATTCCCTGGTTGGGCGATGTACCGTATCTGGGCGCCCTGTTCCGCTACCGGACCCAGGACAAGAGCAAGATGGAGCTGATGGTTATCATGACCCCGCACATCGTCCGCTGTGCCCACGATGCCGACCGGATTCTGTTTGAAGAATCCAAGCGCATGGACTGGGTGCTGGGCGACGTGGCAAAGGTACACGGCACAACCGGGATGGCGCCCATCTTCGCACCGGTTCCGCCGCCGGGTGGACCGATGCTGCACGAGCCGATGATGGGCTCGCCTCTGTCCGAACTCCCGGCTCCGTCGACCTTGCTTCCAAGTCCGGTGCCAAGCGAGCCGGCGCAGCAGCCGCTGCCGCCACCGCGCACCATGCCGCCCGCGCGGCCGGTTCCGGCTCCGATGCCGCCCGCTCCCCAGAGCCAGGCCCCGGTGGGCTCGACGAGCATGGCGTCCACGGCAGCTCTGCCGTCGTCAGGAGATTCAACAGGCACTTCGGTTTCGGCTGCTCAGCAGCCCTCGGACAGCGGGCCGTCCACGCCAGCGGACCCGCCCAAGGAGAAACGAGGATGGAGCCTCTTCCCATGGAAAAAGTAGCAAGGACAACGGAAAAAGGAAAAAGGAACCCATCAACTTTTGTCTTGTGCCTTTTACCTTTTGCCTTGTGCATGGCTGGCTGTGTCGGCACGGGAGCGTTCGTCCTGCCCGGAGTAGACAAGCTGGCCCCGGTCCCCTGTGAGGTCGTGGTCGCATGGAACCCGGAGGTCCTTTCCCGGCCCGATCCGGCCAACCGGGGAATGCCGACGCCGGGGCTGGGTGGCCGGATGTACCTCTTCGGGGAAGGGAACGACTGCCCGTTGGCGGGCGACGGCTGCGTGGTCGTGGACCTGTATCTGGACATCAGCCCCAAGGCCTCCGTGCCGCTGGAGGAATGGCGCATCGACCGAGACACCCTGAAGCGGTTGCTTCGCAAGGATGCCGTCGGTTGGGGCTATACGTTGTTCCTCCCCTGGGGCACGTATAAGCCGGAGATCAAGCAGGTTCAGCTCCGGGCTCGCTACGAGCCGGTCAAGGGTGTGCCTCTGTATGCTGAGAGCTCAACCGTGGTTTTGCACAAGGGGAATGTGAATGGGCCCGCGGTCGGCAGCCAAACGACAACCCTGATGGGTAATCCGCCGAGCGAGGTTCCGCCGCCTCGGGGCGCGCTCCCTAAATGACCATACCGGATCCTACAGTCTACAAGCCGGACGCGCCCGCGAAGGGAAACCGAACTCCTTCGCGGGCGCGTCCGGCTTATGGTTTGCCGAATCACGCACGCGGACCTAGCGGCGGCGTGTTCGCGGCGGATCATGTCTTCGGAATGGGCTCTTCCTTGCCCTGGATGAAATTCTGATATTTCACTTGCAGGAATTCCGGATTGGCGGGATCACGACGGCACGCCAGGTGATCCATGCCGCGCGGAGCGGGGTTGCTCCGGCCCGGCGTCTCCGCCCGCTGGCCGTCGAGGTTAAACGTTCCTCCATGGCAAGGACAGAGGAAATGCCGTTCCTGTTCCTCGAAATTGACCGAGCAGCCCAGGTGGGGGCAAATGGTCGTGAAGGCGTCGACTTGATCCTCGCTGCGGCGCACCAGCCAGACTCTGCCGATCACCTCGTCGGGGTGCAACGTCCAGGCGTCGCGGCTGATGTCGCGGATCACGACTTGCTGCGGCTTACCGATCGGTAAGTCGCTTAATCGCGCCACGGTCTTGAATTCGTTGTCCCGGGCGGGCCGATTGCGGGGATCAATCAGGTAAGCCGCCGCTGGTACGCCCAGCAGCGCGCCGAACAGGGCTGACAAGCCATAGATGGCACGTTTGAGAATGGAACGCCGGTCCGTGCCGGAATCTTGCGGGTGGGAGGATTGCACGTTTCAGACTCCAAAGGGCGGGATCACCGCGTTGGCCGCGCCGCGTCCAGGGCCAGCTCGACGGCCTGGAGAATGCGAGCGCGGGCTTCTTCGAGAGGAGCTTCCAGGACGGCTCCGGAAGCCAGGCGATGCCCGCCGCCGCCAAACTGCTCGGCCAGGCGCGAAACATCAACCCGGGCACGGGAACGAAAACTTACCTTCACGCCGCCGCGTGGTTGCTCCATAAAAAGCAGCCCCACTTCGACGCCGGTCAGGCTCCGCGTGTAATTTACCAAATCTTCGCTGTCTTGGGGGGTGGCCCCGGTGGTTTCGTAGTCCCTGCGACGAATCTCCGTGTATGCCACCTGTCCACCGGCCGTCACCTGGAGGCGTTCCAGCACCAATCCCGTAAGCTTCAGACGCGCCAATGAATTCTCTTCGAACAAACGGTCATAAAGCAATTCGGGCCGAGCCCCGGCCGCGACCAGCTTCTCGGCCAGGGCGAACGTGGCCGCGGTCGCATTGCTGTGGCGAAACCACCCGGTGTCCATGGCCAGGGCCACAAAGAGGGCGCTGGCGGCGGTTGCCGGCAAGGGCGCGCCGAGCGCAGTGATTGCCTCGAACACGAGCCGGCCGGTGGCCTCGGCCGTCGTGTCCACGAGCCGTAGTGCCCCCAATTCGTCCTGGGTGCGATGATGGTCGATGACCACCTTCACAGCCGGGAGGGAACGGAGGAACGGCCCAAACGCCGCGAGCTGGTTATCTGTCCCCGTATCGAGGACAAGGACAACTTCGGTCTGGCGGTAATTCTCACCTGGAGGCGAAAACTGCTGGATGCGGGCCTCGGGATCGAGAAAGCGATAGCGCGGCGGAAACGTGCTGGTGATGACCATCTGGACTTCCTTGCCCTGCCGCCGGAGCACCTCTTCCAGAGCCAACATCGAGCCCAGCCCATCACCGTCCGGACGGATATGGGTCGTGAACAAGAAGCGCTGATGGCGGTGGACGATCTCGACAAACTTGGTCCAATCGAGCGACATGCCAGACCTTTCCCGCTGGGGTTCGGAAATTTTCATTGTAGGGCGGTGCGGGGCAGGGGGAAAGCTCGCAAAAAGGAGCACGGCAAGCGGACCTCAACTATGCCGGCTGGGCAGCGGGGAGCGGTGGAAATGAATATGCTTCCAATGAGAGCCTTGCCGTTGCCAGATGCGCGTCTCTTCAAAGCCGATCGTCACCGGCAAGCCGTCTGTGCCGATCCGCTGGTTCAGACGTACATAGGCGATGATGGCCACATCTCCCATCATGCGGACTTTGGGAGCGCACAGGGTCGTCGAATGACTCCGGGTGGCACTGCCCAGGTTGAAGTAGAAGCGGTGGAACTCCATTCCCTCTACGAGCTGGCCCAGTGCCTCTGGCTCGAAGGCGGTCATGGACGGATCACACAGCTCCTGGTAGGTGGTCCAGTCCGCGTTGGCGATACTTTCCAGGAGGCGCTGATTCAAGCGTAGGAGCTGGTCTTCGAGTTCGTGAGACATGGGCAGGCTGCCTCCAAAGCGGGGCTACAGCAATCAGGCTTTCTATATCATGGCGTGGAATTCAGCAGCACACAAGCCGGACGTGCCCGTGAAGATTGGCCCGGTCCTTCGCGGGCATGTCTGGGTTGTGCCGCATTTTCACGCGCGCTGAGATACCGACATAATGGGACGGCGAAAGCAAGCTCTCCCGGATCGTGCATGGCTTGGGCTTGGCCCAGCAGCGAGCTTTGCAAGATAATGAATGCGAATGGCTGGCATGATTGGGCGCGAAAAAGCGGATATTCCAAGAGCCGGCCAGCTTCGGGTACGGCGCGCAGCTCAAGGCCGTCCTTCGATTCGGACGATGTTCGTGTGAGGCAGATTTACCAAGAAGGGCAATCGCGATGGCCAGGGTGAGCGAGGAAACGACCGGTGGGTTTCAGAATCTGAACGAGATAGCAACATCCCTCGTGATGGGCCTGGGTGACATTGCTCTATTCAGCGGCCACACCATCGCCTGGATGGTTCGGCGCCGGCTGCGTCCCGGCACCCTGCTGCCGATCCTGCACTCCGTCGGCGTGCGCAGCGTACCGGTCGTGGCCATCACGGGAACATTTATCGGCATGGTCTTGGCCGTGCAGTCGTACAGCCAATTTCACCAGTTGGGCCTCGATACGCAGCTGGGCTCCATCATCAACCTCAGCATTGTGCGCGAGTTGGGGCCGGTGCTGGCCGCGACGATGCTGGCCGGCCGGGTCGGCAGCGCGATGGCGGCGGAATTGGCCACCATGCGCGTGACCGAGCAGATTGATGCCCTGTCCTGCCTGGGTGTAAACCCGGTTCACTATCTGGTTGTGCCGCGGTTCTTGGCCTGTGTGCTCCTGATCCCGCTGCTGACGATCATGGCCAATTTCATGGGCGTCATGGGCGGAGCCTTAATCTGCACCAAGATCTATCATGTTGAAGCGTATCATTATTGGAGGCACGCGCAGGCTCACGTCGGTTTGTGGGACCTGACGACGGGGCTGATCAAGCCGATGTTCTTCGGTGCGGCCATCTCCCTGATCAGCTGTCACCGCGGCTTCCATAGCAGTGCCGGAGCTGAAGGCGTCGGCCGGGCCGCGACCGAGGCGTTCGTGGCCTCATTCATCGCGATCTTGGGCCTGGATTTCTTGTTGGCGATGTTTCTGAATAATCTATATGAGCGACTTTGGCCGGCGACCGGCGTGCATCTCATGTGAGCCGGTTCCGGGTGAAAACGCATGAGCGTCTTCGCACCGCCAAAAAGCGACGCCGCCTTGGTTGCACTGGAGCACGTTTCTGTCCAGTTCGGCAGCCAGCGCATCTTGCGCGATATTGGACTGGCCGTGCAGCGGGGGGAAACCCTGGTCGTCATCGGCGAAAGCGGCTGCGGCAAGACGGTCCTGTTGAAGCTCATGATCGGCTTGCTCCGGCCGGCGGCTGGCCGGGTCTTGTTCGATGGGCGCGTCCTGGCGGACTTGAGCGATCGGGAGTTAACGCGGCAGCGGCTCCGGTTTGGGTTCCTGTTCCAGGGAGCGGCCTTGTTCGATAGCTTGACCGTTTTCGAAAACGTGGCATTCAGTCTCCGTGAGCAGGGCCGCCTCACGGAGCACGAAATCGAGGATCGTGTGCGGCAACGACTTCAAGAAGTCGGCCTGCCCGCAGAAGTGGAAGCCAAGAAACCGGCGGAGCTTTCTGGAGGAATGAAGAAACGGGTTGGGCTGGCTCGGGCCCTGGCCATCGACCCCGAAGTGATGCTTTACGACGAACCGACCACGGGGCTGGATCCGATCATGAGTGATGTGATCAATGAGCTGATCCTCCAGACGCGGCGGCGGCGTCCAGTGACGAGTATTGTGGTAACGCATGATATGCGGACGGTGCAAAAAGTTGCCGACCGCGTCATCATGCTCCATCCGCTGGGGCGCCTCAGACCGGGGGAAAGCCAAATCCTGTTTTCCGGCTCTCCGGCGGAGCTGCACGATTGTCCCGATCCGCGCGTGCGGCAATTTGTGGAGGGCGAGGCCCGCGAACGGCTCATGGAAATCGCCCGCGACGGCGAGGAGGCTCGGGGTTCTTGAGGCTAAGGAAACTAAAGTCTTGCTACTGCGTGGCACGTCCTGAGTCTTCGAAAGGCGTGCCGCCCAAAGCCTGGCTGTGCGGACCGTACCGGAGATGCAGATGCCGACCGCGAACGAGCAACTGACTTTTCGCATCGGAATCTTTGTGCTGGCGTCGATCGTTCTGCTGGCCATTTTGGTCACGCTCTTCGGCGGTTCCGGTACGCTGTTCAAGGCGCAGGATACGTACACCGTCGTCTTCGACTACGCACCGGGGGTTGCCGAGGGGACGCCGGTGCGCCGCTCTGGTGTGCGCATCGGTCAGGTCCAAAAAGTCGAGCTCGACGATAAGACCGGCAAAGTCCGCATCACCATCCGCATCGATCGGCCCCATGTGCTTTATCAGGATGATCGGCCGGTGCTGGTTCAAGGTGCGCTAAGCGGCGACACGAGCATCGACTTTGTATCCCGTTCTGCCGAGAACCATCCTGCGGAAGAAAAACCGCAGCGTAAGGTGGGAGAAGCCCCGATTCAGCCGGTATCGTTTCAGGTAGCTCAGGCTCCCGCCGGCCAGCCGCTCCCTGCCAACCCGCCACCCGCTCGGATGCCGGCCAAGCCCGGCACGGAGTTTACCGGCGTCTCGCAACCCAATATCGGCGCAATTCTCCAAGAGCTTGCCAAGATTTCCCCGTCGGCCCAACAAGCGTTCATCGATCTGACCCGGATCCTGGAGCGTTTCGACAAGCTGACTCCGCTCATGGAAGAAACCCTACGGATCTACCGGGACCTGGGCAGCGACACCGACAAGATGATCCCCGAGCTGCGCCGCACGAACGACGAAATCCAGGTGACCGCCCGCAATTGGGGCCGGCTGGGTGAACGTCTCGATGTCTTGCTGCAAACGAATCAGGACAAGGTGGTCAAGACGCTGGACAGCCTCAACGATGCCGTCGTCCGTGTCGCCAATGTGTTCAACGACGAAAACCAGCGGAACCTGGCCCGTACGCTGAAAAACGTCTCGGACGGCACCAAGAACCTGGAAAGCATGAGCCGGAACACCGAGGATCTTATCAAGGAAAGCCGCAAGACCATCCAGCGGATCGATGATTCGGTGACGCGCGCCAATGAGGTCTTCAGCAACCTTCAGCAAGCGACCAAGCCGATGGCCGAGCGCAGTAGCGCGATCATGAAGAACTTCGACGAAAGTGCGGAGAAATTGAACCGGACGATGACCGATGTCCGGGAATTGCTACGGGCCGTGGACCAGGGCGATGGGACGTTGCGCCGCTTTCTGCTCGATCCGTCGCTCTACACCAACATCAACGATGCCGCCTGTATGCTGGCCCGGGCCATGCCGCGGGTGGATCGGATCCTGCGCGACTTCGAGGTGTTTGCCGATAAGGTGGCTCGACACCCGGAATCTCTCGGTGTCGGCGGCGCGATCAGTCCCAGCAGCGGCCTGAAGGAAGGCCCTTCTTCCTGGCAGCGCGGCTCCGGCCCGTGAATTTAGACACCCATACACGGTCCGGCTGAAGGCGTCCGTTATGGTTTAGCGGCGGTTCGCAGAACCGCGTGGGGCACATCCCCGTGCGGTTCTGCGAACCGCCGCTAAGCAGACAGCATGAACGGGACCGTGTACCAGACAAGGAGACCTGCATCTTCTCCCCCTCTCCTTGTCTGGGTGTCGAGTGGTTACGCCAACAGCCCGGGGACCACGTTGCCATGCACATCGGTGAGACGGAAATCGCGTCCCTGGAAGCGGAAGGTGAGCTTGGTGTGATCGATGCCGAGGCAGTGCAGGATGGTGGCGTTGTAGTCATGGATGTGGACGGGATCCCGGACGATGTTGTAGCAATAATCATCGGTCTCCCCATAGGTGATGCCACGACGAATGCCGCCGCCGGCCATCAACATTGTGAAGCAGCGGCCGTGGTGATCGCGGCCATAATTGTCCTTGGTGAGGGCTCCCTGACTGTAGACAGTCCGTCCGAACTCGCCGCCCCAGATCACCAGGGTATCTTCCAGCAAGCCGCGCTGCTTCAAGTCCTGGATCAAGGCCGCTGAGGGCTTGTCCACGTCTTTGCATTGGCCCCGAATCTGTTTCGGTAAATGGCCATGCTGATCCCAGCCGCGGTGCATGAGCTGAATGAACCGGACGCCGCGCTCGGCCATACGGCGGGCCAGCAGACAGTTGCGCGCGAAGCCGCCGTCCTCTCCGTTCTCCTTGATGCCGTACAGATCGAGGATGTGCTGTGGCTCTCCGGACAGATCGGTCAACTCGGGGACCGAGGTCTGCATGCGGAAGGCCATTTCGTATTGGGCGATGCGTGTATTGATTTCGGGATCACCGAAGGATTGCGCGGCCAGTTCGTTTAGCTCTTTCATGCCGTCGAGCATGCGCCGCCGGCTGGCGGTGTCGATACCGGGTGGATTGGACAGGTAGAGCACCGGGTCGCTGCCGGAATGGAAACGGACCCCCTGATGCTGCGTCGGCAAGAAGCCGCTGCCCCACAGCCGCGAGAAGAGCGGTTGATCGGTCTTGTTGCCGCTCCCCTGGGAAATCATGACGACGAAGGCGGGCAGATTTTGGTTCAGGCTGCCGATGCCATAGCTCAACCAGGCCCCCAGGCTTGGCCGGCCGGGCTGCTGGTGGCCGGTCTGGATGTACGTGATGGCCGGGTCGTGGTTGATCGCTTCGGTGTTGAGCGACTTGATGATGGCGATGTCATCCACCACGGTGGCGATGTGCGGCAACAGCTCGCTGACCCAGGCGCCGCATTGGCCATGCTGCGCGAATTGAAACATCGGTGCAACGCAGGGGAAGGATTTCTGCCCGGAAGTCATGCCGGTAATGCGTTGTCCCATGCGTACGGAACCGGGCAGCTCCTGGCCGTGATGCTCGCGCAACTTGGGCTTGTAATCGAACAGGTCGATGTGCGATGGCCCGCCGGACATGAACAGGTAGATGACGCGCTTGGCCTTCGGGGCGAAGTGCAACGCGGGCAGGACGCCATGCGTTTCCAACGACGCCGGAGCATCGGCGGCGAACAACCGTTCGTTGAGCAGGGAGGCCAGGGCGGCCGTACCGATGCCGGCGGCGGTGCGGCCGAACAGTTGGCGACGGGTTAACACTAAATGATGTTCGTAATGCAGGTTCATGGTCTTCATTCTTTGGGACACAAGTTGCGCGGAATCGGAAGGAGGTTTCTCACTCCAACCAGCTTTCGACACGAAGTTGCAGAACCTGATTTGGACCGTTCAGTCTTGCCACGTCGGCTGCGAGCCCGCATACGATCGGCCTCATGGCTTGGTGGAGCAGGTCCTGCATGCCCGGATCGTCCGTAAACATTCCAATTGTTCGTCGCCAGTCTTTCGGGCGATGTCCATTCACAAGAGCCATTTTAACTCAGCAACCTGTCGCTCGAGTGCTGTGACTCGATCCTCAAGGGGCAGTGGATGCAGGGTTCGCTCTCCCTCTCACCGACCATTCTCACCCTTTTGTCACCGTCTCATCGAGGTTCAGAATCACGCTGGCCACCGTCGTCCACGCCGCTAACTCGGCTACGTCGAACTTCTCATCGTGTTTGGATTCGCCAACGTTCAGCAGCTTCCGGGCTACTTCCCTATCCCGGTGATAGACCTCCAACTGTTTCGCCAAGATCTTTCCGAGCACAGCCAGCTCTGGAGATCGGGGCCGGCGAGCCGTGGCCAGGCGGAAGGCCAAAGCGATGCGTGCCTCCACACCCTCCGCTTCCGTCAAGATACGCTCTGCCAACTTCCGCGATGCTTCCAGATACGTCGGATCGTTCATCAACACCAGTGCCTGCAGGGGTGTATTGGTGCGTGGCCGACGAACGGTGCAGGTTTCACGATCGGGGGCATCGAAGGTCGTCAACGTCGGCGGTGGCGACGTCCGTTTCCAGAAGGTGTACATGGTGCGCCGATAGAGGTCTCTTCCGTGGCTCTGCACATAAGTCTGGGCGGTGAAATTCTTGCCGTCTTCGCGTGAGGCCAATTCTTCCCAGAGCCCCGGCGGTTGGTAGGGCGATACGCTGGGACCGCCAATCGTGTCGTTGAGCAAGCCGCTGATGGCCAACGCTTGATCGCGGATGAACTCGGCCTGAAGCCGGAGACGCGGGCCGCGGGCCAGCAAG
The DNA here is from genome assembly GCA_035295665.1 of Gemmataceae bacterium. GTDB lineage: Bacteria > Planctomycetota > Planctomycetia > Gemmatales > Gemmataceae > DATGIQ01. The sequence goes on along the minus strand of DATGIQ010000182.1, from coordinate 4,431 downwards.
CGATTCTCCGGATCCTTTGCCAGCAGGGCGGGCGTGACCGTGGATGCTTGCCGATAGGTGGCGGAGGTAACGATCAAGCGAAGCAGGGCTTTGATGTCCCACGCCCTGTTGCTCCCACTGCCTAGGGGCGCACTGGACGGGTTCATGAACTCCACAGCGAGCCAATCGAGAAGCTGCGGATGGCTGGGCAGTTCCCCCTGCGAGCCGAAGTCCTCGGCGGTCTTGACCAGGCCGGTGCCAAAGAACATTTGCCAGTACCGATTGACGATGACCCGTGCCGTCAAGGGCTGCTCTGGATCGACGAGCCAGCGGGCGAGTCCCAAGCGGTTGGCCGGCGCCCCCGGCGGCAGCGGCGGCAAGCTAGCGGGCACGCCGGCCGTCACTTTTTCCCCCTTTTTGTCGTATTGTCCGCGGACCAGCAGGAACGTTTCTCGGGGCTTGGGCATCTCCTGCATGATCATCGTCGTCGGAATCCGCTTTTCCAGTTCTGCCCGGGCCTGGCGCAGTTTGGCCAGCTCCTCCTTGAGCTGCTTGTCCTGGGTGGATCCGTTCGCCCCGGCAGTGCGTTCCGCCTGCTGGATCGAAGCGGCCAAGGCGTCGAGTTTTTGTTGCTGTTCCGGCGTAGCCGTCCGCAAAACCGGGGCGGCATTGCCAGCTCTGCCATCCAGCCCGTTCTCTGGAACGTTGTGGAAGTAGGCATAGAGCTGGTAGTACTCTTTTTGCGTGATGGGATCGTACTTGTGATCGTGGCATTGGGCGCAGGCCACGGTCAATCCCAGCCAAACCATGGTGGTCGTGTTCACCCGATCGATAATGTAGGCGGTATGGTACTCCTCCGGAATTGCCCCACCCTCGAAATTGATCATGTGGTTGCGATTGAAGCCGCTGGCGAGGCGCTGTTCCACGGTCGCGCCCGGCAACAGGTCGCCCGCCAATTGCTCGATCGTGAACTGATCGAACGGTAAATTGCTGTTGAAAGCATGGATTACCCATTCGCGCCAATGGGACATGTCCCGGGCACTGTCGATGTGATAGCCATGCGTATCGGCGAAACGGGCCGCATCGAGCCAATCGACCGCGAGCCGTTCACCGAAATGCGGCGAGGCGAGCAGGCGATCCACCACTTTTGCATAGGCATCGGGGCTGGCATCTCCGACAAAAGCATCCACCTCGGCAGGGGTCGGCGGCAGGCCGGTCAAGTCCAACGTCAATCTGCGGATCAGGGTGGTTCGGTCGGCTTCTGGAGAAGGGCCGAGTCCTTCCGCTTCCAACCGGTGGAGGATAAACGCATCGATGGCATTGCGTGGCCAATCGGTCCGTGCCACGTTCGGCAGCGGCGGGCGTCTGGGGGGCACGAAGGACCACAAGCTCTGGTATTCGGCCCCCTGGTCGATCCACCGCGCCAGCAATACTTTCTCGGCGGTGGTGAGTTTTTTGTTGCTGTCGGGCGGTGGCATGACGAAGTCGGGTTTGGTCGAGTTGATGCGCCGAACCAACATGCTGGCGGTGGCATTGCCGGGCACGATCGCTTTCCGGCCCGATTCCGTCGGCTTGAGTGCCTCGGTGCGGACATCGAGCCGCAAGCCGGCCTGACGCTGCTTCGAGTCAGGACCGTGACATTGGAAGCAGTTGTTCGAAAGAAGCGGACGGATATCGCGGTTGTAGTCGAGGTGCGCCTCTGGCTTGGCAGCTTGGACTGGAGACGGCATCAGCCAGCATGTCGACGTAGCCCCGAGCAAGGCCAACAAGAACGTTGCCGGAAGGCAAACGCAGCGCGTCAAGGTCATTCGGCTCAACTCCATGCTGAGGGTTTCAAACTGTATTGTTTAGCGGCGGTGCGCACAGCTGCGCGCTGATGCGCCCCACGCGGTTGTGTGAACCGCCGCTAAACCAAAACGGACACGCTCAACCGGTTCGTGCATGAGGAAGGAAAACCAATCCATCGGTTCCACCGGCGCAGGCACAGACGCTATTTTATGCGACCGCCGCTCGGCTGTCAGGTCGGCTTTGCGAAGACAATTCCAGGAAATGCCCTGCCACGCGGTGCTCTTATCGGCTCCGCAGGAGGGACTCGGCCTCGGCGCGGAAGTTGGCCAATTCCGTTTCCCCACCAGGCGGTAGATCGCCCTGCTTCTGCCGCATCCAGTCCAGCGCACGATCATGGCAATCCTGGGCCTTGGCGGCGTCGCCTTGACGGGCATGGCACATCGCAAGGAAGAACAGATCATACGCCGCCGCCTGGCCCTGGGTGTCGTGCAAGTCGCGCTCCAATTGGACGATCGCCTCGGGGTATCGGCCCAGCCGATAGTAGACCACGCCCAGCGTCTTCCTCCCCAGTTCCGGCGCCCATGCGACGGCTTTCTCGGCCAGAGGAAGAGCTCGGGTGAGGTCCCGCTCCTCTTCCGGACCCGTGACACACTGCCAGGCCAAACCGTTGCACTGCCGGGCCGCTGCACTCTTCAGCTCGAACGGGAGCTCCAAATCGCCTGCCGCAAGCGTTTGCAAATCGGCCTCCGCCCGGGAGGGATCGTAGAGATGCCGGTAATTGTTGCTCCGCCGGAAGAGAGCTTCGCCACGGCCTGGGTGTCCGGCCGGCATCAGAGCCAGGGCCATGCTGTAATCGGCGATGGCATGCGGATATTCCCCGAGCCGGCCGTACGCCCGACCACGCTGGAAATATGCCTCGAAGTTGAAAGGGTTCAGGACCAGGAGGAGGCTGTTGACCGCAATCTCGATATGGTCACCGCCCGGAACGCGCCCCAGCTCTTTTCCCAGGTCCACCTCGACCCGAAGGGACTGTGCCGCGGCACCGCTGTCTACCGGGGGATAAGGTGGCTGCGGCCAGTCGAGGCCCATGTTCGCCAGTTCTTGGCGAAGCCGACGAAGGTCCCAGAGGTAGAGGATACCTTCATTTGTCCCTACCGCGAGCAGACTACCATCGGGGCTGAACGTGCTGGCTCCGAGCAGCGGGGTATGGACCGTCGTAAGGGCCACGATTTCCTGGCTGGTGGCGGGATCGAGGAGGTCGAGGTACCGTCCATCAAAATGCACGGCCATCATCCGACCGTCCTGCGTGAAGGCGCTCACGGTGGGCAGACCCGCCATTTTCTCATTTCGGATCTCCTGAGCCGGCTGCCAGGAGCCGGCGCGATAAAAGCGGCAAGCATCGCTTTGGTTCACGACCAACCATTCGCCGTCGGGACTGAACAGGGCGCTCGCATCATCGGCGGTAGACAGCGTCCACACCGCCTGCTGCGGGTTGCTACTGGCCAGATCCCAGATCTTAATGTCTTTGCCTTTGAAGGTTCCCGTGGTCAACCAGCGGCCGTCGGGACTCATGGCCAGGTGGCCCACGTTGGCATGGCCACGCAAAAAAATCTGTTGGCTGGGCCGGCGCAGGTCTAAAACGACGACTTGCTGCCAGATATCGACGACCGCAAGCTTGTTCCCTTCTCGGTCGCATTGGGCACGCTCCAGCAGTTGCTGAACTGGCACATGAATCCGGAGCGGCGGCCCCAGGAGCAGGCGGTGGTCCTTCCCCTCGGGAGCCGGTCGGAGCGGCCAGTGATACAACCCCCGGGTACCGGAAGTGATCAGGCTATCGCCTTTGGAAGGAAATAGGACCCCGATGGTGCGCCCCAGCTCTGGTAGATAGGCCACTTGCCGGAGGGTATGAGTATCCCACAGGGAGACTCCGTCATTTGCCGAGGACGCTAGCAATTGTCCGTCGGCGCTAAACTGCACGAGGGCTGCACCACTTGTCGGTTGGTGGCCATAGAGTTTGCGGCAAACCCGGCCTTCGCTCACTTTCCAGATGCCCACTTCTCGTCCCCGGGTGTAGGCCAACGATCGATCATCAGGGCTAAATTGCAGGAAGGATCCCTGGGCCATCACCAGCTCTTTGCCACTGTGGGTATCCCATAACCGCGTTTGATTATCCCAACCGCTGGAAGCCAGGAGCGTGCCGGCGTGATTGAAGGCAACCTTTACGGCCGACAGCTCATGCCCCTCCAGGACGCTGTGTTGCCGCGGGCTAACGGTGTCCAAGATGTAAATGCGGCCATCACTGCCTGCGGCGGCAAGCCAATGACCGTCGTCGCTCCAGGCCAGGTGCCAAACAGCCGGCAACTTCCACGAAGCGAGGACCTCTCCAGAATCGAGCTTACGGATCTGTACGCCATCTTGCGCTTCTGCGAGTCGTTGGCCGGTCCGGTCCAGGGCGAACGAAAGAGCGGCACCATTTGTTGGCGCGGCCGGGCCAAGGGTCCGCACTTCCCGGCCCGAAGTTAGTACTACTCCGTTAGATGTTCCGAATCCTTCTGGGATGCGGGATATCTAAATTAGGATGAAAACCTACACTCCTCAACTGGACGCGGCCGTGTTGCAACGGCTTTCGGATTATGCTGCCTTGTTCGCCGAGGACTTCCCGCA
>DATGIQ010000181.1:0-3085 GCA_035295665.1 Gemmataceae bacterium | reverse complement strand
CCGATCAAGAATACGGGCGCTCCATCACCCTCCGCGGGATAGTGGCCGATTAGGTTGCCGATCGCATCCCGGCGGACAGTCATGTGTGCCGCTTGCATCCAGCCGGACACCAGTTCGTGCAAGGGCTTCATCGGTGCACACAGAAAGGTGCGCGTGATGATGCCTTCTTCCTCCGTGTACGCGGCGATCTGGTTGCAGTGGACCAACACCTCGTCCGCCAAGGCAGTCCAGTTTACATCATCCGTAAGGTGCAGTGCCGGCATGCTGGCCATGCAAAAACGCCGAAACAAGTTCGCCACGGGCTGTCGTGATTAAACCGGGGACCGATTCCACGTTCAAGGCGAGGTCAAGCCAATCCGCAGCGTCGGGTGGAATAGACTTCTACCTGCCCGGGGCTTCGCTTGAACCGCGGGAGAGCCAGATGTAACATGCGATGTTATTGATATTTGCTGGGGCATTGAACCCATCACTGGACGGTGCGGACCGATGCGGGATTATGTGTTGATCTATGTCAACGGCAAGCGCTACGAGATCCGTGGCGCGATGGCCTATTCCTGCCTGGCGGATTTTCTTCGCGCAGAGCTTGGACTGATTGGAACCAAGGTGGTGTGCGCCGAAGGGGATTGTGGAGCGTGCACGGTTCTGGTTGGCCGGCTCCACGGCAGCGGCCTCCGCTATGAAACGGTCGATTCCTGCATTCAGTTTCTCTATCAGCTCGACTGCAAGCATGTGGTGAGTATCGAAGGACTTCCGCGAGATGGGATGCTCCATCCGGTCCAGGAAGCTCTCGTTGCGCACCACGGATCTCAATGCGGCTATTGCACGCCCGGTTTTGTGATGGCCCTTGCTGGGAGCTTTGAGGAACAGCGCGCCGCCGATCCCGACAGGCTGCGGTTGGCACTGACCGGCAACCTGTGCCGCTGCACCGGCTATCTGCCAATCCTTGAAGCCGGCCTTCAGCTCGAACCGGCAACGATCATTCCGATGAAGGAGGAGTACTCGTCTGGGACCATGATGGAAGACCTCCGCCAACATGCGCCGGATCCTGTCCTGATTCAAGCGAGCGGCGCGGAAACGCGATCGTTTTTTAGTCCGCGCCAGTTGGACGAAGCCCTGGACTTCAAGACACGCCATCCAGAGGCACGCGTCGTTTCCGGTGGGACCGAGTTGGGCGTGTTGCACAATAAAAAGGGTATGGCGCCGCCGATCCTGCTCAGCCTCACATCCATCCCGGATCTGTCCCGAATCACTTGCACGGACGGAACAGTGAGCATTGGAGCGAACGTGACCTGGACCATGATCGAGGCGTTCATGAAAACAGCGGTGCCGGAGTTCTATCGGATCATCATCCGGTTTGGGTCACCGCAAATTCGGAATGTCGCAACGCTGGTAGCCAATATTGCTCATGGTTCGCCGATTGCCGACTCCCTCCCATTCCTCTTCATCTCCGACGCCGAGTTGGAAGTGGTTCGCCAGGGGAGCAGTCGGCGCGTCCGGATCAATGATTTCTACACCGGCTACAAAACGACTGTCTTGGCTGCCGATGAGCTGATTGCCGGCGTCACCATTCCGTTGCCGGTTCGAGATGAGGAATTGAAACTTTACAAGGTATCCCGACGCAACGACCTCGACATAGCTACGTTCGGTGCCGGCATCCGGATCCAAAAAGCGGCTCCAATCATTACTCGGGCCTGGATTGCCTACTCCGGCGTGGCACCCACCGTGGTTCGTTTGCGGGAGACCGAGGCCTTCTTGCAAGGACAGCATTTTTGCGAAGAGACCTTCCAGCAGGCCGGGCAGATGGCCCGCTCCGAGATCGAGCCGATCTCCGATGTGCGCGGTTCGCGGGATTTCCGGCTTCAGCTGGCCGAGAATATCCTGCAGAAATTCTACTACGATTGCGCCGGGGCGGAATTTGAGGAAGTCGAAAGGGTGCACTGAGGGCGGCGTCGGTTCAAGGAAATCGCCACTGGGTAAACAATCCATGACCAATCTGGGTAAATCCATCCCCCACGATTCGGCGCGGCAACATGTCACCGGCGAGGCTGTCTATTTGGATGATCTGCCGCCGCTGCGCAATGAACTGCTTGTCGATTTCGTCGGCAGTCCCCTGGCCCACGCCCGTATCCGATCGATCGATGTCAGCGCTGCGGTTCGGCAAGCTGGAATCATTGCGGCGTATACGTTTGCCGATGTGCCGGGGCAAAATACTTTTGGCCCGGTTTTCCACGACGAAGAATTGTTGGCCCAGGCGGTGTGCCATTACATCGGCCAACCGATTGTCGTCCTGGCCGGCACGAGCAAGCAGGCCTTGCAGGCCGCCAAGGCTGCGGTTCGCCTTGCGCTGGATCCGCTACCCGCGGTGCTTACGATCGAGGATGCAATCGCGCAACAGCAGTTCATTGGTCCCACGCGGCGGATCCAGCGGGGAGACGTTGCCGCCGCATTTGCGACCGCCGAACATTTCCTGGAAGGGACATTCCAGAGCGGCGGGCAGGAACATTTTTATCTCGAAGCGCAAGCGGCCTTGGCCATTCCCGGTGAAGGTGGCCAGCTTACCATCCAATCCTCGACGCAAAATCCGACCGAGATCCAAATTGTCGTGGCCCACTGCCTTGGATTGCAGCAAAACCAGGTGGTCTGCGTATGCCGGCGGATGGGCGGCGGCTTTGGCGGCAAAGAAACGCAGGCTGCCCAACCGGCCCTGTTGGCGGCCCTGGTAGCGTTCAAGACGAAGCGGCCCGCGCGGATGGTTTTCTCTACCGACCAGGACATGCAGGTGACCGGCAAGCGTCATCCTTACCTGGCCCACTACCGAGTCAGCTTTACGGCCGATGGGGAGATTACGGGCCTCAAGACCGAGTTCTTTTCCGATGGCGGGTTTTCCACCGATTTGTCGCTGGCCGTGATGGAGCGGACGTTGCTCCACGCCGACAACGCCTATTTCATTCCCAACATCGAAGTGACCGGTACCGTGTGCCGGACCAACCAGCCCTCGAATACCGCCTTTCGCGGTTTTGGCGGTCCCCAGGCCGTGGCCACCATCGAAAACATCATCGAAGAGATCGCGGTCTACCTCGGCGTC